>JAIERG010000036.1 GCA_019747095.1 Caulobacteraceae bacterium | reverse complement strand
AACGATAACTTCGCTGGAGAAGTCCGCCTCGCCGCGTAATGCGGTTCGGTTGATTTCGAACACTTAAGTCCTGGGGGTTCAGATCCCCAGGCGGGGCCCCCCGGGCGCCTGGCAACAGAAGCCCGGGACTTCCTCGACAACGACCTCGTGCGCGCAGCAGCGGGATCCCTACGCTTTGCCGCAAAATCCTATCTTTCGCCCGTCGCGCGTGGCCGCTATCACGTGCGGTCAGTGAGGGTTTTCATGGCCGACGACGCCCAGCCGATCGACGAGATGCAGTACGAGAAGCTCGCGCAGGACGCACTGCGTGGGGTGATCCGCGCTGCTCTCGAACGCGCCGCCAGCCCGCAGGGGATCCCCGGGGCCCACCATTTCTACATCACCTTCAAGACCCGCGCGCCCGGCGTCTCGGTGCCGCCGGACGTTGTGGCCAAGTATCCGGACGAGATGACCGTGGTGCTTCAGCACCAGTATTGGGACCTCGCCGTCGAGCACGACCTGTTCTCGGTCATGCTGAAGTTCGGTGGCATGCCCAAGGTGCTGACGGTGCCCTACAACGCGGTCACGCGCTTCTATGACCCGAGCGTGCAGTTCCTGCTTCAGTTCGAGGCCCCTGAAATCGCGCCGCAGACGGTGGCCGAACTGCCAGCGCCACCCAAGCGGCCCGAGCCCGCAGCGACAGGCGATGAGGGTCCGAAGGTCGTCTCCCTCGACCAGTTCCGTAAGAAGTAGGCTTCACGGCCGCATTGTCCGCGCTAACCTCCGAACCTCGGTTTCGGAGACGTCTGTGGTTAGAGCCCTCGTCATCATCATGGTCTGGCTGGCCGCCGGGTCAGCATCGGCCCAGAGCCGATTCGACGGGTGGGCCTCGGCCATTGTCGCGGCGGACTGGAGGACCAGCACCGGCGAGCCTATCCAGGCCTTTGACAACGCGCGCCGAGACCTGACAGCGGGCTTCCTGGCGTCGGGCTTCAGCCGGGCGGACATGGTCGATGTATCGTTGCGGCCCGATGCGCGCCCGGTCACGACGGCCGAGGATGCCGTGCGGCGCATCGCAGAGACGACCTCGCGGGCCCAACGCGGCTGCTTTCTTTACATCACCTCGCACGGCCTGCCGGAGCAGATCGTCTTTGGGCCGGACGTCATCCTCACCCCTACGCTCCTCGCAACCCTGGTGCGGAATTGGTGCGGCGAGCGGCCGACAGTGCTGGTGCTGTCGGCTTGCTTCTCCGGTTCGTTCACCGATGCGCTCTCAGGCCCCAACCGCTTGATCATGACGGCGGCGCGGCGAGACCGGGCCTCTTTCGGGTGCAGCGAGGACGCCGTCTATCCCTATTTCGACGGATGCGTGATCGAACGACTGCCCACGGCCACCGATTTCATCGCGCTCGGCAACGCCGTGCGGTCATGCGTCAAGGACCGCGAGGAAGCCGAGGGGCTGAGCCCGGCCTCGGAGCCGCAGGTCTTCATCGGGGCGAACATGCAACTGCTGGCCCCGACGCTGAGGTTCAATCGGCCGTCATCCTGACACCCCGTCGGCAGCTGGGAGGCCGTATGCTTGAGGCGCACCCAAGAGGAGACCCACATGCTAACCGGTGGCTGCCACTGCGGCGCGATCCGCTATGAAACCACGAGCGAGGCGATCCACCACGCTCTTTGCCACTGCATGGACTGCCGAAAATCCGCAGGCGCACCTGCGGTAGCCTGGGCGCTCGCTCCTGCGGATCAGGTCAGAATCAAGGGCGACACTGTCTGGTACGCCTCTTCCGAGCATGGAAGACGCGGTTTCTGCGGCGTGTGTGGCACCGGTCTATTCTACACGAACGATGTGATCTTCCCGAATCAGATCGACGTTCAGAGCGCTACGCTGGACGATCCTGACGCCATCCCTCTCCAGGGCCAGATAGAGGTCGCCGAACGCATCGGTTGGATGGGCCATCTGGACCGGCTCCCCGCGTTCGAGCGCTATCCGGGTCCGCCCGAGGCTCCCTGACGCGGAAACGCACGGATTGTGATGCGCTCACGCTCGCCCTCGCGTCGTTCGACCAGCAGACGAGCCACTTGTGCGTCATCGTGGAACAGATAGCCCTTGATGGCGTCCAGCAGGGCCTTTGCCAGGTTGTCGAGGTCCATCCACGGCGGCTCGCCGACGTGCTCCATAACGATCTCGACCACGAAGTCGCCGTAGGACGGCCGGGTTCCGCGCCACTCCTTGCGGAAGAACTCATAGACCAGCGGCTTGTAGTATTTGGCCTGGGTGGTCAGGCCGTCGATCATGACGACGACGGCGCCCCCCTCCTCCCGCGCGCGCACCTTGCCGGAGACGATCCAGTCTGAGGTCACGCGCGTCCGCCTTGCCCGGTCATGCGCCCGTGCTACACGCCTGCGCATCTTCCCGCCACGCCTTCGCGAGTCCTGACGACCATGACCGACGTCCGCACCGAGACCGACACCTTCGGCCCCATCGAGGTCGCCGCCGACCGCTACTGGGGCGCCCAGGCGCAGCGGTCGCTGGGGAACTTCAGGATCGGCTGGGAAAAGCAGCCCCTGCCGATCGTGCGGGCCTTGGGGATCGTCAAGCGCGCGGCGGCCGAGACCAACATGGCGCTGGGCCGACTGGACCCCGCGATCGGCAAGGCGATCATTCAGGCGGCCGACGAGGTGATCGAGGGCAAGCTCAACGATCACTTCCCCCTGGTCGTATGGCAGACGGGGTCGGGCACCCAGTCCAACATGAACGCCAATGAGGTGATCTCGAACCGGGCGATCGAAATCCTGGGCGGCGAGATGGGGTCAAAGAAGCCGGTCCACCCCAACGACCACGTCAACATGAGCCAGTCGTCCAACGACACCTATCCGACGGCCATGCACGTCGCCTGCGCCGAGGAGGTCGTGCATCGCCTGCTGCCGGCGCTGGCCAAGCTCCGGAACGCGCTGAACGACAAGGCCGAAGCGTGGAAGGCCATCATCAAGATCGGCCGCACCCACACTCAGGACGCCACGCCCCTTACGCTAGGTCAGGAGTTCTCAGGTTACGTTCAACAGGTGACGAAGGGCATTGAACGGATTGAGCAAACCTTGCCCGACCTGATGCAGCTGGCTCAAGGCGGGACGGCCGTTGGAACGGGCCTGAATGCCCCGATCGGTTTCGCCGAGGGCGTGGCCGAGAAGATCGCCCAGATCACCGGCCTAAACTTCACCACCGCGCCGAACAAGTTCGAGGCCCTGGCCGCCCACGACGCCATGGTCATGAGCCACGGGGCGATCAACACGGTCGCCGCGTCGCTGTTCAAGATCGCCAACGACATCCGCTTCCTGGGCTCCGGGCCCCGCTCGGGCCTCGGCGAACTGGCCCTGCCGGAGAACGAACCGGGCAGCTCCATCATGCCGGGCAAGGTCAATCCGACCCAGTGCGAGGCCCTGACGCAGGTCTGCGTCCAGGTGTTCGGAAACCACGCGGCGATCACCTTCGCCGGGTCGCAGGGGCATTTCGAGCTGAACGTCTTTAACCCGGTGATGGCCTACAACTTCCTGCAGTCGGTGCGCCTGATGGCCGACGCTGCGATCAGCTTCACCGACAACTGCGTGGTCGGCATCGAGCCGCGGATCGACAACATCGAGCGCGGGCTGAACAACTCGCTGATGTTGGTCACCGCCCTGAACGGCAAGCTGGGTTACGACGCCTGCGCCAAGATCGCCAAGACGGCACACAAGAACGGCACGACGCTGCGCCAGGAAGCGGTCGGCGGCGGCTATCTGACCGACGCGGAGTTCGACGAGGCCGTGCGCCCGGAGAAGATGATCTCGCCGGGCTGAGGCATGGCTCGGGTCCAGAATCACGGTCTAGTCGCCGGACGGAGTTCCATGGAGCCGTTCATGTCCCTTCGCCGGATCGCCCTCGCTCTAACAATCGGTTTCTCCTTTGCGGCGGCGTCCGAGCCGGCAGCGGCCCAGTCAGGCGATCCCTTGATTGCTCAGACAGAGAGCATGATCGACCGGTTCGTGGGGGAACTTCGCAGGTGCGGCGTCGAACCGAGCTATGTGCCGGGCGTCGTCGTCGACTCGGCTCCGTCGATCGTGTCCTTCTACGAAAGTGATCGCTCGGTACATCTGTCGCGATGGGCGGACGCACCGCCCTTCGTGCAGGACCTAGTCACCGCCTGGGCTGCCGCCGGGACCCTCGGCCTGACGGCTGAGCAGCAGTTCGCGGAGATCTTCAACAGCCTGCTCGTTCCCCACGAGCTGGGTCACTTTGTGGAACTCTCGACCGGTTCCTACGACCAACAGGACTTCTGGTCCGGGGAGGTGAACGCCAACCGGATCGCTCTCGCCTACTGGGCTCTGGATCCGGCCGAGCGGGCTCGGCTGCCGGAGCGGATCGAAAACTACAATCGCTTCCTCGCCGCCCTGCCCAATCCAGTGCCTGAGGGCGAAGACCCTCAAACCTACTTCCAGGCCAACTATGAGCGGCTGTCCAATGATCCTGCTGCCTATGGCTGGTATCAGGGAGCCTTTATGCGGGCGGCGTGGGCGCAAAGAGACGAAGCCGACTTCTGCACCCTCGTCAGTGCGGCGGCGACCTGACCAGGGCCAAGTTCGACGAGGCGGCACGTCCGGAAAACTGGATCTGGCCGGAGTAACGTGACATTGGCTGCTCTGACCCGCCCTTACTGGATCGAGGCGCGCTTCGAGCGGCGCGAGGGGTGGGACGACGGCGGCTATCCGTTCAACCTGCCGGTGTTGCGATCGCTGCACAGTCTGATGTTCCACCCCAATGTGACGTTCCTCGTCGGTGAGAATGGATCGGGCAAGTCGACGTTGATCGAGGCCCTCGCCGTCGCCTGGGGCTTCAATCCCGAGGGCGGCGGACGCGAGCACAGGTTCGGTACACGTGAGAGCCATTCACCGTTGCACAAGTTCGTTCGGCCCGTTCGGGCCCCCGTTGGCGTCAAGGACGGCTTTTTCCTGAGAGCCGAGAGCTTCTTCACCGTGGCCAGCTACCTCGAGGACGTCGGCGCCAGTCGATACGGCCAGAAATCGCTTCACGAACAGTCACATGGCGAAAGTTTCTTCGCCTTGTTCGACAATCGCTTCGTCGGTGACGGCCTATATATTCTTGACGAACCGGAGGCTGCCCTGTCGCCCAGCCGACAGCTGTCGTTCCTCGCGCGAATGCACGAGCTGGTCATGGCCCGGTCCCAACTGATCATCGCGACCCATTCGCCGATCCTGCTCGGATACCCGAACGCCTGGATCTACCAGGCGTCGCGGCACGGGCTGGACCGGATCGAGTACGAGGACACCGATCACTATCAGGTCACTCGGAACTTCCTGACCCGACGCGAGACCATGCTGAAGGCCCTGCTGTCAGACGACTGATCAGGGCTTGTCGCGGATCGTTGCACCGACCGGTGCCAGGGCGAGCTTCGCCAGCTCCAGATCCTTGAGGGCGAAGGGGATGCCGATGATCGAGATGAACTCGGCGATCGCGATCAACAGGTGCGACAGGGCGATGTACCAGCCGGCGAACACGAACCAGATGATGTTCAGGCCGATGCCGAAGCAGCCGATCCCTTGGCCCTCGGCCTCGCCGGCCCAGACGACCTCGCGCCCGAACGGCCAGAACGAATAGCTGGCGATGCGCCAAGCCGCGCGGGTCCAGGGCAGGCCGACGATGGTGATGGCCAGGATCGCGCCGCCCAGCAGCCACAAAAGGCCGCTGATCCACCCGCCGAAGATGAACCACAGGATGTTCAGGATCAGTCGGATCACGCGCGTTGTCTCCCGTTCGACCGATTGCCGACGGCCCATAGATAGGCCAACCCTCGGCATTTGGCAGCAGCGGCCAGGTGAATTCGCATCAACTGGCGTCCGAGGCCGTGTGTCGAGGTCGACCCGGATCACGCAATGTCGGGCTCCAGCGCAGAGCCAAAGGGCCGATGGCCATGACCGGGCCAAATGACGGGATGCCATGGCGCTTGATGGCGGGCGCGGCTACGTTGGCTTCCCCCGGCGTCGGGAGCGCAATCACGCCGCTCCGCTGCGGCACTTGAGAGATCGAGATGGGCGAGGTCATCAACCTGAACCGGGCACGCAAGGCCCGCGACAAGGCGGAAGCCAAGGCGAACGCGGCCAGCAACCGTGCCTCACATGGCCGCACAAAGGCTGAGCGCAAGGCCGCCGACGTTGAGCGTGAGCGGGTCCAGCGGCTTCTGGATCAGTCGAAGCGGGAAGACTGACATGACCGGCTCATCTGACCCTCGCCGGCATAGCCTGATCGCGCTGACGGCCCTGCAGCGCGCCAAGGCGATGCGCGAGCGCGAGCGCGAGCAGCGGCAAGCCGGTACGGCCGGGGCCGAACCGAAGCCGAAAAAGAAGGGCTGGTTCAGCTAGTCTGCTCGGGGTGCACGCGCGAGCAGCACCTGCCCTCCGAGCACAAGGGCGAGCCCCAACGCCGCCGACCATCCAAAGCGGGCGTTCTCGAATACGGCCGAGACGAGCATGGCGATCGGCGGCGTGAGCGCGGATATATAGCTGGCCAGCGCATAACCGCGTGCCTTGGCCACGGCGAAGTAGGTCACGAAGGCGATGACCGATCCGAACACGGCCAGATACAGCAGCGAAATCACGTAGCCGGGGGTCGGATCGATGGTGAACCGGGCGCCAGTCGCCAGCCCGAACACCGCCAGCATGCCCGTGCCATAGGCCATGGCCCACGCGGTTTGAGGCAGGATGGCTGAACCCGACTGCTGACCCCGCCAGGAGAAGTAGTTTCCTATGGCGGAGCTGATCACAGCGAGCAGCGCAAGACCGATGCCGATCAGGGCCCGGCGGTCGAGGCCTTCGCCCAGAACTTCCCCGCCCGACAACACGGCCACGCCAACGATGCCGAGCGACGCACCAAACCAGGCCGCGCGGTGGGCCCTCTGGCCGACGACGAGCCGGAACAGCACGAGGTTCAGGAAGGCAAGGCTAGCGAACACCACAGCGACAATGGCCGAGGTAACGTTTTCCTCGGCCGCGTAGGTGAAGGAGTAGCTGACCGCGAAGACGAACGCGCCCTGCCCCACCGCCGCCAGATGCTGGCCACGGGTCAGCGCCAGCGAGCGCCGAGAAACCCCGCATCCCGCGAAGATCAGGAGTGCCGCCAACCCAAACCGCCAGGTCAGGGACGCGGCTGGGTCAACCGTCCCCAGCTGCCACGTGATGGCGTACCACGTCGTCCCCCAGATGACGGCGCAGACGATGACTCCCGCCATGGCCAGCGCGCCCACTGATGGCTTTGCAATGGACGGAAAAGACAAGGCGGTGACTCGGCGATGGGAGCGAAAGCGGCTCCGCTTGCGCCCATCCTCGCCGCCGCGCAACCGCGGCCGGGTGGACTGCTGACAGAAATCAGGCGCGCAGTTTCAAAGCGGCGCGCGAGGCTTCAGGCACACTGGCGTAGATCGTCGGAGGACGAATGCCGAGCCGAACACGGGCGGTCTCGAGCGGCTCGGCGAACAGGGCCTCGTAGTCCAAAGAGGGGAGCCACTCGGCCCGGCGACCGTTCCGCCAAGCCTGCCAGACCGCTCGCCGCGCCGGGATCGCGCGGTTCTCGCGCTGGATTTCTCGCGCTGCGCCCCAGCCAATGAAGGCAAAGCCCAGATTCTGGGTCTGGCCATAGGAGAAGGACACGACGCAGGCTTCTCCGAGCGCATCCGTTCCGTAGCCGGTCAGAACGTGCCAGATGTCATGGATGTCGCGCAGGCGACGCGAGTACCAGACGACGGGGTGGGGCGCATCGATCTCGGGCGCAACCTCACGCGCAGTTTCCGCAAGGCCATCGGCCGTGAAACCGCGGGCTTCGCGAAAGGCACGATACTCACCGCCAACGGTACCAGACGCAAAACGGGCCAGCCACGCCGGATCATCGAGACGATGGGCCAGCTCCTGTCGCAGAAAGGCCTGGCGACCGCCCTCGACGGTTCGCAGCATGCGGTTATAGCCCTTCGCACCAGACGCGCCCGTCAGGGCGCGCATGATCTCGAACACCTGTGCAGTGTCTTCCTTGTCGCGGATCAGGCGATTGAAGGCCTTGAACGCGGCCAGCGGCCGCAATCGCTGGGGAGCGATCTCCTGAAAATCGTCGGGATAGACGACTGCGTCCATCGTCATCGGTTACATCCGGCTGAGAGGCGCATAGTCTATCGCAACTCACGTCCTGACCCAAGCGGTGATACGGAGTTCGCCCGTGCTCATGAAACGCTCCGTTGTCCTTGCGGGTCACGCCACGTCGGTGGCGCTGGAACCGGAGTTCTGGGCGGTTCTGGACGAGGTCGCTGCACAGCGAGGCCTTAGTCAGGCCGGGCTTCTGGGCTGGATCGATGAGACGCGCGGACGAAGGTCGCTGGCTTCGGCCTGCCGTCTGCTGGCGCTGGAGGCCGCGGCGTCAGGAAGGATCACTGGCGGCAACAGCGGTTAGCGATCAGGGTTGAGCCTCAACCAGGAGAAACCGCCGTGACCGCCTCGGATCGCAATCTTCTTCCGCCTATCGTTTTCGGGGGTCTGATCGCGGTCGGACTGATCGGCGCTGGCGTCGCCATCGGCGGAGGCGTCATCAACGCCCAGACCGGTAACCGGCAGGTGACGGTCAGAGGCCTTGCGGAACGCAATGTCACCGCAGATCTCGCGATCCTGCCGCTGCGCTTCACAGTCGCCGGTGAGGATCTCCCGGCCGTACAGAGCCAGATCGACGCAGACCTTACCCGGGTCCGTAGCTTCCTGACCCAGCAGGGCTATGCGGATGACACCGTCACGATCGGTCGGCTGGAGGTCACCGATACCCAGTCCCAGAGCTACGCGCCCTCGCCTGGAACACCACGCTATGTCGTGGCGCAGACGGTGACGGTGCGCACCACAGATGTTGCCCGCGTTGCTCAAACCGAACGCGCACTGAACGACCTCGTTCGGCAGGGCGTGCTGCTTGATTTCACGCCACCGACCTATGTCTTCACGAAGCTGAACGACATCCGGCCTGCAATGATCGCCGAAGCCACAGCATCCGCCCGCTCCGGCGCGGAGCAGTTCGCCGAGGACGCAGGCGCGCCTCTGGGTCCAATTCGTCAGGCGACGCAAGGCTCGTTCGAGATCCTGGCGCGGGAGGACGTCGACAACGAAGCCACGTCCCTCGAGAAGCGGGTTCGCGTCGTCGCCACCGTGACCTATCAGCTTCGCTGACCGTCAAGAAAAACGGCCCCGGATCGCTCCGGGGCCGTTCGTTTTTTTCAGGAGACGAAGACCTACCCGGCCCGCGCCTCCAGACTGGTAATCTCCTCCTTGAGCCGGAGCTTCTGTCGCTTCAGCTCCCTGACCTGCAACTCATCCACGGAGGGTCGGCCGAACTCGCGCTGAATGGTCTCATCCAGCATGCGGTGACGGTTTCCCAATTCGCGGATACGAGCTTCTATGGTCATGGCTTGCGCCTCCATGTCTAAGGGACGAGGGTAGTGAGCGCCCGGATTGACGACTTGGGGAATCACGTTTCGGTGACGCAAGACGTTGTTATCCAAACATCCGGACCCAGACTTTCCTCATCAGCAGCCTCCCCTCGAAAATGGACCAAGTTGTGAACGGAGCCGCACCGTCCCCGCGACGCCTGGTTGTCGGCATTTCCGGCGCATCAGGCGCGATTTATGGCGCTCGTGTGCTGGATGCGCTTCGGGACCTCGGAGTCGAGAGTCACCTGGTTGTCACCAGGGCGGCCCTGCTCACTTTGTCGCAGGAGACGGACCTCTCCCCTGATGACCTGACAGCCAAGGCGAGTGTGGTTCACCGCTTGAACGACGTGGGCGCGACGATCGCGTCGGGCTCTTTCCGAACCCTGGGGATGATCGTCGCTCCGTGCTCCGTCCGGACGATGAGCGAGATCGCCACAGGCGTAACATCGACGCTGCTCACCCGCGCCGCCGATGTGGTCCTCAAGGAGCGCCGCCCCCTGGTCCTTATGGTGCGCGAGACCCCTTTCCACCTCGGCCACCTGCGCACCATGACGGCGCTGGCAGAGATGGGTGCCACCATCGCTCCGCCTCTTCCGGCCCTTTACGCTCGGCCGGCATCAATCGCCGAGATGGTGGATCAGTCGGTCGGACGTGCGCTGGATCTGTTCGGCCTCGACTGGAGATCGGTGAAACGCTGGGACGGGCTCAAGGGTCCATCGCACGCGGAATGAGTGACTTCTGGGACTGGGCGCTGGCCGCCTATCGCGGTCAGGGCGTTTCGGAGGCCTGCCTGACGCTCCAGGATGTGCACGGGCAGAACGTGCCCCTACTTCTCTGGGCGGCGTGGACAGCAGCGACCGGGCGTTCGCTCGACGAGGAGATCATCGAGGCTGCGTGCGACGCAGCACGCGCGTGGGATGGTGCGGCGATCGGGCCACTGCGAGCGATCCGGAGGACGCTGAAATCACCGATCCCCGACATCGGCGATGCTGGGCGGGCGGCTCTGCGCGATCAGGTGAAAGCTGTGGAACTGGCCGCCGAGCGCGCCCTGATGGCCGATCTCGAGTCCCTTCTTCCAGGGACCGGCGACTCGCCGAAATCCACGCTCGACGCGCTCGTGGTGGTCGCGCGAGTCTGGTCGCGCGTCGTGCCGCGTCAGGCCCTTGCAGCGCTGGCGGAGCGTCTTCCGGCGTCTTCTGGGCTGGAGTATAAGCCCTCCTCGCAGGGCTCACCATGAACGACGACACCCCCTTTCTGACAGAGGAAGAGCTGGCGCTGCGCGCGCAGGTCAAGGTGCTGCGACTGGAGCACGCGGACCTGGATGCCTCCATCGAGGCGCTGTCGCACATGCCGGTTCCAGATCAGCTGCTGATCGCCCGTCTCAAGCGCAAGAAGCTCATTCTGCGCGATGAAATCGTGAAGCTGGAGAGCCGGATCCTGCCGGACATCATCGCCTAGGCAGCATCAGCGTCTGATCGCGCCCAGAGCCTCACGGGTGGCCTCGGCTTCGGCCAAGAGAACCGCCCTTCGCTCGGTACCGAAGTTATCAAGTGTACGGTAGGGCATGGCGAGACGGACATTGTCGCGCAAGCGATCCCGGTTGCGCTCTAGAAAGCCCCAGTAGAGCCGGTTGAACGGACAGGCCCCCTCCCCGGTCTTGGCCTTCACGTCGTAGCGACAGCCGCCGCAGTAGTCGCTCATCCGGTCGATGTAGGCGCCGGACGCCGCATAGGGCTTGGACCCCACGATGCCGCCATCGGCGAAGGTCGCCATGCCCCGGGTGTTGGGCATCTCCACCCACTCATAGGCGTCGGCGTAGACGCTCATGTACCAGTCGTCGACGGCGTCCGGGTGCACGCCCAGCAGCATGGCCAGATTGCCAGTCACCATCAGCCGCTGGATGTGATGTGCGTAGGCGTTGCGTTTGGTTGTCGTGATCGTGTCGGCGACGCAGGCCATATCGGTTTCGCCCGACCAGAAGAACCACGGCAAGGCGCGGTCTGCATCGAGGAAGTTGCGTTCGCGATACTCCGGCACTTTCAGCCAGTAGATGCCACGCACGAACTCGCGCCAGCCCAGGATCTGGCGAATGAAGCCCTCGACCGCGTTCAGCGGCGCGTGGCCCTTGCGGTACTCGACTTCGGCCCGGCGGCACACATCCCGCGGATCGAGCAGGCCGAGGTTGATCGAGGTCGAGATCAAGCCGTGCCACATCCACGGCTCGCCATACGCCATGGCGTCCTGCCAATCGCCGAAACCCGGGAGGATTTTCGACAGGAAGTCCGCAAGAACCTCCTCCGCCTGCTCCGCCGTGGTGGGCCAGCCGAACGCATCGAGGTCGCCGAAGTGGTCGGGGAACAGCCGCGCCACGTCGGCGATGGCACCCTTGGCCACCGCGTCGGGAGATATTCGCAAGCGCCTTGGCGTACGCACGCCCTTGGGCAGCTTCTTGCGGTTTTCGGCATCGTAGTTCCACTGGCCGCCGACAGGCTGCCCATCGTCCAGCAGAAGGCCGTTTTCCTTGCGCATCTCACGATAGAAGAACTCCATCCGCAGCTGGCTCTTGCCCGAGGCCCAGCGGCGGAAGCGGTCGTGCGAACAGATGAAGCGGGTGTCCTCGCGGATATCGACGGGAATCCCCGCGACGCAGGCAAAGGCCGCCAGAGCCTCGGCCAGCCGCCACTCGCCGCATTCGGTGATCGCCACGGCCTCGAACGGCTGGTCGTCCAGGGCGCGATGCAGCTCACCGACGATGGAATGGGTGTTGGCCGGATCGTCGATGCGGACATAGCGGACCGCGACCCCTCGCCCGTCCAGCCTCAGCGCGAAGCTTCGCATTGCGGCGAAGACCAGGGCGATTTTCTGCTTGTGGTGCCGGACATAGGTTGCCTCGTCCCGCACCTCGGCCATCAGGACCACGTCCCGCGCCGGGTCCAGATCGCAGAGCCCGGACCGGCGAATACGC
>JAIERG010000089.1 GCA_019747095.1 Caulobacteraceae bacterium | reverse complement strand
CATCTCGGGCCTGGCCCGCGAGACCTGGCCCCGCTGAGAGCGAAAAAAAGCCGCGCCCGAGGGCGCGGCATGAAAGTCTATAGGGAGGAAACGCCCAGGAAGGGCAAGACGCCCGGAGGCGTCGAAAACCAAGTTAGGTTGCGATGCACAATGCGTCAAGCCGCTTTAATCATGGCGACATCACGCCGCGTTACAGGACGATCGTGCCGCCACGCCTTCATGTAATCGCTTTCACGGCACGAACATGGTGCGAGGGTGGGCCAGCACGTTTGCTGCATTGCAAAAATTCAGGTGGACGTTGACCGATCCGCTTCGATCAGCCGCCGGGCCATGCGGATGGCCCGCGCCGCCGGCGATCCCGACTGACGCCAGACCAGAAGGGCGAAAGCCGACACAACGCCAGCGCACAGCCAGACCGGCCCGAACAGCCAGGCCGCCGCGGCGAGGGCAAAGTAGTAGCCCCGCACACCCTGGCTGAACGCACCGAGGGCGGGGTTGAGCACATCCGCCGTCGCCTGGCCAAACGCCTCGCGGTCCGCCTCCGCCGTGATCTCCGGCGCAGCCCCGATCATGGCGAGGGCATAGTTCATCTGGCGGATCGACCAGATGAAATCGAGCAGGCCGCGCGCCAGGCACAGCAGCACCAGCCCCAGCTTGGCCTCCAGCAGGGGCTGCGGCACGTCCTCGGCCCCGACCGCTGAAAAGCCCTGCAGCGCCTGGTCCCCGCCGAACAGGACACTGGCCACGCCTGCGATCAGAAGCAGGTTGGACGAGGCGAAGAAGGAGCCGGAGTTGATGGAATGGCCCAGGAGCTGGCTGTCCAGCAGACGGACCTCGCGTCGGGTCATGGCCGTCATCCAGGCGTGCCGGACGGTCAGCATGTCATCGTTGAGCGAGCCGCTGCGATGCGCCAGCGCCTTCAGCAAGGGCCCATAGCCAAGCCAGCAGAGGAAGAAGAGCGCCAGGCCAAGCCAGTCCAGATAAGTCATTCGCCGCCCGGCCTCCGTGTCGCCGCGTCCGCCCGCGCTTGCCGCCGGGCCTCTACAGGCTTATCACGCCCGGCTTCCTTTCGCAGTCGCACAATCAATCAGGGCCATCGCCATGAACCTCGACGCCATCCCCGTCGGTCCCAATCCGCCCTGGGACCTGAACGTCGTCATCGAGATCCCGCAGGGCGGCCTGCCGGTGAAGTACGAGATGGACAAGGCCTCCGGCGCGCTGTTCGTCGACCGCTTCCTGCACACGGCCATGTACTATCCGGGCAACTACGGCTTCGTGCCTCACACGCTGGCGGATGACGGCGACCCCTGCGACGTCATCGTGCTGAACCCGACGCCGGTGGTGCCGGGCTGCGTCATCCGCTCGCGTCCTATCGGGGTGCTGATGATGGAAGACGAGGCCGGCGGCGACGACAAGATCCTGGCCGTTCCGGTCGATGCCCTGCATCCCTACTACACCGACATCGCCAGCTACCGGCAGCTGCCGACCATCATGGTCGAGCAGATCGAGCACTTCTTCACCCGTTACAAGGACCTGGAGAAGAACAAGTCGGTGCGGGTCAAGCGCTGGGGCGATGCAGGCGAGGCGGCTGAGCTCATCGCGCGCGGCGTGCGGACCTATCAGGAGAAGAACGGCGGAGCGGAGGCCGCGGCCAACGCCGCCTGACTCATCCCGCGACTCTTGAGGAAACAGGGCCGGAGCGGGATGACCGCTCCGGCCCTTTCTGCGTCACCAGATGCGGACGCGCTCTTCGGGGCTCAGGTAGTATCGCTGGCCCGGCTGAACGTCGAAGGCCTCGTACCAGGCGTCGACGTTGCGGACCGGACCAATCACGCGGAACTCGGCCGGGCTGTGCGGGCCCGTGGCGACCTGGTTTCTGAGGAAGTCGTCGCGGCCCTTGGACTGCCAGACCTGGGCCCAACCGAGGAAGAAGCGCTGGTCACCCGTGAAGCCGTCCAGCACCGGGGCAGGCTGGCCGTTCAATGACAGGTGATAGGCCTCCAGACCCACCGCGACGCCAGCCGCGTCACCGATGTTTTCGCCCATCGAAAGGGCACCCTGGACGAAATAGCCCGGAAGGACTTCGTAGGTGTCGTACTGGGCTCCCAGACGTGCCGTCAGGGCCTCGAAGTTGGCTCGGTCCTCGGGCGTCCACCAGCTGCGCAGCACGCCGTCGCCGTCGGACTTGGAGCCCTGGTCGTCGAAGCCGTGGCCGATCTCGTGACCGATGACCCCGCCGATCGCGCCGTAGTTCACCGCGGCATCGGCGTTCGGATCGAAGAAGGGCGGCTGCAGGATGGCCGCCGGGAACACGATCTCGTTGTTGGTGGAGTTGTAATAGGCGTTGACCGTCTGGGGGGTCATGCCCCACTCGGCCTTGTCGACCGGGTCGTTCAGGCGGTTGAGCTGATACTCCCAGCGGAAGCGGCCCGCGCGCTCAGCGTTGCCGAACAGGTCATCGGCCCGGATCTCCAGCGCCGAATAGTCGCGCCATTCCTCCGGATAGCCGATCTTGACCGTGAACTTGGCCAGTTTCTCCTGGGCGGCCGCCTTGGTCTCGGCGCTCATCCAGTCGTAGGTCTCGATGCGAAGGGCGAGGGCGCGGCGCAGGTTGGCGACCAGTTCTTCCATCTGGGCCTTGGACTCGGCGGGGAAGTACTGGGCCACATACTGGCGACCCAGCGCCTCGCCGAGCGCACCCTCGGCGAAACCGATCGCGCGCTTGTCGCGAGGGCGCTGTTCCGGCTGGCCCTGCAGATCCCGTTGACGGAAAGCCCACTGGGCATCCGCAAAGCGGGCGGACAGGCGCGACGCCGCCTGATCGGTGGTGTGGAAGGCCTGCCAGGCGCGCAGGGTTTCGATCGGCGTTTCCGCATAGATGGCGGCGATCTGCGGCATGGCCGTGTTCTGCCGCACGATCAGGCGCGGGATGTCGCCCAGCCGGGCTGCGCCGAAGTAGCCCGTCCAGTCGAAGCCGGGCGCATCGGCGACCAGCTGCTGGATCGTGTATTCGTTGTAGGTCCGGTCCCGGTTCCGGTTCTCGGCCGGCGACCAGTGAGCCTGCGCAATGCGCGTTTCGAGCTCCAGGATCTTCTGTGCGTTTCCGCTGGGGTCATCCCAGCCGATCATCTCCAGCATGCGGGCGATGTAGGCCAGATAGAGGTCTTTCTTGTCGGCGTAGAGCGGCGACAGGTAAAAGTCGCGGTTGGGCATGCCCAAGCCCGACTGACCCGCTGAGACGACATAGCGATTGGGCTGCTTCTGGTCGGTGGAAATCCCTGTGGCGAAGAAGGAGCCGCCGAGAGCGCCTATGGTCTGGCCCATGTAGGCCGCCATGGCGTCATGGCTGTCGATCGCCCGGATTGCCGCCAGATAGGGCTGCAGCGGCTGGGCATCCAGGGCCTCGATCCGCGCCACGTCCATGTAGCTGCGATAGGCGTCGGCGATCTTTTGCTCATCCGATCCCGGAACCAGATCCGTTCGCGCCAACAGGGCCTCGATCATGGCCTCAAGCCGGTTTTCCGAAAGATCCCGCAGCAAGGCGAAGGAGCCATAGTTCGAGCGGTCGGGCGGGATGGTCAGCTGATCCAGCGCCGTGCCGTTGGCGTAGCGCATGAAGTTGTCGCCCGGCGCCACCGAACGATCCATGCCGGCCGGGTCGATACCCCAGGTGCCGTATCGCGGAGCTTCGATGCCTTGCCAACCGGAGGACCCGACGCTTGCGGCCGGGGTCTGGAAGATCGACCAGATGGTGCAGGCCTCGTCGAGGCAGGCGTGGTCGTGGTCCGGACCGTCAGCGAGGACGACGGAGGGGAGCAGGAGGGCCGCCGCAGCAGCGCCGATCAGCAGTTTTTTCATGGAAATGTCCCGGGATTCGAACCTCGGCGCGGTCTTGTGCGCGCTTGACCTGACCCTAGGGCACCGCACACGCCCGAATTCTTAAATATCCTTCATCTTTTGGCGAGACGCGTCAGGAAGGGTCAGCAGCGGCTCAGGACGGGCGCGGTAGGGTGTCGCACCGGCCTAATCGCCGGGATTGTGGTTCGGGCGAGGGGGTGCCTATCCTCGCGACAGGTGGGGACAAAGATGACGCAAACAGACGCCAGTGCGCCGGACGGGATGCCCGACGATCCCTTTGCGGCGCTGGCCGGGTCATTCGCAGGTCGTCGCGCCTTGTTGCTCGAAGATGACCCTGCCCTGGCAGAACACGTTGCCGAACGCCTTCTGGCAGCGGGGTTTGCGGCTGTGGATCGCTTTGATGCCGGGGAAGCCGCGCTGCTGGCCGCGCGAAACGGTGCGTATGACATCCTGATCCTCGATCGCCTCACGGCCGGGATGGATGGGCTGGAGATGCTTCGCCAGCTGCGGTCCAACCCGGGAACATCCGCCGATGCCCCGGTGCTCATGCTGACCGCACTGACCGGCGAGCGTCAGCGGGTCGAGGGTCTGCTTGGCGGTGCCGACGACTATCTGTCCAAGCCCATTGGCGACGAGGAACTGCTGGCTCGAATCGCCGCCCAGCTCCGCCGCGTGGCGCGCCGGGCCAAGCCTGTCAGCAACGACCTGATCAACGGCCCTTTCCGCCTTTCGCCGGGCGCGCGCACGCTCAAGCTCAAGACGGCCGAGGGCGAGCGCCTGATCGACCTTTCGCCTCTGGAGTTCGCCATCGTCTCCGAGTTGATGACCGCGCGCGGCCAGCCGGTGACCAAGACCATGCTGTGGGACCGGTGCTGGGTCGAGTGGACCTTTCTGCCCGACAACTTCGTCAACATCATCGACGCCCGCATATCGGCCCTGCGCCGCCGTCTGAAGGAGCAGGCTCCGGAACTTGGAGAGGACCTGCATCCCCTGATCGTCTCGGCTCGCAGCCAGAGCCTGGTGTTCCGCGACCTGGACGCGGCGTGAACCGGACAGTGCCGTGAGCGGCTGGGACGCCTTTCGTCGACGGCTGGATCTGTCGGCCCCCGTCGCCTGGCTGGGACGCCGCACCTCGACCCAGTTGGCATCGGCCCTGGCCATCCTTGCCGCCGTTGCGCTGTCGGGATCGCTTCTGATTACCGGTCGCGCTGCCCAGCTGGATCAACGCCAGCAGGCCGCCCTGGCCGCCCTCGCGGACTTTGGAGCCCTCGCCACCAAACTGCCGCCGGACATGGCCATGGACGCAGCGTCCATGACCGACGCCGATGCGGCCTATATTTCGGCCGTCCTGGCGGCCTTTCAGGATGGGCCCAGCCGTGAGGCGACGACACTGGAGGAGACGTGCCGCACCGGGCGCGGCAGGGCGGGCATCCGTCTGATCCGGGCCCCCGTAGGCAAGCCGGCGGGTCTGGCGGCGCTGGAGACGGTCCGGGCCCGTCGACTGAGCAACCTCGGTCCCGATGTCTACCTGGTGCGGCTCGGCCCTGGCGACCTGTGCCTGAACCGGGCGGTCGACGCCGTCATCGTCCGGCGCCCGGTCGGTGCGCTTGAGGTGACCGTTGGCAGGGTCGTGGACCCGGCGGGTTCGGCCTGGCGCTGGGCGGTCCTGTCGGTGTTCGCGGTCGGGGTTCTGATCCTGGTCTCGGGGCTGACGGCGGCCACCTTTGCCCGCCGTCGTCTGACCAGCGCGCTTGCCAAGGTCAGCAAGGCGCTGGATCGGGCCGCGCTTGGCGACTTTTCATATCGCGCCCCGGAAGTGTCGGTGGCACCCGAGTTGACCGAACTCTCGGGTCAGGTGAACCGCACACTGGACCGATTGGATGAGCTGCTGACGTGGTTACGGGATTCCGCGGATCAGCTGGCCCACGACTTCCGCACGCCGCTGGCCCGCGCCACGGCCAGGCTCGACAAGCTGGCGATGACCGATGACGGGCGCGAACGCGCCAGACTGATCCGGGAGGCGCGGCAGGACCTGGCCGACATTTCCCGCGCCATGACCGAAGCCATGGCTTTGCGCGATGGCGAGGCCTGGTCGTTCGAGAGCGTGCGCCTTGATACGCTCGCAGAGGCTGCCGTGGAGCTTTACCAGCCGATCGCCGAGGAACGCGGCGTGACGCTGAGCGCCGAGGTGGAGCCGGCCGCCGTGCTCGGCGTGCGCTCCCTGTTGCAGCGCGCAGTCGCCAATCTGGTGGACAACGCCGTGAAGTTCTCGCCGGACGGCGGCGCGGTGGTCATCCGCGCGGGCATGACCGAGGAAGGGCCCATCCTGAGCGTCGCAGACCAGGGCCCGGGCATGGGCAATGCCCAGGCCAGTCCCGACAGTCACGGCATGGGGCTGGCCTTCGTGCGCGCCAGTCTGCGCCGGCATGGAGGGAGGATGACGATTGATGACGCGAAGCCGGGAACCATCGTCACGGCGCACTTCACGCGATAGGCTTCACCAAAGACATCGAGGGGACCCCTGTGAACTGCATCCGTTTTCTGGCGACAACCGCCATCGTTCTGGTCATGGCCGGAGCTGCCTCGGCGCAGACCGCCCCGTCGCCCGAGTTTCCCCTGCCGTATGACAGCCAGCGTGGAGTGTTCAGCTTCGCCACCGGCCTGGAGCGCTCGCTACCGGCCGTGGTCCGGGTGACCACCCTCGGAGTTTCCTCGGGTCCTTCGCGCGACGGCAATGAACCCGCGGCTGTCTCAGGCGGATCGGGCGTGATCATCGACGCCGGGGCGGGGATCATCGTCACCAACAACCATGTCGTTGAGGGCGGGCAGAAGTTCCGGGTGGATCTGTCTGATGGGCGCCTCCTCGACGCCGAGCTTGTCGGCTCGGATCTGGCGACGGATCTGGCGGTGCTTCGCATCCAGGCTGACGGACTTTCCGAGGTCGAAACGGTCGATTCCGACACGCTGCGCACCGGCGACCTGGCCTTCGCCGTGGGGTACCCTCTGGGTCTGGATCAGACCCTGACCATGGGGGTGGTCTCTGGCCTTGGACGCTCTGGAATGGGTGACGCGGTCGAGGACTACATCCAGACCGACGCAGCGGTGAACTCGGGCAACTCCGGCGGGCCACTGCTGGACAGCCGCGGCCGGTTGATCGGGATCAATACCTCGATCCTGTCCGGTGATTTCTCAGGCGGCAATGATGGCATTGCCTTCGCCGTGCCGACCCGGATCATGATGTTTGTGGTCGAGCAGCTCCGCGCCAACGGCGAGGTGACGCGCGGCGCCATCGGGGCCACGCTTGGCTCCCTGACGGCAGAGCGGGCGGTCGAGCTCGGGCTGGGCTTCGTGCGCGGTGCCATTGTCGAGGATGTCGTCCCCGGATCGCCGGCCGACCGCGCCGGCCTGCTGCGCGGCGATATCATCACCCGGGTGCAGAACCGTCCCGTGGCCAATGCCGGATCGGTCCAGGCGGTCGTCGGAATCGCGCCTCCCGGCACCAGCCTGACGCTGGTCTACCTGCGGGCGGGCGCCGAGGCTTCGGCGATGCTGAACGTTGAGATCACAGAAGCCGGTGGCGTCCAGATCGGCACCACGGCCGTTCAGGCCTTCGGCGCCAGCTTCGCCCGGACGCCCTCCGGTATTCAGGTTCAGGCGGTCGAGGGCGGCTCTGCCGCGGCGGCAGCAGATCTGCGCGCGGGCGACATCGTCACCGAGGTCGGCGGTCGCGCGGTCAGCTCCCTGGCCGACTTCGGGGCACGGCTCGGCGCACGCGGGGACGCCGTTCTGACGGTCGCCCGGACCGACGGCGAGACCGAGATCCGTATCCGGCGCTAGTCCCGATCAGGCCGGGTCGCCGGCCGCACCCGCGGGACTGAGCTTCCAGCGAATCTTGGTCTCAGCGTCCGTGCGGGCCGATCCCCGAACGACGACCTGAAGAGACCGTCGCGTCAGTCCGTCCTCGACATGGACCGAGGGCTCAATGGCCACGTCCGGGCCGTCGGTACGGAACCACCAGCCCCGGCCCGAGTGTCCGCGCAGCAGGATCGAGCGGCGGTCCCGCGCCAGCGAGGCCTGGGCCCCCGGTTCCAGATGGAAGCGCACGGCGTAGGGGGCCGCGATCTGGCGCACCTGGCCGCGATGCTCCGGGCACGGATGAAGCCGCTCCTCGGCTCTCAGCTCGTCAAGGCGCTGGTCGAGATACAGTCGCCTCTGATGCAGCAGGCCATAGGGCGCGGCCCAGGCGTCGTGCTCCACTTCCAGCCACACCGCGCCTTCTGCGTCGCGGCGCTCGACCGTCGTCTTCCACGGCCGGCCATAGAGCCGCGGCCCCAGCAGCTCGCCCTTCCATCCGCCGAGAGGCTCGGCGAAGGCGGTCTCGCCCAGCGTCAGGGTTGAATGTCCGGGCGACAGGCGAAGACCCTGACGGTCCGGTGAGCGAGGCGTCCAGCCGCAGCCGGTGATCAACCGGTCCCGGCCACACACGATCTCCAGCGCCAGGGGCTGGGCGCACGCGGTCTCGGACCAGGCCCCTTTTCCCGGCGGTCCGGCGTCCGTCATGATGGTCAGCAGGGGAGACCGGATTCGCGCCAGCCCGCCGACTGTCCCACTGGCCCCGCCCGGAATGTCGGCGTGTTCATCATGGGCGCGCGCGGCCGCGACGCGCGCCGCGGTGGAGGCCCCTCCGCCCTGGAACGCCGCCAGCCGGCCATCGGGCAGGACCTGCAGCCGAAGGGCGGTCGTCAGTCGCACGATTGCTCCTGATACCGCTTCCGGCGCGGGCTCCGACAGCTGCGAGAGCGCCTCGTTCAAGGCCAGAAGATCGAGAAGCAGCTCAAGCCCGGCCTCGGGGCTCCGGCTGGCGTGGGATCCGTCCCCGGCCACGGTCACCCGCAGGGCGCCCGCCAGACGGCCCAGGGCGACGCCCCTTATCCGCTGGCCCGGAGTGCCCGCCAGGACAGCGCCGGCCAGGGCTGCCGCGACCAGGCGCTCGGCCTGTCCCGCCTGTCCTCCGGGCGGCCGCAGCAGCTGACGCGCCTGACGGCCCACGATGTCGGCCAGCCGGAACCGGTCGGCGTCACTGGCCACGGACCCCATGCGGCGCGCGGCACAAGCCAGGTTGAAGGTTCGCCGCGCCAGAATCTGGGGATCCCAGGCGAAGGGGGACCAACGGGCGAAGGTCTGGGCCCAGGCGAGCGTCAGCCGCAGGGCCTCACGCCCCCCGCGCTCGTCATGCTGCATGAGCGACGGGAGCCAGGAAAAGGCATGCAGCTCGGTGGCAAAGGCCTTGGAGGGGCTGGGCCGGTTCCAGGGGTCACCCCCGGCCTCGACTTCCAGGTGCGTGCCGGCGAGGTGGAACTTCCCCGACAGGATGGCCTTGCCGACCGCCCCGTCCACGGGCCGGAAATCGCGCGGCGAGGCGGCGAAGGCCACCGCCTTTCCGGCCGCCAGCGTCTGGGCATACCCGGGCAGGCCGTAGAGCTCGATCCACATCTGCCGCGTCAGCATCCGCCCTGCGATGGCGGGCCACAGCTGCGGCCCCGTCGCGACGCCCGCGCTTTTCACCGGCGTGCGCATGGGCGCGCCCCTCAGCCCCGGGATTGCATCCGGTCCCACGGCCGGGGGATTGCGATCCGCAAAGGGCCCGATCGGGTTCAAGTTCCGCCTCCCGGACGGGCACTCTTGAGGGCCGCGATGTTGGCGGCGTAGGCCGATGGCCCCCCCTTGAACACGGCCGTGCCAGCGACGAGGGCATCGGCTCCTGCCGCCACGCATGCCCCGGCGTTCAGGGCGGTGACCCCTCCGTCCACCTGCAGGTGGGCCTTCGAGCCGGCCGCATCGAGCAGGGCCCGGGTCCGTTCGATCTTCTTCAGGGCGCTGTCGATGAAGGACTGACCACCGAAGCCGGGGTTGACCGACATCAGCAGCACGAGGTCGACGAGGTCGATGACCTCTTCAAGGACCGCCAGCGGCGTTCCAGGGTTCAGCACCACGCCCGCCTTGGCTCCCAGTTGCCGGATACGGCCCAACGTCCGGTGCAGGTGCGGCCCGCTTTCCGGATGAACGCTCAGCACATCGGCCCCCGCCGCCCGATAGGCCTCCAGCCAGGGATCGACCGGCGCGACCATCAGGTGAACGTCGAACGGCAGGGTCGTGTGCGGCCTTAGCGCCTTCACCACGTCAGGTCCGATGGTGATGTTGGGCACGAAGTGGCCATCCATGACGTCCACATGAACCCAGTCGGCCCCCGCCGCCTCGATCGCGGCGACCTCTTCGCCGAGCCGAGCGAAGTCGGACGCGAGGATCGACGGACAGATCAGAGGTGGGTTCGCCATGCCCTGCGATTAGGACGGGTGGACGGCGCGGGCAAGCGCTGCAAAGCCTTCTGGGACCCCCGGGTTGGCTTCCCGCCCGCGCGCCACTAGGTTCCGCGCCAATGGGCCGGACGCGACGGCCACCCCGCTTTCAGGAGACTCCCCATGGACGATCTGGCTCCCCGCTCAACGAACGCGGCCGCCCGCGAGAACCCGCTGGGCGTCGACGGCTTCGAGTTCGTCGAGTTCACCGGCCCCGACCCCCAGGCCATGATCCGCCAGCTGGAGGTGCTCGGCTTCGTGCAGACGCACCGTAATCCGGCCAACGGCGTCGTCCGCCTGAAGCAGGGCGACATCAGCTTTCTGGTCCATACCGAGCCCAAGGGACACGCTGGCGAGTTCGCAAGGGACCACGGCCCGTCGGCCAATGGCATGGCTTTCCGCGTCGCAGACGCCCGGTCAGCCTACGAAGGCGCGGTCGCGCGCGGGGCCCATTCGGCCGAGATGCATGACGGTGGGGCGCTGGGGCCGGGTGCCTACGTCCTGCGCGGCATCGGCGGCTCGCTGCTCTATCTGATTGACGCCTATGGCGAGAAGGGCTCGCTTTATGACGGCTGGGACGAGATCGAGGGCTGGGAAGAGGCCGAGCGCAAGAACAACGTCGGCCTCTATCTACTGGATCACCTGACCCATAACGTCCGGCGTGGCCAGATGCGGACCTGGTCCGGCTTCTATGGCGAGGTCTTCGCCTTCGAGGAGCAGAAGTATTTCGACATCAAGGGCAAGGCGACGGGCCTGTTCTCCCAGGCCATGATCGCGCCCGACCGCGCCATCCGCATCCCTCTGAACGAGAGCCAGGACGAGAACTCCCAGATCGAGGAGTTCCTGCGGCGCTACAACGGCGAGGGCATCCAGCACATCGCGCTCGCCACCGACAACATCTTCGAGACGGTCGAAACGCTGAAGGATCGCGGCGTGCCCTTCCAGGACACGATCGAGACCTACTTCGAGCTGATCGACAAGCGCCTGCCCAACCACGGCGAGGACGTGGCCCGGATGCGCAAGAACCGCATCCTGATCGACGGCTCCGACGAGGACGGCCTGCTCTTGCAGATCTTCACCCAGGACATGTTCGGTCCGATCTTCTTCGAGATCATCCAGCGCAAGGGCAACCAGGCCTTCGGCGAGGGCAACTTCCAGGCCCTGTTCGACTCCATCGAGCTCGACCAGATCCGTCGCGGCGTCATCAAGGTCGACGCGCATTAAGGTCGCGCCCCCTCACTGGCTGCCGTTCCTGGGCCCGCTGGCCGCCGCGATCGTTGGCGGGCTGGTGGGTCAGTTCGGACTGGGCGGCGGCTTCTGGACCGTGCTCATCGCGGCGCTGGTGGGCGGTTTCGCGCCCATCATCGCCTACCGGCTGTGGAAGTGGTCGCATCACAAGCGCGAGCCTTGATGTCCGCCGTACCTACGTCCGTTTCTGACGTGGCTGGATGCTAGGCTTGCGTTATGGGCCTCAGCTCAACGGGCCGTAACGACGCGAGGCGGACGCCATGGATTCCCTTGGACGACTTGGACTCCTTGGACTCTTTAGACTGCGTTTTTCGTTCACCCGCCCCCGCTGGACCTGGCCAAGCCGGTCGGTGCACGATGGCGGCGCGCCAATCAGGAATGGACCCCGCCGCATGACCTTCCGCGTCCTCGCTGGCCTCGCCGCCGCTCTCACACTCGCCGCGCCCGCGGCAGCCCAGGATGCGCCGCGCTGGGCCTTCGCCATCCACGGCGGGGCCGGTGTCATCGAGCGCGCCGATCTTTCGCCGGAACAGGACGCCGCCTACCGCGCCTCCCTGTCGCGCGCGCTGGAAGCCGGGGCCGCCATCCTGCGCGACGGCGGGTCCTCGCTCGACGCCATCCAGGCCGCGATCCAGATCATGGAGGACGATCCCCTGTTCAACGCCGGACGCGGCGCCGTCTTCACCGCCGAGGGCCGCAACGAGCTCGACGCCGCCGTCATGAACGGCCGGGACCTGTCCGCCGGGGCCGTCGCGGGCCTGACCACCACCCGCCACCCCATCGCCGCCGCCCGCGCCGTGATGGAACAATCCCCCCACGTCATGCTGATCGGTCAGGGGGCCGACACCTTCGCCGCCGCGCAGGGCCTGGAGCAGGTCGATCCGTCCTGGTTCTTCACCGAGCGCCGCTGGCGCGGGCTGGAAAACTTCCTCCGCGAGCG
>JAIERG010000125.1 GCA_019747095.1 Caulobacteraceae bacterium | reverse complement strand
AAGGTGCTCTACAGCGCCGTGTCGAACGCCGAGAACAACCACAACCTCGACATCGACAACCTGGTCGTCGCCGAGGCCTTCGTGGGCAAGAACCTGGTGATGAAGCGTTTCGCGAGCCGTGCTCGTGGCCGCTCGTCGCGCATCCTGAAACCTTTCGCGGAGATCACCATCGTGGTTCGCGAAGCCGGTGAGGCCGCCTGATGGGTCAGAAAATCAATCCGATCGGTCTGCGCCTCGGTATCAACCGTACGTGGGACAGCCGCTGGTTCGCCCGCGGGGCCGAATACGCCAAACTGCTGCACCAGGACCTCAAGCTGCGCACGTGGCTGAAGGAACGCCTGAACGCCGCCGGCGTGTCGCGCATCATCATCGAGCGTCCGCACAAGAAGTGCCGCGTGACGATCTATGCCGCCCGTCCGGGCGTCGTGATCGGCAAGAAGGGCGCCGACATCGAGAAGCTGCGCAAGGACATCGCGGCCCAGACCGAAGGCGAGGTTCACCTGAACATCGTCGAGGTCCGCAAGCCCGAGACCGATGCCCAGCTGATCGCCGAGAACATCGCCCAGCAGCTGGAGCGCCGCATCGCCTTCCGTCGCGCCATGAAGCGCGCGATGCAGTCGGCCATGCGCCTGGGCGCCAAGGGCGTTCGGATCAACGTGTCGGGCCGCCTCGGTGGCGCGGAAATCGCGCGCATGGAGTGGTACCGCGAAGGCCGCGTGCCGCTGCACACCCTGCGCGCCGACATCGACTATGGCTTCATCGAGGCCAAGACGACCTACGGCATCATCGGCGTGAAGGTCTGGGTGTTTAAGGGCGAAGTGCTCGAGCACGACCCGATGGCCCAGGACAAGCGCTGGGCTGCCGAGGCCGCCGGCCCGTCTTCCAACGAAGGCCGCGAACGCGGCCCGCGCCGCGACGACCGCGGTCCGCGCCGTGGCCGTGAGGGCTAAGGACCATGCTGCAGCCTAAGAAAACCAAGTACCGCAAGGCCTTCAAGGGCCGCATCCACGGCGCCGCCAAGGGCGGTTTCTCGCTGAACTTCGGCTCCTACGGGCTGAAGACGCTGGAGCCGGAACGCATCACCGCGCGTCAGATCGAGGCGGCTCGCCGCGCGATCACCCGCCAGATGAAGCGTCAGGGCCGGGTCTGGATCCGCGTGTTCCCCGACCTGCCGGTCACCGGCAAGCCGGCGGAAGTCCGGATGGGCAAGGGCAAGGGCGCCGTGGACCACTGGGCCGCGCGCTGCCACCCGGGCCGCATCCTGTTCGAAATCGACGGCGTGGCCGACGACATCGCCCGTGAGGCGCTGCGTCTCGGCGCCGCCAAGCTGCCCGTCCGCACCAAGGTGGTCACCCGCCTCGATGCCGGCGTGGCGCATACGGAGGCCGCCGCCTGATGACCAAGATCGCCGATCTCCGCTCCCAGACGACGGACCAGCTGGGCGACCAGCTGCTGTCGCTCAAGAAGGAGCAGTTCAACCTGCGTTTCCAGGCGGCCACCGGCCAGCTGGAGAAGACGCATCGCGTTTCGGAAGTCCGCAAGGACATCGCCCGCATCTCCACGCTGCTGCGTGAGAAGAAGGCTTCGTAAGGAACCCCCATGCCCAAACGTATTCTCGAAGGCGTGGTCGTGTCCGACAAGGGCGACAAGACCGTGGTCGTCAAGGTCGAGCGCACCCTGCTGCACCCGGTCCTGAAGAAGACCGTCCGCCTGTCCAAGAAGTATCACGCCCACGACGAGACGAACGCCCTCAAGGAAGGCGACGTCGCCCGCATCGTCGAGTGCGCCCCCAAGTCCAAGCTGAAGCGGTGGGAAGTCCTCTCCCCGACTTCCGCTTCGTAATCGGAAGGATCTGAACAATGATCCAGATGCAAACTAACCTGGACGTGGCCGACAATTCGGGCGCTCGCCGGGTCATGTGCATCAAGGTGCTGGGCGGCGCGAAGCGTCGCTACGCCTCGGTCGGCGACACCATCGTCGCCTCCGTCAAGGAAGCCATCCCGCGCGGCCGCGTGAAGAAGGGCGACGTCGTGCGCGCCATCGTCGTTCGCACCGCCAAGGACATCCAGCGCAAGGACGGCTCGGTGATCCGTTTCGACCGCTCTGCCGCCGTGATCGTCAACAAGCAGAACGAGCCGGTCGGCACCCGCATCTTCGGGCCGGTTCCGCGCGAGCTGCGCGCCAAGAACCACATGAAGATCATCTCGCTGGCCCCGGAGGTCCTGTAACCATGGCCGCCAAGATCAAGAAGGGTGACCGCGTCGTCGTCCTGACCGGCAAGGACAAGGGCCGCACGGGCGAAGTCGCCCGGGTCCTGCCCACCGAAAACCGCGTGGTTGTGACGGGGATCAACATGGTCCAGCGCCACACCCGTCCGTCCCAGGGCGACCCCCAGGGCGGCATCAAGAACAAGGAAGCGTCGATCCACGTCTCGAACGTTGCGATCGCCGACGCCAACGGCAAGGCGACCCGCGTCGGCTTCCGCATGGACGGCGACAAGAAGGTCCGCTTCGCCAAGACGACGGGAGACGTCATCTGATGGCTACGACCGAGAAGTATATCCCCCGGTTGAAGACCGAGTACGTCAATCGCATCCGCAAGGCGATGGACGAGAAGTTCGGCTACACCAACCCGATGCAGACGCCCAAGCTCGAGAAGATCGTGCTGAACATGGGCATCGGCGAAGCCGTGGCCGATTCCAAGAAGGCGAACGCCGCCCTCAAGGACCTGACCCAGATCGCCGGTCAGAAGGCTGTGCCGACCAAGGCCCGCAACTCCATCGCCGGCTTCAAGCTGCGTGAAGGCATGGTCGTGGGTGGCAAGGTCACGCTCCGCGGCGACCAGATGTACGAGTTCCTCGACCGTCTGATCACGATCGCCCTGCCGCGCGTGAAGGATTTCCGTGGCCTGAAGCCGACCTCGTTCGACGGTCGCGGCAACTACGCCATGGGCCTCAAGGAACACATCGTGTTCCCGGAGATCAACTACGACCAGATCGACCAGATGTGGGGCATGGACATCATCGTCTGCACCACGGCCAAGACCGATGAGGAGGCCAAGGCCCTCCTCACCGAGTTCAAGTTCCCGTTCGTGAACTGATCGGGAAGGAAAGAGCACAATGGCTAAGAAGAGCGCCGTAAACCGCAACGAAGCCGTCAAGGCCCTGGTTGCGAAGTATGCCGCGAAGCGCGCCGCCCTGAAGGCGATCGCGAACGACGAATCCCTGCCGCTGGAGGAGCGCTTCGAGGCGCGCCTGAAGCTGGCCGCCCTGCCGCGCAACTCGGCTCCGACCCGGATCCGGAGCCGCTGCGAGGTGACGGGCCGTCCGCGCGCCTACTATCGCAAGCTGAAGATGAGCCGGATCGCGCTGCGCGAGCTGGGCAACAAGGGCCAGATCCCCGGCCTGACGAAGTCGAGCTGGTAAGGGGAACACGACCATGATGATCAACGATCCCCTGAGCGACATGATCGCCCGCATCAAGAACGCCGCGACCCGCAAGCGTTCGAAGGTGCTGACCCCCGCCAGCCGCCTGCGCCAGCGCGTCCTCGACGTGCTGCAGGACGAAGGCTACATCCGCGGCTACTCCCTGGTTCAGAACCCGGGCGAGTTCCCGCAGTTCGAGATCGAGCTGAAGTACTTCGACGGCCAGCCGGTGATCGCCGAGATCGCCCGCGTGTCGAAGCCGGGCCGCCGCGTCTACTCGGCGATTTCGGACCTGAAGCCGGTCAAGAACGGCCTCGGCATCTCCATCCTCTCGACTTCGAAGGGCGTCATGTCGGACGCCGCCGCTCGCGACCAGAACGTCGGCGGCGAAGTCCTCTGCAGGGTCTACTAAGATGTCCCGTATCGGCAAGAAAACCATCGCCGTGCCGAAGGGCGTGACGGTCACGCTCGACGGTCAGACCGTCTTGGTCAAAGGCCCCAAGGGCGAACGCTCCTGGACCGTGGCCGACGAGATCGAGGTCAAGCACGAGGGCGACGAGCTGTCGCTGGGCCTGAAGGCGGACACGCCGCGCGCCCGCGCCATGTGGGGCCTGTCGCGCACCCTGGTCGACAACATGGTGACCGGCGTCACCACGGGCTTTGAGAAGACCCTGGAGCTGGTCGGTGTGGGCTATCGCGCCGCCATGAAGGGCAATGCCCTGTCGCTCCAACTGGGCTTCAGCCACGAAGTCGACGTGCCCGCCCCGGCCGGCATCACCTTCGCGGTGCCGAAGCAGACCGAGATCAAGATCTCGGGCCCGGACAAGCAGGCCGTCGGCCAGGTCGCGGCCGTCATCCGCAAGCTGCGTCCGCCGGAGCCCTACAAGGGCAAGGGCGTCCGCTACGCCGGCGAGAAGGTCCGCCGCAAGGAAGGCAAGAAGAAGTAAGCCATGGCCACGACTCTCAAGCAAAACGCCAAGCGTCGCGCCGAGCGCACCCGTCGCCGTCTCAAGGCTGTGGCCAACGGTCGTCTGCGTCTGTCGGTCTACCGTTCGGACAAGAACATCTCTGCCCAGGTCATCGACGACTCCAAGGGCATTACGGTGGCTTCCGCCTCTTCGCTGGAAGGCGAGAAGGCTGGTGTCACCAAGGGCTCGAACGTCGAGGCGGCCGCTGCGATCGGCAAGCTGGTCGCGCAGCGCGCCATCGAGAAGGGCGTCAAGGACGTGGTCTTCGACCGCGGCGGTTACATCTATCACGGTCGGGTGAAGGCGCTGGCGGATGCCGCGCGTGAAGCCGGCCTGAACTTCTAAGGACCGACAGATGGCCCAAGCTCCCCAGCGCGGCGGCGGACAAGGCGGCGAGCGCCGCGAACGCCGCGATAACCGCAGCAACTCCAACGCGCCCGTTGTCGACGGTCCGGACTCGGACATCGTCGAGAAGCTGGTTCACATCAACCGCGTCGCCGCCACCGTGAAGGGTGGACGCCGGTTCTCGTTCGCGGCCCTGATGGTCGTCGGCGACGGCAAGGGTCGCGTCGGCTTCGGTCACGGCAAGGCGCGCGAAGTCCCGGAAGCCATCCGCAAGGCGACCGAGGAAGCCAAGAAGACCATGATCCGGGTCCCGCTCCGCGAGAACCGCACCTTGCACCACGACGGCTCCGGCCGTTGGGGCGCTGGCAAGATCATGATGCGTGCGGCCCCTCCGGGAACCGGCGTCATCGCGGGCGGTCCGATGCGTGCTGTGCTCGAAACCCTGGGTGTCCAGGACGTGGTGGCCAAGTCCACCGGGTCCTCCAACCCCTACAACATGATCCGCGCGACTTTCGAGGCCCTGAAGGTTCAGTCCTCGCCGCGTCAGGTCGCGTCCAAGCGTGGCAAGAAGGTCGCTGACCTGATGGGCCGCCGCAATGACGGGGCCTCGGCTGTCGAAGCCGCGCCTGAAGCCGTGGAGGCCTGAAGCACATGGCCAAGAAAGAAGCCGCGACACTGACGGTCCGCCAGACCGGTAGCCCGATCCGCCGCAAGTCGGACCAGCGCGCCACTCTGATGGGTCTGGGCCTGAACCGCGTCGGCCGCGAACGCACGCTCGAGGACACGCCCTCGGTTCGGGGCATGATCGCCAAGGTCTCGCACCTGACCGAGATCGTCGAGAAGTAAGCGGGCAGTGGCCGGTTCCCGGCCTCGACTTGCACGTCTGACAGGGGCCGCCTAGAAGCGGCCCCTCCTCATTTCAACGCCGAGTCCGCTGTCACAGCGGGCGCTAGAACCCGAAAGGATCAGGCTCATGAAACTGAACGAAATCCGCGACAACGAAGGCGCGCACAAGAAGCGCATGCGTGTCGGCCGTGGCCCGGGCTCGGGTAAGGGCAAGACCGCTGGTCGCGGCGTCAAGGGCCAGAAGTCCCGCTCGGGCGTCGCCATCGGCGGGTTCGAAGGCGGTCAGATGCCGCTTTATATGCGGATGCCAAAGCGCGGATTCAACAATCCGAACGCACTGAAGCTGGCCGAGGTGAACCTGTGGCGCCTGCAGGACGCCGTGGACGCCGGGAAGCTGGATGCCAAGGCTGAGATCAACGGCGACGCCCTGGTGTCCGCCGGCGTGATCCGCCGCACCAAGGACGGCGTCCGCCTCCTGGGCACCGGTGAGGTCAAGGCCAAGCTGAACCTGGTGGTGTGGTCGGCTTCGGCCGGGGCAAAGGCGGCGATCGAAGCCGCCGGTGGCTCGGTTGTCGAGCAGCGCATCGAGGCGGAAGCCAAGGCCGCTGCCCGCGTCGAGAAGCGCAACGCTGCCAAGGGCAAGGCCCCTGCGCCAAAGGCTCCGAAGGGCGATGCCAACAAGGTTTCTGCTCGCGCCAAGCGCACCGCCGCTTCCAAAGGCTAAACAATAAAGCGCAGGCGGTCTCCCCAAGAGGCCGCCTGTCGCCTATCTGGACGAAGGCGTGGGATTATCCTTGATCACGCCGAGTTCTGATCAGTCGGGGTAACGACACATGGCTTCGGCCGCCGAACAACTCGCTGCGAATATGAACATGGGCTCGTTCGCCAAGGCGACCGAGCTGCATAAGCGCCTGCTGTTCACCCTGCTGGCGCTGCTGGTCTATCGCATCGGCACCTATGTGCCGATCCCGGGGATCAACTCCGAGGCCTTCCTTCAGTTCTTCAACAATCCCGACGGCCAGCGCGGGATCCTGGACATGTTCAACATGTTCTCGGGCGGCGCTGTCGAACGGATGGCCGTCTTCGCGCTGAACGTCACGCCCTACATTTCGGCGTCGATCATCGTGCAGTTGATGGGCAGCGTGTATCCGCCGTGGGAAAAGCTCCGCAAGGAAGGTGGCGAAAGCGGCCGCAAGCAGCTGAACCAGTACACCCGTTATCTGACCGTCGTCCTGGCCCTCGCGCAGTCCTTCGGCATCGCGGTTGGCTTGAACGCCCAGCCCGGACTGGTCGATGAACCCGGCCTGTTCTTCATTGTCACAACCGTCGTCTCGTTGACGGGCGGTACCATGTTCCTGATGTGGCTCGGCGAGCAGGTGACGGCGCGCGGCGTCGGCAACGGCATTTCGCTGATCATCTTCGCGGGCATTGTCGCCCTTCTGCCCGGCACCATCGCCCGTCTGCTCGGTCTGGCACAGCAGGGGCAGATGTCGGCCTTTGTGCTGCTGTTCATCGCTGTTCTGGCGGTGGCGACCGTGGTCTTCATCGTCTTCATGGAGCGTGCTCAGCGTCGCCTGCTGATCCAGTATCCGAAGCGCCAGGAAGGCAACCGCATGGCAGGGGGGGAGCGCAGCTTCCTTCCGCTGAAGGTCAACACCGCGGGCGTGATCCCGCCGATCTTCGCCTCGTCGCTGCTGCTGCTGCCGACCACGGTCGCCCAGATGACGGCCACGGCCGATCTGCCGGGTTGGATGAGCTGGCTGCCATTCGTGACGGGCCAGCTGTCGCATGGTCAGCCCGTCTTCATGGTGCTGTACGCGGCCCTGATCATTTTCTTCTGCTTCTTCTATACCTCGATCACCTTCAATCCGGAGGACACGGCCGAGAACCTGAGGAAGTACGGTGGCTTCCTGCCGGGTATCCGTCCGGGCAAGCGGACGGCGGAGTATCTTGACTACGTTCTGACCCGTCTGACGGTCATCGGCGCGGCCTACATCACCGCAGTCTGTCTTCTGCCCGAGATCCTCGTCTCGCAGATGGGCAACAGCCTGTACTTCGGCGGGACGTCGATCCTGATCGTCGTGTCGGTGACCATGGACACTGTGGCCCAGATCCAGTCCCAGTTGCTGGCGCACCAGTACGAAGGCTTGATCAAGAAGGCCAAGTTGCGCGGTCGCGGTGGCCGGGGCGCGCCTGCGCCCGTGCGTCGCTAGGTCTTCGAGAGGGGGCGTCCGACATGAACCTGATCCTGTTCGGGCCCCCCGCGGCCGGCAAGGGCACCCAGGCCAAGCGGCTGGTCGAGCAGCGCGGCATGGTCCAACTGTCGACCGGAGACATGCTGCGCGAGGCCATCGCCTCGGGCTCCAAGCTGGGTCTGGAATGCCAGGCGATCATGTCGCGCGGCGACCTCGTGTCCGACGCCATCGTCATCGCCCTGATCGAGGCGCGATTGAAGGAAGCCGAGGACGCAGGGGGGGCGATCTTCGACGGGTTCCCCCGCACGGTACCCCAGGCCGAAGCCCTGGACGCCATGCTGGCCAAGCTCGACAAGCAGATCGACCATGTGGTCCGACTGAAGGTCGACGACGCCGCGCTGATGGAGCGGGTCGCGAAACGCTACGCGGACCAAGGTCGTCCGGACGACAACCCGGAAAGCTTCAAGGTTCGTCTCGAGGCCTATAACCGCAACACCGCGCCGCTGTTGCCCTACTACGGGGACAAGGGTCTGCTGACCGAGGTGGACGGAATGGGCTCGATCGAGAGCGTTGCGGCCGCCATCGATGCCGCGCTGGATGACAAGGGCACCTGAGCCCGGCGTCTGCGGCCCTATGAACACACGGTGATGCTGAGCTGTCAGAGGCGTTCATGGCTCTGATGGTACCAAGGCACGTGGCTCAGTTTCTTTCAAAGGTGAAAGCGAGGCGGTGGACGCGGCTCGGTATCATCATGGCGGTCGTCGCCTTGCACCTTGGGGTGCTGGCCGTCATCGGTCTCACGCGGGCCAGCCGGCCCTCAGTCCCCCTCCAACCGCCGGTCTCCGTCGAACTCTTCGACATGGTGCCACCGCCAGCACCGCCCCCTGAGCTGGACCCAGAGCCTGCCGCCGATTCCGGTGGGGGTGCCCCGGCCGCCCCGTCGCGTGCGAACCGTCCTCCGGAGCCACCGCCTGTGCCGCCGGAACTGCCCATCCTTGCCCCCTCACCGGCACCCGCTCCGACTGTGATCGTCGGAGCGTCTCCAACCGCGACGCTCAACATCGGGCTCGGTCAAGGTGGCGAGGGAAGCGGCACAGGCTCGGGCACCGGCGAGGGCGATGGATCCGGCGCGGGCGTGGGCGCCCAGATCCTGCGCGGCCCCTCGAACGGGGAAATCATGGCGTTCGTCCCGCGTGAGGCCCTTCGCCGTCGGATCCCCGGTCGCGCCGCCGTGAACTGCGTCATCCGTCCAGATACCCGACTGGAGGCGTGCCGTCTTGTCGACGAGACACCCGGAGGTCTGGGTTTCGGCGATGCCGCCCTGCGTATCGCGGAGGCTCACTTCCGCTTTCGCCCGCCGACGACGGCCTCCGGTCGGGTTATCGAAGGGTTCCGGGTCACGGTGTTCGTTGAGTTCGGCCGGCAGGGTTGATCCTGGTTTGACCTGACCGCGCGAACGCATCCAAATGCCTCTGGTTCAAGCGAGGGGCGTCATCATGGTGCGGATCCACACGGCGGCGACGGCGCTCGCCCTCATCCTCGCGCTCGGCGGGCCCGCAACCGTCTCGGCGCAGACGGCTCCAGCCTCCTACAGCCAGACCATCCAGGGCCTGGTCCGACAGGATGGTCTTCTGCCGATCTATGTCGATCAGGCCGGTGGTCGCGTGCTGATCGAACTTCCGGCCGCGGCCGCCGATGGGGTGCTGGCCCGCGTCATCCATCATACGGCCCTGCGGACCGGCGTGGGCTCGGCGGTCACGGGCCTGGACCGCGCCCAGATCGGGCCCACCAACATTCTGGCTTTCCGTCGCATCGGTCGCCGGGTCATCGCCGAGTTCGAGAACCCCCGCTATCGCGCCAGCCACGGCTCGCCAGAAGAACAGGCTGCCGCCCGCGACGCTTTCGTCGGTTCCTCCGTCTGGTCCGGCGAGGTGATCGCCACGTCGTCCGATGGCGCGGTCCTGATCGACATCTCCAGCTTCGTGACCCGCGACGCCCACGGCATCGCGCCCTCGCTGGCGCGGTCGGGGCAGGGGACGCTCCGCCCGGTCTCCGACCTCACCCTTATCGATCCTTCGCAGGCCCGTGCGTTCCCGGACAACATCGAGCTGGAAGCGCGTCTGACGTTCAGCGTCGACAATCCGGGCCGGGTATTGAACCAGATCGCTCCTGACAGCCGCATGGCCACCTTTACCGTGCGCCACAGTTTCATCCGCCTGCCCGACGACGGATATCAGCCCCGCGCCTACGACCCCCGCACGGGCGCGCTGTCGACCGTCATCACCGACTTCTCCGCCCCGCTGGACGAGCCTATCGTCAGCCGCGTCGCCAACCGCTTCCGCCTGGTCAAGACCGATCCGACCGCTGCCCGCTCGACCGTGGTCGAGCCCATCATCTTCTACGTCGACCGCGCCGCGCCCGAGCCAATCCGCACCGCTCTGGTCGAAGGCGCCCAGTGGTGGGCCGAGGCCTTCGATCGTGCCGGCTACATCGACGCCTTCCGCGTGGAGGTGTTGCCTGAAGGCGTCGATCCTCTGGACGCCCGGTACAACGTCATCAACTGGGTCAACCGCGCGACGCGCAGCTGGTCCTACGGCCAGAGCGTCGTCGATCCTCGCACCGGCGAGATCGTCAAGGGGAGCGTGCTCCTTGGCTCGCTCCGTATCCGACAGGACATGCTGATCTTCGAGGGCCTGGTCGGTGCCGACCAGACGGGCACCGGCGGCCCCAACGACCCGCGCGATGTCGCGCTCGCGAGGATCCGCCAGCTCTCGGCGCACGAGGTCGGTCACGCCATCGGCCTGCTGCACAACTTTGCTGCCTCGACCCAGGACCGGGCTTCGGTCATGGACTACCCCGTCCCCCTGATCCGGGTGGACGGCGACCAGCTGGACTTCTCGGACGCCTATGATGTCGGGGTCGGCGAATGGGACCGCTTTGCCATCGACTGGCTGTACGCCGACGCCGATCCGGCCGAACTCGACCGTCGGGCGAGGGAAGGGGCTGCGCGTCTGCGTTTCGTCTCTGACGGTGACGCCCGCTTCGGCGGCGACGCACAGCCCTGGGGTAGCCTTTGGGACAATGGATCCGATCCGGTCGAAGAGCTGAATCACATGATGCGCGTGCGCCGCATCGCGCTGGACCGCTTCGGCCTCGGGGCCTTGCCGCAAGGATACGCCGTCAATGATCTGCGGCGTCGGATCGTGCCGATCTACCTGTTCCACCGCTATCAGGTGGATGCGACCGCCAAACTGATCGGCGGGCTGGACTACGGCTATCCGGTCACTGGAGACGGCCATGAGGCCGCCCAACCTGTTCCCGCCGACCAGCAGCGCGCGGCGCTTGCTGCCCTCATGACCACGCTGGATCCCGCCGAACTGGACCTGCCCGAGGCCCTGCTGGCGCTGCTCGCCGCCCAGCAGTCCGGCGACAGCGATCCCCAGCACGACATCGAACTGTTCGCTACCCGTCAGGGCCAGCTGTTCGACCCCGGCAGCGCCGCCGAGGCCGCCGCCGACACGACGTTGAACGCGCTCCTGGCCCCGCGCCGGGTGGAGCGGCTCGCCGATGTTCAACGTCGCGATCCGGGCGGGCTCGGCCTGACCGAAGTGCTGGATGCCCTGATCGAGACCGCCTTTCGTCCCGTGACGGGGCGCCTGTCCGAGCCGGCGCGGCGGGTTCAGGCGCGCACGGTCCTGACCCTTGCGGGTCTCATCCGTTCCGACGCCGTGTCGGCCACGACGGCGGCCGTCGTCGAGGATCGTCTGAATGCGCTGTCGGAACGTCTGGAGGAGTCGCGAGCTTCGGATCCGCTCCAGCGGGCCCATGACCGTTTCCTCGCCGAACTGATTTCCGAACCCGAGCGCATGGACCAGGTGCTGGAGGACAATCGCATAGAAACGCCCACGCCGCCGGGCAGTCCGATCGGCGCGGAGGCCTGCTGGCACTGCGAGCCGTCAACAGGCGTTGACGGAACCTGAATCACCTGTATAAGGCGCGCTTCCCGCGAAGGGCGCCACGCTCCTGGTCTGTTGACCGGAGCGTTTGTTGCGTCCGGAAACGCGTATCTGGAGAGCTTCGTGGCCCGTATCGCTGGCGTCAACATCCCGTCGAACAAGCGCGTCCTGATCGCGCTGCAGTACATCCACGGCATCGGACCCAAGTCCGCCGCGGAAATCACCGAAAAGGTCGGCATCGATGCCGCCCGCCGGGTGAACCAGCTGACCGACGCCGAGGTCCTGCAGATCCGCGAGACCATCGACCGTGACTACACCGTCGAGGGCGACCTGCGTCGCGAGACCTCGATGAACATCAAGCGTCTGATGGACCTGGCCTGCTACCGCGGCCTGCGTCACCGCAAGGGCCTGCCGGTCCGCGG
>JAIERG010000140.1 GCA_019747095.1 Caulobacteraceae bacterium | reverse complement strand
CCACCTCATGGCCCGAGGCGATCAGCTCGGCCAGCGACGGGACGGCGAAGTCGGGGGTTCCCATGAAGGCGAGGCGCATGGGCGCCTCTCTAGAGGCTCAGGGGAGCGGCGTCGATCAGGCCGTGCTGCCGAAATCCAGGTCCTTGCGGGCCGAGATGATGGTGACGATGAAGCCCGCCAGCACATCCAGCATGACCATCGTCGTGATCAGGAAGAAGGTCGAGGTCGCGAAGCCCCGGATCAGCAGGAACTCCACCAGGCAGAAGACGAACAGGATCATCGAAAGGGCGTGATTGATGATCGCCACCTTCTGGCTGGACGTTGACTTCAGCAGTTCGAAGAACAGCAGGATCAGCGACAGGAACAGGATCAGGTCGCCCACCCCGACCTGCCAGCTGGCCCCTGACGCCATCGGTAGGGAGAAGAGGGGCTGGCGCAGGGCCTCGTCGGCCGCCGCCATCCCGCCACCGCCGATGCCGGAGAGAACGACGATGTTGTAGAGGATGAATGGAATGATCAGCAGGGGAATGGCGATCAGCATGGTGCGGTCCTCTCTGCGATCAACGGTCCAGCTTGGTAACGATGAATACCCCGGTTCGCTCCGCCCGGCCACGGGGTTCGCGCGACGGGCGCAGGTTTGTTGGCGCTACCGCTCGGCTCGCGGAGCCTCGCGGCTTGAGCGCGGTCGGCGGGGCCGACCTAATACTCCGTGACCGGCCCCGGCCGGCGCGAGCGGGTCTTCAGCCACATGACGCCCAGGATGTCCGAGATCGACGCCTTGAGCCGCCCCCAGTTGGTGTACTTCGATCGGCCGGTGTCCCGATGCCGGTGGCCGATCGGCAGGTAGCGGTTCTCATAGCCTTCGCGGATCACCAGCGCCGGCAGATAGCGGTGGATGTGGTCGAAGTAGGGAAGGCGCAGAAACACATGGCGGCGGAAAGCCTTGAGCCCGCAGCCGGTGTCGTCCGCGTCGTCGCCCAGCAACCGCCTCCGGATGCGATTGGCCCAGCGCGACGCCCACAGCTTGGCCTCTGAATCCTGGCGTTTCTGGCGCACGCCTCCCACCAGCGCGACCTGGGGCGGGGCAGACAGCAAGGCATCCACCAGTTTTGGTGCATCTGCTGGCGGGTTCTGGCCGTCGCCGTCCAGCGTCACGACCACGTCGCCCCGGGCGGCCAGTACCCCGGTCCGCACCGCGCGGCTCTGCCCGGCATTCGTGGCATGGCCGAGCACCCGAAGGTTCGGGATCTCGCTGGTGAGGGCGCGCAACTCTGACAGGGTGGTGTCCCGGCTCGCATCGTCGACGAAGATGATCTCGTGCGAGCGACCGGCGAAGGCCGCCGCAATCTCGCGGGCAAGCGGTCCTGCGGCCCCCGCTTCGTCATGGACGGGGACGACGATGGAGATGTCGGGCGTGGTATCGACGGTCATGGGCGCTCTGTGCCGGATTTCGGCGTTTCGCGCCACAGCTGACGGTTCCCTTCCGGTCGTGTTAGCAAGGCCGGATGATCGCGCGTCCCGACCTTGACCGTTACATCGCTGGCTGGCGCGGACCGCTTCTAGCGGCTCTGGTCGCCCTGCTGGCCGGCCTGCCTTCCATGCTGCTTCTGCCGCCGCTCGATCGAGACGAGAGCCGTTACGCACAGGCGACCAGCCAGATGCTGGAGAGCGGCGACTATGTCGACATCCGCTTCCAGGACGATCCACGCTGGAAGAAGCCCGTCGGCATCTACTGGATGCAGGCCGTGGCTGTGGGCCTGACGTCTGACGTCGCCGACCGCGAGATCGCTCCGTATCGCATCCCGTCCCTGCTCGGCGCCATGCTGGCGGCCTGGGCGGCGGCTTGGCTCGGGTCGGCGCTGTTCGGGGCGCGGGCGGGTTTCCTCGGCGGGGCGATGCTCGGGGCGACTTTCCTGCTGTCGTCCGAGGCGGGGATCGCCAAGACCGATGCCATGCTTTGCGCCTCTGTGACGCTGGCCATGGCGGGGCTGGGCCGGCTCTACATGGCGTCCCGCGCCGGGACGCTGATCAAGGGCGACCCGAGCCAGAGGCCGTGGAAGCTGATGGTGTGGCTGGGGCTGGGGCTGTCCATCCTGGTCAAAGGCCCCATTGGCCTGCTGGTCGTGGTGCCAGCCGTCCTGATGCTGAGCCTGTGGGACCGGCGTTTCGCCTGGCTGAAACGTCTGGGCTGGGGTTGGGGCTTGCCGTTGCTGGCGCTGATCGTCGGGCCCTGGGCCATTGCAATCACCATAGCGACGGACGGCGGCTTCTGGCGTGAGGCCATCGGCGGCGATCTGGCCCCCAAGATCGCCGGCGCGCAGGAAAGCCACGGCGGTCTGCCCGGGATGTATCTTCTGCTCAGCCCGCTGCTGCTGTTTCCTGCCACCCTGATGCTGCCGGCCGCCCTGTCGGCGGGTTGGCATCGGCGGGCCGAACCCGCGATCCGGTTTCTGGTGTGCTGGCTGGTCCCGGCATGGCTGGTGTTTGAGATCGCGCCGACCAAGCTGTGGCACTACACCCTGCCGACGTTTGGAGCGATCACGCTCCTGATGGCCGCCGCCCTGACGCAGCCCGTCGGCCGCGTGTCGCGCTGGGCGGGAACGGGGCTGGCCGTCTTTGCGGCCGTGGTGATCAGCGGGATCACGGTCTATGGCCTGACCGCGTTCGGCACGTCCACAGCCCAGACCTGGGCGACCATCACGGTCGTGGGTGCAGCTATGGCCGCCCTGATTGGCGGCTTCCTGCTCCTGAACAGGGCGGCTGTCACAGCGGTGCTGATCGCGCTGGTATTCGGAGTGATCGCCCATGCGACGCTGGCCGGGACCATCCGGCAACTGCGGCCGCTGGCCATCGCGCCCAGGCTTGAAAAAGCGCTGGAGGAAAACGGCCTGCATCCCCGCCAGGGCCTGACGCCCGGCCCGGTCGCCATCACCACCTTCCACGAGCCGAGCTTCGTCTTCCTGACCGGCCGCGACACCCAGCTCACTGACGCCGCGGGAGCTGCCGCCGCACTGGCCGAAGGTCGCCCCGTGATCATCGAGGACCGCGACGCCGAGGCCTTCCGCGTTGCAACGGCCGAGACGGGCGTACCGGGCACAGCGGTCGCTGTGGTGACCGGCCACAACTACTCCTCTGGTGATGATGTCCGCCTGACTCTTTACGCCCCTCCGGATGCTGAGGCGGCGCGCGAGGCCGGGCGATGAGCCGCCCCATCCAGATCGTCGAGGTCGGTCCCCGCGACGGTCTGCAGAACGAAAAGGCGATCCTCGATCCCGCCGTTCGGGCCGAACTGGTCCAGCGTCTGGAAGCGGCAGGAGCCCGTCGGATCGAGGCGGTCAGTTTCGTCCACCCCAGGCTGGTGCCCCAGATGGCCGGGGCTGAAGAGGTCATGGCGGGGTTGACCCCAACCGACGGGCGCAGCCGCATCGGTCTGGTTCTGAATGGAAAGGGCTACGACCGGGCACTGGGCACCGGCGTGGACGAGGTCAACGTCTCCCTGTCCGTCACGGATGGCTTCGGCCTGAAGAACCAGGGCATGGCGACCCGGGACCAGATCGCCATGCTGGAGGCCATCATCGCGGGCCGGGCGAACTCAGACGGGGGCGACGCGCCCGTGCCGTTGCTGTCGGCCACCCTGTCCTGTGTCTGGGGCTGTCCCTTCGATGGCGAAGTATCGGTCGGGCAGGTCACGGCGGTGGTGGGGGAACTCGCTCGGCTGGGGGTGAAGGAAATCGGCCTTGCCGACACCATCGGCGTCGGGGACCCGTGGAGCGTGACCCGAAAGATCGAGGCCGCCCGCGTCGCCGCGCCGGACTCCACCCTGCGCCTGCACTTCCACGACACGAGGAACACTGGCGTCGCCAACGCCTATGCGGCGGTCCAGGCGGGAGTCGATGTGCTCGACGCCTCGGTCGGTGGCATCGGCGGCTGTCCCTTCGCGCCCGGAGCCACAGGCAATGTGGCGACCGAGGACCTGGTCTACATGCTGGAGCGCGCGGGATATGCCACCGGCTATGACCTCGACGCCCTGATCGAAACGGCGCGCTGGATCGGGGATCGCATCGGCCGTCCGGCCCCCAGCGCGCTCAGTCGCGCCGGTGGCTGGCCCCGCTGACCCCCGTCTTGGTGACCTGTCTCGCCAAGAGCCTTTTGACCGGCTAGATCGTCCCATCCCGTTCACGGTGAGAGCCGCCCGCCCCCGATGCGCATCGTTCTGGCCACCGACGCCTGGGAACCCCAGGTCAACGGCGTTGTCCGCACCCTGACCCGCACGGTCGCGGAATGCCGCGCCATGGGTCATGAGGTCGAGGTCATCGAACCCAGCCAGTTCAAGACCATCCCGGCTCCGACCTATCCGGAGATCAAGCTGGCCCTCGGGGCGGAAGAGGAGATCCGCGAGCGGCTGCGTGCGCTCGAGCCCGAAGCGGTGCATATCGCCACCGAAGGCCCGATCGGCATCGCCACGCGACGCATCTGCGTGGAGTGGAAGCTGCCCTTCACGACCAGCTATCACACGAAATTCCCTGAATATATTTCTGCCCGCTTCCCCGTGCCGGTACAGGTCGGCTACGCCTACATGAAGTGGTTCCACAAGCCTTCGGGCCGGCTGATGGTCGCCACGCCTACACTGAAGCGGGAGTTGGAGGAGCACGGCTTCAGGAATATCTCTCCGTGGTCGCGGGGCGTCGATACCGAGCTGTTCCGCCCGGACCTCGAGCCCATCTACGCCGAGATCGGCGGCTCGGATTGGCCGCGCCCGTTCTGGCTGAACGTCGGCCGGGTGGCCGTCGAGAAGAACATCGAGGCCTTCCTGGAGCTTGACCTGCCCGGCACCAAGATCGTCGTCGGCGACGGCCCGGCCCGCGCCGATCTGGAGGCCCGCTATCCCAAGGCGAAGTTCCTGGGCGCCAAGTTCGGCGAGGAGCTGGCGCGCTGCTTCCGGGATGCCGACGTCTTCGTCTTCCCCAGCTGGACCGACACCTTCGGTCTGGTGATCCTGGAGGCCATGGCCACCGGCACCCCGGTCGCCGCCTATCCGGCGCATGGCCCCATCGATCTGATCCCCGGGTCGAACGCCGGGGCGATCGACGACGACCTGAAGACCGCTTGCCTGAAGGCCCTGGAATGCGACCGGGCCGCCACTCGCGCCTATGCCGAGACCTTCAGCTGGCGCGCCTCGGCCGAGCAGTTCGTCGCCAACCTCGAACCCTATCCGGAGCCCCAGCGGGGCCGATTCTGGCGGCGGCTGCGTCGCATAACCCGGTTGCGACGCAGGGCGGCGGCCTAGCCATGCCCTCGCGGGTGTTGAACTGGCTAAGGCGGCTCGAGCGCCGACCCTACGGCGAAAGTAACCCTACGAACCGTGAGCGGTTCACGCGTGTGTTTGAGACGCGCCGCTGGGCGACCGGAGAATCAGTCTCCGGGCCGGGTTCCGATCACGGATCGGGGTCGGTCGCCCACACAGCCCGGCTACTGCACCGCTTCATTCCCGAACTGGGTGTCCGGTCCTTCGCAGACATTCCGTGCGGAGATTTCCACTGGATGGGACAGGTGCTGCTCGAGCATCCGGAGGTAAGCTATGTCGGCTACGACATCGTCGAGCCGCTGATCGCCAGAAACGCCCGGACGCACCCAGGACGTTCCTTCGTGGTGCTGGACATTGTCACCGAGATCCCGCCGCGCGCCGATCTGATCCTGTGCAAGGACCTCGTGAACCACCTCTACGAGAAGGACGTCCGGTCGGCGCTTCGCAACATGGTCGCCTCGGGTTCGACCTGGCTGCTGATTACATCCAACACCGGTTATGAGAAACTGGAGCTGGAGATGCTGGCCCCGGGGGCCTCGCGAGAGCTGGATCTGGCGGCTCCGCCCTATGACCTGCCCCCGCCGGTCTATGGCGACCACTATCTGTCGCTGTGGCGGCTGGCCGACGTGGGCGTGGCCCTGGCGCGCAGCCGCCGCTGACGCGGCGCCTGGTTACTCTTCCGGCCTGCTCATGACCGTCAGATTGGCGGCGACGGCGCGCTGGGTGGCGCGCTCTTCGGCCGGAAGCGGCACCATTCCGCGATCCTGCAGGTAGCCACCCCGGCCGGTGGCGGCTTCGGATGTGAACTCGATCAGGAAGTCCTGAAGCCCCGGCGTCACCCCGATGTGGGCCTTCTTGACGTAGATGAACATCGAGCGGCTGATCGGATAATCGCCAGATGCGATGGTTTCCAGCGTGGGGAAGATGCCGTTCACCGACGCGGGCTTCACCTGGCCAAAGTTTTCTTCCAGGAAGGAATAGCCGAACACGCCCACGGACCCGGGCGTGCGCGTCAGGGTCTGGACGATGGCGTTGTCGTTCTCGCCGGAATCGACCCAACCGCCGTCCTCGCGCAGCGTTTGCGCCACCGATTCGAACCGGTCAGGATCGCTCTCGGCCAGGGCGGCCAGAGCCGGCACGGATTCGGCCGAATGCAGCATGGCCAGCTCGTTCCACGAGTCCCGCGTGCCCGATGTTGGCGGTGGACCATAGACCTGGATACGGACGTCCGGCAGTCCGGCGCGCACCTGGGCCCAGGTGCGATTGGGGTTGGGGATCAGCTCCCCGTTCGGTCCCGGCACTTCCTTGGCCAACGCCATGAAAAGATCGCCGCCCTCTAGCACGAAGTCTGACCCGGTTCGGGCGGTGGCGATGGCCAGGCCATCATAGCCGATCTTTATCTCGATGATCTCGGTCACACCGTTCTCGACGCACTGATCGAACTCCGATGCTTTCAGACGGCGGGACGCATTGGCGATGTCGGGCGTGGTCGGTCCCAGGCCCTGGCAGAAGGCCTGAATACCGCCGCCCGTGCCCAGCGCCTCGACCCGCGGCGGCGCGCCGTCGGGGAAGTTGCGGCCGAAGTTCTCCGCTACCCGCGTGGCGAAGGGGAAGACGGTCGACGACCCGGCCGCCCAGATGCCGTTTCTCTGCTGGCTCTGCTGACCACAGGCAGCGACGATCAGGGCGGTCACGGCGGTGCCGGCCACGAAGAGGCGGCGGGGCAGGGTCGAGGACATGCAGGCGGCTTTCGTAGGCGACGATTCGACGACGCTTAAAGCAGACGTTTGCGCATGGCCTGTGACAGCATGTCGATCAGTGTCACGGCGATGACGACAATGATGACCACAGCGGACACGTCGCGGAAGTCAAACGCGTTCATGCGGTCGAACAGCACCTGGCCGATTCCGCCCGCCCCGATCAGGCCCAGCACCGTCGCCGAACGGCTGTTGGACTCGAACCGGTAGAGGGCGAACGAGGTCCACAGCGGTGCGACCTGGGGCACCACGCCCCACACAATTTCGTGCAAGCCAGAGGCTCCGGTGGCTCGAACGCCCTCGACCGGACCCTTGTCGATCGACTCGACCGCTTCCGAGAACAGCTTGGCCAGCACACCGGCCGTGTTCAGGGCGATCGCTAGCACCCCGGGGAGAGGCCCAAGACCCACCGCCACGACGAACAGCAGGCCGATGACCAGATCGGGGATCGAGCGCAGCAGGTTCATCACCAGGCGGACCGGAAACACCAGCCAGCCCGGCGCGACGTTGCGTGCCGCCGCCAGACCCATCGGCACGGCCGCGAACACGGCGATGAAGGTGCCCCAGAGCGCGATCTGGACGGTCTCCCACATCTTCTCCACGAACAGTCGCCAGTCGGTGAAGTCCGGTTTCGCCAGTTCCTGGGCGAAGGTGCGTGTGTTTTCGGAGTTGGAGAACAGCTTCGACAGATCCACGAGGTTCACGTCCTCGATGCTGTAGATCAGCAAGGCGGCAACGCCGCCCCAGATCAGGACGTCGAGCAGCCAGGCCCCGAGGGACTTGGACGGTGGCTTGGGGATCGTGCCGGCCGTCAGGGAGGCGTCGGTCAAGGCTGAACCTCACGAAGAGCGCGCAACCGGTCCAGTTCTGCCTGGGCTTCGGCGGCGGCGGCATTGTCTCCGCGCGCGCGGGCCTCGGTCAGCTTCTGGTCGGCCACCAGTTCGCGTACCGGGTTCAGATAGGCATCGTCGGCGGCGCGAAACTGCGAATACTCGAGCCCGGCCAGAACCTGACGCTGGCGCTCGGCCTCCACGCCCTCGCCCTGGCCATAGGTCAGGAAGAAACTGCGGATCTTTTCCTTGGTCGCGGGATCGAGATCGCCGCGCACGACGATTCCGCTCTCGGGGATCGGCGGCGACTGCCAGATCTCGGTGATCTGCTCGGCCACGGCAGGATTCTGCCGACGCAGGAAGACGGTATTGGTCGTGTTGGACGTGGCGACGTCCAGCACGCCCGTCGCCACACCAAAGGCGTTGGCCTGATGGTTGGCCGCACGCACGGTGGCGAAGCACTGCTCCGGGACGATGGGCGGGGTCTGGGCGTTGAACAGGAAGGCCATGGGCGCCAGCGTGCCCGACGTCGACTGGGCGTCTCCGATGCCGAAGTCGTAGCGTCGGCCGCAGCGCAAAACGTCGTCCAGCGTGATGCCCGATCCCGTCTTGGTGATCAGGGTGGCGCGATAGCTGTCCTGGCCCTCGCGGTTGACGGTGCGGGCGATGACTTCAGCGTCGGCGCGATCAATGGCTTCCAGCGCTGGCTTGGCCGAGAACCAGGCGACCTGGGTCTGGTTGCCGCGCATGGCCTCGACCAGCACCGTGTAGTTGGAGCCGAAGAAGGGCTCGACCGGGATGCCGATAGCCTCTTCCATATCGGCGAGCAGTGGCTCCCACAGCGGGCCGGCCGAGGCCTGGCCTTCCGCCGACAGGATGGAGAAGGTGATGGTCTCGGGTGCGCCGGTCGCAGCCTTCTCCTCGCCGCCGCCGCAGGCGGAGAGCGCCAGGAGGGCGGCGGACGCAGCGATCAGACCGGCGCGGCGGGTGAAGCGGGTCAGGCTCATGCCTTGGTCTCCCAGAAGGCGTCTTCGAACTCGGGGCCGTAGATGTCGATCAGCCGGGCGGTATCGAGCCCGGTCGACGGGCCGTCGTAGACGACCTTTCCGGCCTTCAGCGCGACCACGCGGTCGCAATAGCGGATGGCGTAGTCGACCTGGTGAAGCGTCACGATGACGCCCAGCCCGTCGCGCTTGTTCAGCTCGACCAGCAGTTCCATCACCTTGCGTGCCGACACCGGGTCGAGCGAAGCGACAGGCTCGTCGGCCAGGATCGCCTCCGCGCCCTGCACGAGGGCCCGCGCGATGGCCCCCCGCTGCTGCTGGCCGCCGGACAACGTATTGGCGCGCTGGGCCGCGTAGTCGGCAACGCCGACCCGGTGCAGCGCCTGCATGGCCCGGGTCTTGTCCGCCGAGGGCCATGCTCCGAACAGCCCGCGCCAGCCCGGCAGACGCCCCAGCGCCCCGAGCATGACATTCGAGAACAGGCTCAGCCGTCCCACCAGATTGAACTGCTGGAAGATCATGCCCAGGCGGCTGCGTGTCGCGCGCACGGTCCCGGCCACCCGGCCGTTGGACTGCACCGTCTGGCCAAAGACGCTGATCGTCCCGGGTCCGCTGTCGATCGACTGCAGCCCCGTGATCGAGCGCAGAAGCGTCGACTTCCCCGAGCCCGAAGGCCCGATCAGGGCAACCATCTCGCCACAGGCGACGGACACCGATACCCCGTCCAGCGCCTTGCGCTGGCCAAAGGTCTTGGACACGTCGCGGGCAAGCACAAGGCTGGTCGCAAGGGAGCCGGGCGCGGCGGTGGCTGCGGCGGATGAACTCATGGACTCGCTGACGGCGGCTGCGGAACAGGCGCCGAATGCCGCGAGGATCGCGTTCCGGCAAGCCTTAATGCCATGCGCGCGAGCGATGCGTAAAGCGTCCCGGGCGGACACGGCCCGCGACGTTGAAATCAAAGACCTTCCGCCCTCGGAGCGGAATCCTGTCCACAGGGCCGCGCCTTCAAAAAACCGCTTTACATGACAGTCGCGTGACCCCATATGGCCGCTTCCGGCGGACCCCGTAGGTCTAACCGTTACGCGCTGCTAACGCCGGTCTGGGTTAACAATTATCAGGGGGTTACGTGAATTGCGCACGTACCAGCTTCCCCTGGACCTGGTCCGTGAGCGGCCTCCTGAGCGTCCCGTCGCCCTCGTGCGACCGCGCTCGGTTTCCGTAGCGGCACGCTGGTTCCAGGATAATCTCAAGGCCGACGTCTTCTATGCGGTGAAGGCGAATCCGTCGCGCTGGGTCATCGAGACCCTGATCGAGGCGGGTGTCACCGGATTCGACGTGGCTTCGTTGGCGGAGATCGAGCTCGTGCGCTCGGTCAGCCCGGACGCACGCCTCGCCTTCATGCACCCGGTCAAGAGCCGGTCGGCGATCACGCGCGCCTACTTCGATCATGGCGTGCGGACCTTCTCGCTCGACTGCGAGGAGGAGCTTCGGAAGATCCTCGACGCCACGGGCGGGGCTTCGGACCTGAACCTGCTGGTCCGCATGGCCGTATCCGCGGACGGCGCGGCCTATACGCTGTCGGGCAAGTTCGGCGTCTCTCCCGATCAGGCTCCCGCTCTGCTGCTTTCGACCCGCCGGGCCGTCAAGGACGGTCTGATGGGCGTCAGCTTCCACGTCGGTAGCCAGTGCATGCGCCCCTCGGCCTATGAGGCGGCGATGGCCCAGGTCGGTCGCGCCATCACCCGCGCGGGCGTCTTCGTCGACATCGTCGACGTGGGCGGCGGCTTCCCCTCGGTCTATCCGGGCATGGTCCCGCCGGACATGAGCGAATACGCAGACGCCATCCATCGCGGCTTCAACGAGATGCCCGTTTCGGAAACGACGGAGCTGTGGTGCGAGCCCGGCCGGGCGTTGGTGGCTGAGTCATCCTCCGTGCTGGCGCGAGTCGAACTGCGCAAGGGCGACGCGCTCTATCTGAACGACGGCTCTTACGGCTCGCTGTTCGACGCGACGCACTCGCGCTGGCCCTTCCCGACCAAGCTGGTGCGCGATGGTGAGTGCGCGAGCGAGTTGAAGGCGTTCCAGTTCTACGGACCGACCTGCGATTCGATCGATCACATGCCGGGTCCGTTCTGGCTGCCGGCCGACATTCGTGAGGGCGACTTCATCGAGATCGGCATGCTCGGCGCCTATGGTGTCGCCATGTCGACGGGCTTCAACGGCTATGGCGAGCATGAGGTCGCGGCGGTGCAGGACGCCCCGATGGCGTCGCTTTATGGCCTCGCGCCACGCTCCATCCCCACCGTGCGCACCACGGCGGAAGAGCAGGCTCGCAAGGTCGTTCGCCTGTCGCGCCCGAAGGGCAAGGCGGGCCAGCGCCGGAAGGGTCGCCGCTGAAATCAGATAGAACGTCAGGTTTCCGGGACTTGTGAACCGGAGGCGTCGGCGCCACGACTTCCTCGAACGGCATAGCTTGGGGGAGCCACAGATGTCCGACGCCCACGGGTCTCACGATCCCGGTCCCAGCATCGACCATTCGTCGAGCGCGCCCGACCACTTCCAGATGATGCACGACCAGCGTCATCGGGAGTTCATGAACTCCGACCCGTCGTACGCGAAGCCGTGGGACGGGAACCGGACCCTAGCGATCGGCTATGTGCTCTGGCTGCTGCTTGGCTGGGTCGGCGGCCACCGCTTCTATGTTGGCCGGTGGAAGTCCGGGCTCGGCATGGCGGCGGCGGGTTTCGTGACCTGGATCATGACCAGCCTGCTCGGGCCCTATCTCGGGGTCCCCATGACGATCTGGTGGATCGTCGACGCTTTTCTGATCCCGGGCTGGATCCGGGTGAAGAACGAGGAAAACGCGGCGAGGAAGGCGGCTGAACCGCCGGTTCTCGTCGAGAAGGTCTGAACTCCGTCACGTTTCTCGACTAGACGACCCCAAGACCACCACAGCGGCCCGTCGCTCCGTCCGGGCCGCTGCTGTTTTTGACGACGGGCGCTCAAACCAAAGGGAAACCCTTGCAATGAACGCTCCCGTTCAGTCCAACCAGAAGGCCCAGC
>JAIERG010000026.1 GCA_019747095.1 Caulobacteraceae bacterium | reverse complement strand
GGGTGCCGATCGCGCTCGTCACCGACGGCCGCATGTCTGGCGCATCGGGCAAGACGCCGGCGGCCATCCATGTCACGCCCGAGGCGCTCGAAGGTGGCCCGCTCGCCTTCATCCAGACCGGCGACATCGTCCGCCTCGACGCCGAGGCCGGTGTTCTCACCACGACCGCCGACCTGTCGTCCCGCCCCGCCGCGACGGCCGATGACGTTCAGTCCTGGGGCTATGGCCGCGAGCTGTTCGGGGCCTTCCGCAGCGCCGTCTCCTCGGCCGAGGAAGGTGCCTCCGTCTGTTTTCAGGCCAAGCCGACCCCGCGTCAGCCCGAACTCCGCGAGGTCGCCGATCCCAACATCCAGAACCGGGCCATCGACGCATGAGTGACCCCCGAACCCTGCTCGTCGGCGACGTCGGCGGCACCAACGCCCGTTTCGCCATCGCGCGCGTGGTCGACGGCTTGCCAGCCCTCGAGCACCACGAGAGCTTCCCCGCCGAGCAGTATCCGACCTTCCTCGAAGGCGTAGCCGCCTTCATCGACGGATGCGAGGTCAAGCCGTCGGGCGGCGTCATCGCCGTCGCCGGGCCGGTCGAGGACGGGGCCATCGATCTGACAAACAGCCCTTGGGCCGTGTCCGAGGCCGAGCTGACGACACTGGGCCTGAACCCCGTCAAGCTGATCAACGACTTCGAGGCTCTGGCCTGGGGCGCACCCATCGTGCCCGCGTCCGACCTCGTCCACCTTGGCGGTCCCGAAGAGGGTGATCCGCACGCGACGCTGGCGGTGCTGGGCCCCGGCACAGGCTTTGGCGTCTCGGCGCTGATCCGAAACGCCCACGGTCAGGAGATGGCCATGCCGTCGGAAGGCGGCCACGCCTGTTTTCCACCCGGCGACCCGATCGAGGACGAAATCCTGCGCATCCTGCGCGAACGCTATGACCGTGTCTCCATCGAGCGTCTGATCTGCGGACCTGGCCTTCTCAACATGCACCGCGCGCTCGCCCGCATCGAGGGTCGGGAGACCCACATCGACGACCCCGCCGAGATCACCCGCGAGGCGCTCGCCGACTGGGACAGTCCTTGCGGCGCGACGCTGGCCCGCTTCTGCGCCATCCTGGGGGCCGTCGCCGGCGACATCGCCCTGACCACCGGAGCCAAGGGCGGCGTCTATATCGCCGGCGGCATAGCGCCCCGCATCCTCGACTTCCTGAAGGCCAGCCCCTTTCGCCGCAGGTTCGAGCGCAAGGGCCGATTCAAGGACTACATGGCCGATATCCCAACCTGGGTGATCACCCACAAGCACGCCGCCCTGCTGGGGGCCGCTCGGGTCGCCTTCGCCGAAGCCGGGTGATGCCGAGCAGGCCCCGGGCGTGGCCTTGGCCTTTCGCGTCAGAGCTTGCGCACCCAGCCCCGCTCGATTCCCATCAGCACATTCGACGCCCAACGCCTCAGAGGCGGCAAGGGCGCATCTGGCACGGGCCTGCGCATCCCAGGAGCGGCATCGCCGGTCGGCGCCTGGTTCACGCCCGTTGTCGAACGGCCGTCGGACCCCGTGTGGGCCGGAGGGGGTCGTTCGCGTCTAGCCACTGTTTGCCCTTGGCCGAGCGTACCATGGATAACCTGCTTCGAGGTCGTGCAGCGCCTGCCGGCCGGCATCCGTCAGCGCCCAGCGATGGCTGTCCGCTCCCAACGGCTTTTCGAGGAGGGGCGGCGTCCGCTTTCGGCGAGCGGTACGGATGTAGTCCTCGAAGGCTTCGATCAGCTCAGAGTTCAGATCCGACAGGGACTGCGAGGCTCTCAATCCTCGCCACGAAGCGACCTGACGGACCACCGCGGATCGATGAAGGGCCCCGCCGCGATGATGAAGCGCCTTCATGATGTCGGCCAGTGGAGCGCCGATTTCCCCGGTCGCCCGACGACCGGTCCGGCCCCGATAAGCGGACAGATTGATGACAGGCACCTGCGTTCCCCCCAATCTCTGAGACCTGGGGTAATGGCTAACCAGTCGCTGTTGACAGTGTCAACAGGATTGCCCGTCGGGGAGCAGCAGGGGCTTGAGGCAGGCGAAGGCGTAGAACGGGGCCTCATCGGTCAGCTGGGATGGCAGCTCCGCAGCGCGCGTCGCAGGATGTGACAGCAAGGTGCCAAGCCCATGAAGCGTGGCCCAGATATGGAGGGCGTTCCGCTGGGCCTCCGCCAGGGGATCTCTCCGTCCCTGGCTTGCATACAGGGTGGACAGTGATCCGCGCAGGGCATCGAAGGCATCAGACGCACAGCGCACCATGTCGGGGAACTCTTCCGGTGGCGGAAGAGGGTCGACAAACAGGATCCGGTACAGGCGCGGATAATCCCGGACATAAGCGAGATATGCCTGGCCCATGGCCAGCAGAGCTGAAATCGGTTCGTCGATCCCCTCGGTCGCCGACCGCAGGTGACGACCGAAATCGGAAAAACATCGGCCGATGACCTCGGCCACGAGATGGTCGCGGCTCTCGAAATGGCGATAGGGCGTCTGATGCGAGATGCCGAGTGTCCGCGCGACCTCGCGAATGGAGAGCTTCTCGGAGCCTTCGGCAATTATCATGTCGCGCGCCACCCGCAGGCAGGCCTCGCGGACGCTATCGCTGGCAGGCGCAGTCAACACTCAAGCGTCTTCTATCGGGTTATTCGTCCGTAGAAGGCACAGTGACAGCAGTCGCCAAGCGGCACAAAGCAAAAGACAAGGATCCAGTAGCGGCCGCGCGCAAAAGCGACAGGCAGTGCCGTCAACCTACAGCCGGTTCTGGCCGCTCTGAATCGCCTCGAATCCGTCCACCGTCAGCTTCTGGTAGCCGCTCTTGCCACCGCGGACATAGACTGGTGACGCCTTGGCCGGATCGTATCCGTCAGCGACCAGATCAACCTTGCGGTACTTGAACGTCCCGGTGGTCTCCAGCGTCTTGGCGATGCGGACGAACACGGGCCGGGCGTAGTGCGGCAGCTGGGCGTCGGCGTGTTCGGCGAAGGCCTTGGCCGAGAACTTGCCCTCAATGACAAGGGTCACCATCCCCGCCTTGCCCTCGGCCCCCGGCACCGGCACGCCATAGGCGATGACCTCCTTGACCCCCGGGGCCTCGGTGAGCCGCTGCTCGACCTCGGCGGTGGACACGTTCTCGCCCTTCCAGCGGAAAGTGTCACCGATCCGATCGATGAAATAGAAATAGCCCTCCGAGTCCTGACGCATCAGGTCACCAGTGCGAAACCACCGGTCGCCCCTCTGGAATACGTCGGTCAGGATCTTCTTCTCCGACGCGGCCTTGTCGGCATAGCCCGAGAAATCGTGGCGCACATCGTTGCCGATGAGGCCGATGGCCTCGCCGATCTCGCCGGGCTTCGCCTCGATGCAGAAGCCGTTGGCCGTGCGCTCGGGCATCTCGGTATCGATGTCGAACTTCACCAGACGGATGTTGATCTGTTTCTTGAGGAACTTCGGAACCCGCCCAATCGAGCCTGGCTTGCCGTCGAAGTTGAAGACCGAGACATTGCCCTCGGTCGACCCATAGAACTCCAGAATGTTCGGAATCCCGAACCGCTGCTGGAACTCAGGCCAAACATCAGGACGAAGTCCATTGCCGAACGCCAGCCTCAGCTTGTGCCCGCGCTCGCCTTCCTGCTCGGGGCCATTGACCAGATAGCGGCACAGTTCGCCGATGTAGACGAAGACTGTCGCGCCCGTCGCGTTCACATCCTTCCAGAAGCTGGAGGCGGAAAATTTTCGCCGCAGGATAAGCCGCCCGCCGTTCAGGAACGCCGGCCCCAGCCCGACCAGTCCGCCCGTCGAGTGATACAGCGGCAAGACATTGAAAACCCGGTCCTTATCGGTCGTCCCGGTCGCGCCGGCGAAGGCGCGCATATAGGTTCGCGCCCGAGCATGGTGGATACGTGCCGCCTTGGGGAGCCCCGTGGTGCCGGAGGTATAGATGTAGAGCGCCGTGTCACGGTTCGTGAGACCGTCGCGCACAGACCGCGGCGGCCGTACCGACGACCCGCTGCGGACGGCATTATCCAGGTTTCGACGTTCAGACGTCTCATCCTCGGCTCGCAGCCCAAGTGCCCAAAGCATCATGGTTCGCGTGACGAAGGGTCGGGCCTCTTCGCATTGCCGCCAGGTCTCCTCGTCGGCAACGACCTGAGATACACCGGCGATGTTGAGACAGTGGGCCAGGGCCTGACCGGTCAGATTGGTATTGATCAGGGCGGTGGCGATCCCGACCTTGGAAAATCCCATCCAGGCGGCGACGAACTCCGGCCGATTGGTCATGACCAGACCGATCACGTCGGATCGACGCAGGCTGCGGTTCCGAGCCCAGTGGGCATAGCGGTTGGCCATGCCGTCGAGATCCCGATAGGTCAGGGACCGGGTCTCATCCTCCAGAGCGATGTTGTCGCCAAACTTGTCGACGGCTTCCTCGAAGTCGTCACACACCAGGACGTCGCTATCCAGATGAATAGGCTTGATGCGCTGGAGCAGGCGGCGAAGGCCGGCGGCGAACTTGAGATCGCGTCGGATATTGGCCGCCAGACCCATGGTCTCGGTCACTCCGTGTTCGGGCGCAAAGGACAAGCTGTGTGATGGACAAGGGGCGGCTCCGGGTCAACCGGGGGGCGAATTGGTTGAGCCGTTGTCTGAGCGTTTCCAGTGGAACGTGGCGCCAAAACGCCTGTTTCCCCAAGGGCAACCGCCGCCGCTAACCCTCAGTTGACCGCACTGACCCGCCATATGACGTTGCCGACGTCGTCAGCGACGAGAAGGGCTCCCTGCGCGTCTGTAATGACCCCGACCGGCCGCCCGAGCGCCTCGCCTTCACCGTTCAGGAAGCCGGTCAGGAAGTCCTGCGGCGGGCCCGCGGGACGACCGTTGGTGAAGGGGACAAAGACGACCTTGTAGCCGCTCCTTGGCTCGCGGTTCCATGATCCGTGCTGGCCAACGAATGCCCCGCCCCGATAGGCCACACCCAAGGCGTCACTGTCGTAGAAGTGCAGACCCAGCGACGCCGTATGCGCCCCAAGCGCGTAGTCCGGCCTGAGCGCGCGTGCCACCGCCTCGGGGTTCTCGGGCCTGACCCGCCGGTCAACCGTCTGGCCGTAGTAGCTCCACGGCCAGCCATAGAAGCCACCGTCGCGCACCGAGGTCATGTAGTCCGGCACCAGATCATTGCCGAGCTCGTCACGCTCGTTGACCGCCGTCCACAACTGCCCCGTCACAGGTTCCCAGGCCAGGCCTACGGGGTTCCGAAGGCCCGAGGCGAATACGCGCGTCGCACCGGTCACGGCATTGATTTCCAGGATCGCCGCACGGTTCACCTCCTCTTCCATGCCGTGCTCGGCGATGTTGGAGTTGGAGCCGACGCCAACGTAGAGGCGGGTCCCGTCGGCTGAGGCAACCAGCGACTTGGTCCAGTGATGGTTTCGGCCGGCCGGCAGATCGGCGATCTTGACCGGAGGAGCCGCGATCCGGGTCTGCCCGGTCACGTAGGGAAAAGCCACCACGGCGTCGGCATTGGCCACGAACAGACGATCACCGACCAATGCCATGCCAAAGGGCGACATGAGGTTCTCAAGGAAGGCCGTCCGCGTTTCGGCCACTCCGTCACCATCGGCATCGCGCAACAGGGTGATGCGGTTGGCGCTGGGCACTCTCGCGCCTGCGCGGCTCATGACCAGCCCCTGAATCCAGCCGCGAATCCCGCCTTGTTTGCTTTCCGGCCTGGGCGGCGCGTTGGTTTCAGCGACCAGTACGTCACCGTTCGGAAGGCGATAGAGCCAGCGTGGATGGTCCAGACCCGATGCGAAAGCCTGGACAACATGGCCATCCGGCGCGGTCGGCATCACGCCTTCGGGCCAGCCGACCGCCGGTGCAATGTTGACCAGCGGCAGAACGCGCCGGCTCGGTTCGACAAGGGTCGGGTTTGGTCCGAATGTCGCGCCTTCCGGCGCGAGCGGCCCGCTAGTGCACGCGGCCAGGGTCAGCGCGGCGATCAACGCCGGCAAGGCTCTCATACGCATGGCGGTTCCGATCAGGGTGCGGTTTCGGGGAACTCGAGGCGGCTGACATCATAGCCCAGGGCACGAGCGCGCTCGACCAATGCCGACAACTGCGCCTCGGATGGCGGTGTGCGGGTGTAGATCCAGAGCTTTTCGAACCTTGGATCGGCCGAGATGAACCAGCTGTAGTCGTCGGCTCGGTCAAGGACCCAGTACTCCCACGTGACCAGTCCACCGAAGTAGGGGGCCCTCAGCTTGGCATTGAAGCCCGGATCAAGGATTACCCCGGCTGCGCCCACGGCCCGCTCGCGCCCATCGATTCCGCCCTGACGGCAGGCGTCACGGAGATCGACGCGGGTCGGTGAGACGATCACGTAATCCGTCGTCGCCGCGACGCATCCATCGGTGATCCGCATCGGCAAGCGGGCCACCTCCAGCCACTGACCGGAATAGAACCGCTCCAGATCGATCGGCTTGGTCGGCTGAGGTGCCCGGACCTGACTGGCAGGGACCGTGGTCGCGCAGGCCCCAAGGACGACGGCGGCGCTCAGCGCCACAGAGGCAATCACGCGGGAAAGGGTCACGGCGAACTCCTGTTGTCTGTCTCAATCTCCAAGATACGGCCTGGGTTGCCCGGTCGGACGCGGCGAATGCGCACGTCTCGGGCTTGAGCACCGGAGATACAGGACCATATTGCGTGTCACGGCGCGGAAGGCCGACTGAAAGGGCTCTCCATGCCACCGGTCATCGACATTCAGGGCGTCACCAAGACCTACAAGGGCGGTCTTCAGGCTCTGAAGACCGTGGACCTCCGGATCGGCAAGGGCGAAATCTTCGCGCTCCTGGGGCCCAATGGCGCGGGAAAGACCACGCTGATCTCCATCATCTGCGGCATCGTCACACCGTCGACCGGCACGGTCATCGCCGACGGCCACGACATCCTGAAAGACTACCGCCAGGCCCGCATGAAGATCGGCCTGGTGCCGCAGGAGCTGACCACCGACGCCTTCGAGACGGTTCTGGCGACCGTCACCTTCAGCCGGGGCCTGTTCGGTCGTGCGCCAAACCCCGCCTTCGTCGAAAAGGTGCTGCGCGACCTGAGCCTTTGGGAGAAGCGTCACGACAAGATCATGACCCTGTCCGGCGGCATGAAGCGCCGCGTCATGATCGCCAAGGCGCTCAGCCACGAGCCTGACATTCTCTTCCTCGATGAGCCCACCGCCGGTGTCGACGTCGAACTGCGCCGCGACATGTGGGAGCTGGTTCGCCGACTGCGCGAGAGTGGCGTGACCATCATCCTGACCACCCATTACATCGAGGAAGCCGAGGAGATGGCCGATCGTGTCGGCGTCATTCTCAAGGGCGAACTGATCCTGGTCGAGGAAAAGACCGCCCTGATGAAGAAGCTGGGAAAGAAGACCCTGACGCTGAATCTTCAGGATCCGCTGACAGTCCTCCCGCCCGAGCTGGCTGAATGGGAGCTGACGCTGAAGGCCGACGGCAACGAATTGGAATACGTGTTCGATTCCACTTCCGAGCGCACCGGCGTGCCATCCCTGCTGCGCCGCCTGTCTGACCTCGGCATCGCCTTCAAGGACCTGAACACCCGCCAGAGCTCGCTGGAGGATATCTTCGTCAGCCTGGTCCACCGCGATACGACGACGGGAGCGGCCGCATGACCGTCAACGGCTGGGGCTTGTGGGCCCTGTATCGCTTCGAGATGGCCCGGTTCGGGCGCACGATCTTCGGCAGCCTGGTGACGCCCGTCATCACCACGGCACTCTATTTCGTCGTCTTTGGCTCAGCCATTGGTGGGCGCATGGAAAGCGTCGGCGGTGTGCCCTACGGGGCCTTCATCGTGCCCGGCCTGGTCATGCTGTCGGTCTTTACCCAGTCGATCTCCAACGGCAGCTTCGGCATCTACTTTCCCAAGTTCACCGGCACGATCTACGAGATCCTGTCGGCCCCGCTGTCGCCGATAGAGACCGTCACCGCCTACGTCGGGGCGGCCGCCAGCAAGTCGATGCTGGTCGGCCTGGTCACGCTGGCGACGGCGGCCCTCTTCGTTCCCCTCGAGGTTCAGCACCCCCTGGCCATGCTCGGTTTCCTCCTGCTGATCTCGGTGACTTTCAGCCTGTTCGGCTTCATCATCGGCCTGGTGTCCAACAGCTTCGAGCAGTTGCAGTTCATTCCCATGCTGGTGGTCACGCCGCTCACCTTCTTGGGCGGAGCGTTCTACTCGATCGACATGCTGCCGCCCGCCTGGCGGACGGTCACCCTGTTCAACCCGGTGGTCTATCTGATCGACGGTTTCCGTTGGGCCTTCTATGGTCTGAGCGACGTCGGCGTGGGCGTCAGCGCCGCAGCCATGATCGGCTTCTTCCTGATCTGCCTGTCCGTCGTCGGCTGGATGTTCAAGACCGGCTACCGCCTGAAGAACTGAATACGGAGGGATCCCATGCCCAGGGCGATCTGGAACGGTGCCGTCATCGCTGAAAGCGACGATACGGTGGTGGTCGAAGGCAACCACTACTTCCCGCGCGACGCCGTCGATCCGGCAGTGTTGCGACCGTCGTCGACAACCACCGTCTGCCCGTGGAAGGGCACCGCGTCCTACCATTCAATCGTCGTCGACGGGAAAGAGAACAGGGATGCTGCCTGGTTCTATCCCGAGCCCAAGTCGGCCGCCGCCGAAATCCGGGATCGGATCGCCTTCTGGAAGGGCGTCGAGGTTCGCTGAGCCGCTCGACGGTCCTCCCTTCGCCATTGGACGGTCACCTCCGCCCGGTTTAAGACGCCGCCATGTCCGACACGCCGCCGTCCGATCCCAAGACGCCCCCTCCCGGTCAGCCGCAAGACGGCTCCTCCGAGCCGTGGTCACGAGGTCGTATCGTTTGGGGCCGCCCACCTGAGACTGTCTTCCGGACCGGTCCCCTGCCGCGTCCGCCGCAGAGCTGGAGCCAACCGACACCGCGTCCCCAGGCGTCTGCGGCACGACCGGCTGGCGACATTTTTTCCGGCTCCATGATCCCGCGCGCGGCACCTTCGACGGCGGTTGACCTGCCGCCGGTGACCGATACGGATGTCCTCGTCGAGCCCCCCGCGCCGGAGCCGACAGTAGAGCCGGTTACGGCCAAGTCCCGCCGCACACGCAAGGCAACAACAGCCCAGCCCCCGAAAACGGACTCCGTCACCGATATTGGCCGCGTTGCCGAGATATCCCCTGCGGTCGAAACGCCCCCCACCGTCGCCCCGGAGCCCATCGAGACGGCACCGGTCGAACCCGTCGCCGAAACCATCGTCGAGCCAATCATCGAGCCGATCAGCGAGGTGATCGTCGAAGCTGAGCCGGTCCGCCCACAGACCCGGCCCGCTCCGGCGGTGGAGATCATCGTAGAACCTGAAGCCGCCGACCAGATTGATACAGTACCGCCACCGCTCTCGACCGATCAGAAGGCAGCTGCGGATCCGCGCGCTATCCCGTCGGTGGTCGTGACGCCGACCCTCTACGCCACGTTCGGTGCCGTTATCGAGAAAGTGAAAACGAACGACACCTGGCGGATCGCCGCCGTTGTTGGTGCCTTGGTCGTGACTGCTGGATTCGTCTGGCTGGCAACCCTTCCCAGCGGGGACGCGCCCCCGCTCGATATGGACGCGCCGCCGCCTGCTGCGCCCGGTCTCGAAGCCTCTGTATTGGATGAGCCAGCTCCTGTCGCCGCTGGCGAGGCTCAGCCGGAATCTGAGCCCGTTGCCGCCTCTAGCCAATCCGTCGAGGCCGTGCGTCTGCCTGCGCCGGTGGCGACTACCCGGCCCGCCGCCACGGCCAGCGCACCGATAGCCTCGCCGAGGATCGCCCCGGCGCCTGCAGTCGAGGCCCCTGTGTCACCCGACATAGAGACCGCGCCCCTGATCGCCGACAGGCCGACCGCAGCGGCCCCGCCACCCACGGACCCTGACGCGCCTATGCAGACGCGGCCTCAGCCGCTCAACTGACCGGAGCGACGTCAAATGCCAGCAGAAGTGTCTTCTGAAGGCTATTGGCGTTGTCGTCACTGAGCAGATAGAGCCTCACACCATCGCTGGATCGAACGGCGGCGATGCCCTCAAAGTTGTCGACCGACGCCGGCGGGCGAAGCTCAATCAATGGCGAGGAGAGGAAGCCCTCCGCCGAAAGCGTCCGGACCCGCGCCCGCACATCGAACGGGGGCTGAAAGAAGCGCTCGACCACGTACCAGCCCTCTCCGACCGGATTGCGGTCCACCGCAGTGAAGCGATAGCCATCGGACGGCGTGAGATCCCCAAAGGAAGCGCAGCCTTGCGGCTGACACACCCAGCCGCCGCCCCCTTCGGCGAGAACCAGCCAGCCACCGGAAGCCTGTGCCAGGCCCTCGAAGCCCTCGTTCAACGGTCGATCGAGCTGAGGCGTAGCAACCACCCGCGGCCGCTCCATTGCCGCGAGGCCGTAAGACCAGATGCGGTGCTCTCCCTCGAATGAAACGAGCACTTCGCCATCCGGCAAGATGACGATACCCTCGGCATCGGCACGGTCTTTCGGCGCGAGCACGGCACCGTCGGGATCCGACAGGGCGCGTCGCGTCGCCTGGTCCGCAGACAGCAGCCGTCCATTCCTGTCGAACCGCAGGGTGAAGCGTATCAGGTCGCCGAAGTCGCTGACGATCCAGGCCCGATCTCCCTCCACCTTGAGGTCCGACAGCCCATGCAGGGCGCTTCCGCGCAAGGTCACGCCGCCCGCGTAGCGAACGCCCGGCGCCAGCATGGCACCACCGATCCCGAGGGGAGTCTGGCGCGCCTCGAGGCGGATGGGGATGTCAGGCCCTGCCTGTTGCGGCGTCGAGGTGACGACACCGGCGCACGCGGCTGCTGCCAGAAGTGCGAGCGACAGCAACGCTCGCAGGGCCATGCGCATCAAGCCGCGCGCTTCATCGGCCGCCGGCCGGCTGTGCGTCCGCCCGTCTCCTTGGGCGCGGCTTCGAAGAGTTCGGCCAGCTTTTCGATCATGACGCCCGCCAACTGCTCAACATCGACGATGGTAACCGCCCGGCGATACCAGCGTGTGACGTCATGGCCGATGCCGATGGCGATCAGCTCGACCGGCGACTGCGTCTCGATCCGCTCGATCACCTGCCGCAGGTGCTTGTCCAGATACAGCGCCGCATTGGCCGACTGGGTCGAGTCGTCGACCGGCGAGCCGTCGGAAATCACCATCAGGATGCGCCGCTGCTCTGGCCGGGCGATCAGCCGCTCGTGCGCCCAGGTCAGGGCCTCGCCGTCGATGTTTTCCTTGAGCAGCCCCTCGCGCATCATCAGGCCAAGGTTTTTCTTGGCGCGCCGCCAGGGCGCGTCCGCGGCCTTGTAGATGATGTGGCGCAGGTCGTTCAGACGGCCCGGCATGGGCGGCTTGCCCGCCGTGATCCAGGCCTCTCGGCTCTGCCCGCCCTTCCAGGCGCGGGTGGTGAAACCCAGGATCTCGACCTTGACCCCGCACCGCTCCAGCGTCCGCGCCAGGATGTCGGCGCACACGGCCGCCACCATGATCGGCCGCCCCCTCATGGAACCCGAGTTGTCGAGCAGCAGGGTCACGACCGTGTCCCGGAACGGGCTTTCGCTCTCGGCCTTGAAGCTCAGCGGACTGGTGGGGTCGGTGATGATCCGGGTCAGGCGGGCAGTGTCCAGAACGCCCTCTTCCAGGTCGAACGCCCAGCTGCGGTTCTGCTGCGCCATCAGCCGCCGCTGTAGCTTGTTGGCCAGCCGCGCCACCACCGAGGACAGCGCTGCCAGCTGCTGATCGAGCAGGCTACGTAATCGTTCCAGCTCCATCGGATCGCACAG
>JAIERG010000083.1 GCA_019747095.1 Caulobacteraceae bacterium | reverse complement strand
GGGGCGGCCTTCACCTCCTCGGCGACCCAGCACGGCGGCAATGAGACGACGCTGATCGGACTGATCCAGACCCTGCCGCACCATGGCATGGTCATCGCCGGGTTGCCCTACGCTTGGCAGGGCCAGATGACTCTGGAAGAGATATCCGGTGGCTCGCCCTATGGCGCGACGACCATCACCGGCGGCGACGGCTCGCGCCAGCCCAGCGCCAACGAACTGGCCGGTGCCCGTCACCAGGGCGAATACGTGGCCCAGCTGGCCAAGAAGCTGAAGGCGTAAGGCCATGCGCCAGCCGGCGGTCTTCTTCGGTCACGGCTCGCCCATGAACGCGCTGGGCGGCCCTTATGCCGAGGGCTGGCGGCGGGTAGGCGAGGCCCTGGGCAAGCCCGCCGGCGTGCTCATGGTCTCCGCCCACTGGGAGACGCAGGGTCTGGGCGTCACCGCGCAGGAGCGGCCGCCGACCATTCACGACTTCGGGAACTTCGGGCCGGAGCTGCACGCCATGCAGTATCCGGCGCCGGGGTCTCCGGCTCTGGCCCGGCGGGTGAACAAGCTTACCGGGGCGGTCCAGACCGACAGCTGGGGCCTGGATCACGGGACGTGGTCGGTGCTGGCCCATGTCTGGCCCGAGGCGGACGTGCCCATCGTGCAGCTGTCGCTGGACCGGCGGTTGGACGCCCGCGGCCATTTCGAGCTCGCCCGACGGCTCCAGCCCCTGCGCGACGAAGGCGTGGTCATCGCCGGCAGCGGCGACTTCGTGCACAATCTCCGGACGTGGAAGCGGGATGGGGGCGAGGCCTACAGCTGGGCCGTCGCCTTCAACGATGCGGTCAAGGCGGCGCTGACGCGCAGCGACCATGATGCCCTGATCGACTGGGTCGGTTTGGCCGAGGACGCCCAGCTGAGCGTGCCCACTGACGAGCACTTCCTGCCGCTGCTCTACGTCGCCGCCCAGGCCGAACCGGGCGACGACGTGCGCTTCTTCAACGATGTGATCGAGGGTGGCTCAATCTCGATGACGGGCGTCCGGATCGGCTGAGCGCCTACTTCTTCTTCAGCAGCCCATCGACCGCGACCGAGCCGGGACCGGCGAAAAAGATGTAGAGGAACACCCAGCAATACAGCGCCGCCAGCTCGCCGCCGTTGACCAGCGGATAAAGGCCTCCCGTCAGGGCGTGGAACTGGAAATAGGCCACGGCCATCATCCCCGACATCAGGAAAGCGACCGGCCGGGTGAAAAGGCCCAGGATCAAAAGGACCCCGCCGATCAGCTCCAGGACGCCACCAATGCCGATCTGGGTCATCAGCTCGAATGGTCCGCGCGCCGGGGCGGGAAAGCTGAATACCTTCTGCGTGCCGTGCTGCAGGAACATCAGACCGGACACGATGCGCAGGCCCGAAAGGGCCAGCGGGCGATGACGCTCAAGCGATTCGAACATGGTGGCCTCCTTATGCGGCGCTAACCCTGCAACAGTGGCGGTGTCGGATCAAGCGGCCGCGATTAGGCGGCTACGCTCAGGCCGCCATGTCCATCTCGACAAGGTGCTGGATCGCGACGTAGTCGGTTTTGCCTGTGCCGAGCACAGGCAGTTCGCCCACCCGCACAATCTTCTTCGGTATGGCCAGCTCCGGGGCCCCATGCTCGCGGGCCCACTCCGCCAGGCGAGTCACGTCTGCGTCGCGGCGGTCGGTAACAAGCACCAGCTTCTCGCCCTTCTTTGAGTCAGCGACTGCGACCACGGCGTGGCGCGCCTCAGGATAGACGGCCGCGACAAGGCCCTCGACGGCCGAAAGCGAGACCATCTCTCCACCGATCTTGGCGAACCGCTTCACTCGTCCGAGGATGGCGATGTAGCCCTCCTCGTCGATATCGACGATGTCGCCCGTGTCGTGCCAGCCATCCGGCAAGGGCTCGATGCGATCAGGGTCGTCCGGCGACATATAGCCAGCCATGACGTTGGGTCCCCGCAGGTAAAGTCGTCCACCCTCAGTGATGCCCTCGACCGGTTCGATCCGCGCTTCCATGCCCGGCAACAACTGGCCAACAGTGCCGGGGCGATTGCGATCCGGATGGTTCACGGCCACGACCGGCGCGGCCTCGGTGGCTCCGTATCCTTCCAGCAGCTTCACGCCGCCGAACTTGGTGTTGAAAAGGTGGTGGGTCTCGTCCCGTACCCGCTCCGCGCCTGCGACGACGAATTGCAGGGTCCGGAAGTCGTCGGGCGACGCGACCCGAGCCCACTGGTTCAGGAAGGTGTCGGTTGCGAACAAGAGCGACGCGTTCACCTCAGCCAGAAGCGAAACGATCTGCTTGGCATGGAGCGGCGACGGATACTGGAACGCCTTCAGACCGTTCAGCAGTGGCAGAACAACGCCCCCGGTCAAGCCGAAGCAATGGAAAGTCGGCAACGGGTTGAACATGACCCAATTCGGGTCGAGCGGGATGTGGGTCATGACCTGTCGCGAGTTGGCGACGAGGTTCTTCTGGGTGAGCACGACACCCTTCGGTGCCCCGAAGCTGCCCGAGGTGAACAGGATCACGCCGGGATCGCTCGGCTTGGTCTTCACACGGAACTGGCTGGGGAGCATGCCGGCCATGAGACCGAACAGTTTGTCCTGAAGTCCGATCGACGCCCGGATGTCATCCAGCCAGACAATCTCGGCCTCCCTCGACAGCACCATGATCAGGTCGTCGATCTTTGCCTGATCGACGAACCGCTTCGCAGACAGGATCTTCTTGACGCCAGCGGCCCTGATCGCGGCCTTCAGGTTCTGTTCGCCTGCGGTGAAGTTGAGCATGACCGGAATCCGGCCAAAGGCATGCAGCCCGAAAAATGTCACCACGACGCCAGAGGACGAAGGCAGAAGGATCGCCACCCGTTCCTTCGGCTCAGTAATGGCTGCGATCTTTCGTCCCAGCACGAAGGCGGCGCGGATGACGCCCGTGTAGGTCAGGGGCTTGCGATCCTGATCCTCGATGATTTCCTTGTCGCCATGTTTGGCACGCGCCGCGACGAGGGCGTCGAACAGGGATTCTTCACCCGCTGAGGGGTCAAGGCCGGGACGATACAAAAGGCGTCTCCTCCGGGGGACTTGAAGCGCCCCCTCGATGTCAGGTCGCGCAAACTAGTTAAGCGCGACGTCGCTGAAAAGATGCGTTACGCAGGGTGAGCTTGCCTTGGGGATCGGGAGCGACGACATAGCGCTCGTCCCCCGCCTGGAGCACGGCCTGCCTAGATGGTCACCGTCATCGACACCCTGACGCGAAAGCCTTCCGAGCTGCGCCATCCCGAGAAGGCCAACCGGCCTGAGACGGCGGTGCTGCGCAAGCCCGACTGGCTGAGGGTCAAGGCCCCCGGATCGGGGCAGTACAACGCCACCAGGGCCATCGTGAAGGACAAGGGTCTTCACACCGTCTGCGAAGAGGCGGCCTGCCCGAACATCGGCGAGTGCTGGAGCCAGAAGCACGCCACCCTGATGATCATGGGCGACACCTGCACGCGGGCCTGCGCCTTCTGCAACGTCAAGACGGGCCTGCCCCAGCCGCTGGATCCCGAAGAGCCCGCCAAGGTCGGGCTGGCGGTGGCCCAGCTGGGCCTGAACCACGTCGTCATCACCTCGGTCGACCGCGACGACGTGCACGATGGCGGCGCCGCCCACTTCGCCGAGGTGGTGCGCGAGATCCGCCGCCAGGCTCCGGCCACCACCATCGAGATCCTGACGCCCGATTTTCTTCGCAAGGACGGCGCGGCCGAGGTGATGATCGACGCCAAGCCCGACGTCTTCAACCACAATCTGGAGACCGTGCCGCGGCTATATCTGAAGATCCGGCCCGGCGCGCGCTACTTCCACTCCCTGCGCCTGCTGCAGATGGTCAAGGAGCGCGACCCCAACCAGTTCACCAAATCCGGCATCATGGTCGGCCTGGGCGAAACCAAGGAAGAGGTCATGCAGGTGATGGACGACATGCGCTCGGCCGGCGTCGACTTCATCACCATCGGCCAGTACCTCCAGCCCACCCGTAAGCACGCCGCCATTGACCGCTTCGTCACGCCCGAGGAGTTCAAGGCCTATGAGGCCATCGCCCGCGCCAAGGGCTTCCTGATGGTGTCGGCCTCGCCGCTGACCCGCTCGTCGCACCACGCGGGCGACGACTTCGCGCGGCTCAAGGCGGCGCGCCTCGCCACAGGACGCTGAGCCCCGCTTGGCCATCCACCGCGTCACCCGCATCCTGCCCTATGCCCCGCACCAGCTCGCTGAGCTGGTGGCGGACGTGGAGGCCTATCCCCGCTTCGTGAAGTGGGTCACGGCCATGCGCGTCTGGAACCGCCGCGAGGAGGCACCGGGCATCCGCGTGTTTGACGCCGAAGCGGCCGTCGGTTTCTCCTTCCTAAAGGAGCGGTTCGCGACCTGGGTGCGACATGACGCGAACAAGCCGTCGGTCGAGGTCGGCCTGCTGCGCGGCCCGTTCCGCCACTTGAAGAACCGCTGGGATTTCCACGCCGTGCCCGCGGGCACCCGGCTGGAGTTCGTCATCGACTTCGCCTTCCGTTCGCCGCTGCTGAACGCGGCGCTGCAGGCCAACTTCGACCGTGCGGTCTCCGCCTTGATCGCCAGCTTCGAGGCCGAGGCGAAGCGGCGCTATGGATCGCCCGGATGAGCTTCGACTTCGATGCCACGGTCGTGGGGGCGGGCGCCGTCGGTCTCGCCTGCGGCCGCGCGCTGGCGAAGCGGGGGTTAAGCGTCCTCCTACTGGAGAAGGCAGGCCACATCGGCCAGGGCGTCTCTAGCCGCAATTCCGAAGTCATCCACGGCGGCCTCTACTATCCGACCGGATCGCTGAAGGCCCGGTTCTGTGTCCAGGGCCGCCGGGCGCTGTACGCCTTCCTCGACAGCCACAAGATCGACTACCGCCGCTGCGGCAAGCTGGTGGTCGCGACCGAGGAAGCCGAGGTCGAGCGCATCGAGGCCATCTTCCGCCAGGCGACCGAGAACGAGGTCGAGGGGCTGGAGCATCTGACCGGCGCCCAGGCCCGCGCGCTGGAGCCGGGGCTGAACGCCCACGCCGCGATCCTGTCGCCTGAGAGCGGCGTCTTTGCCAGCCATGACTACATGCTGGCGCTCGAGGGCGAGATCGCGGACGCGGGCGGCTCGGTCGTCATCGCCACGCCGTTCGAGCGCGCCGAGCCCCTGCCGGCCGGCGGCTTTCGCATCACCGCAGGCGGGGAGGGGGGCGCGACCCTCACGACCCGCCTTCTGGTCACCGCGCCGGGACTGGAGGCGCAGGATGTCGCCGCAAGCATCGAGGGCTTTCCGACCGACCGCATTCCGGCGCGTCATCTAGGCAAGGGCGTCTACTTCCGCCTGACCGGCAAGGCACCGTTCGAGCGGCTGATCTATCCGCCGCCAATCCCCGGTGCGCTTGGCACCCACTATCGCAAGGATCTGGGCGGCCAAGCCGTGTTCGGCCCGGACCTGACCTACGTTGAGACCGAAGACTACGCCGTCGATCCGGCCAAGGCCGAGGAGTTCGCCCACTACATCCGCCGCTTCTGGCCCGGCCTGCCCGACGGCGCGCTGACCCCCGACTACGCCGGCATCCGGCCCAAGCTGCACGGCCCTGACGAGCCCCAGCCGGACTTCCAGCTGGACGGCCCCGAGGTCCACGGTCTGCCCGGTCTCGTCGCCCTGTTCGGCATCGAGAGCCCCGGTTTGACCAGCTCCCTTGCGATCGGAGAGGCGGTCGCCGACAAGCTTCAGCATGGATGACGTGACCTTCCGCGAGGCGACTCTCGCTGACGCCCCCTTGATCCAGCCCCTGGTCCACCATGCTTATCGCGGCGATCGCGCCAAGGTCGGCTGGACCCACGAAGCCGACCTGCTGGACGCCCAGAGAATCGACGAAGACCAGCTCCGCGCCGCCATCGCCGACGCGGCCCACGCCATCCTGCTGGCGGACCAGGGCGGGGCGCTGATCGGCTGTGTACAGGTCAGCGACAAGGGCGACCGCCTCGCCTACCTCGGCATGCTGACGGTCGACGCCACGCTTCAGGCCAGGGGGTTGGGCCGCCGCCTTATCGACCAGGCCGAACGGCTCGCCCGCGATCGTTACGGCGCCGATCGGATCGAGATGAACGTCATCGTACAGCGGACCGAGCTGATCGCTTGGTACGAACGGCGCGGCTACCGCCTGACCGGCGAGCGGCGGCCGTTTCCCTATTCCGACGCCCGCTTCGGCGCTCCCCGGCGGGACGATCTGGAATTCGTCGTCATGGAGCGGTCGCTGGCGTGACCGAGATCCGCACCGAGCGCCTGCTGCTCCGCCACGCGCGCCTGGAGGACGCCGAGCCGTTGCACGCCATCTTCTCCGATCCGGTCGCCATGCGCTGGTGGTCGTCCGTGCCGCACGAGACGCGGGATCAGACCCGCGCTTGGGTCGAGGCTATGATGGCCGGCAACGCCGAGGGTGCGCCGGACTTCATCGTCGAATGGAACGATCGGACCATCGGCAAGGCTGGGTTCTGGAAGCTGCCGGACATCGGCTACATCCTGCACCCCGACACCTGGGGACAAGGATTGGCCCGTGAAGCGGTCGGCGCCACCATTGACCATGTCTTCGCAAACGGTCTGACAGACATCGTCACCGCCGACGTCGATCCGGAGAACGGTGCCTCCATCCGCCTGCTGGTACGCCTGGGCTTCACTTGCATCGGCTCGGCCGAGCACACCTGGAACATCGGCGGCGAGTGGAAGGACAGCCTCTACTACGCCCTGGCCCGCGTCGCCTGGACGAGCCGGCTCAGTAGCGTGTCGTAAGTTCGGTCAGCCATGCGGGCGACGACTGAACCAGAGTCGTCTCGATCGACTTGTCGAGCCCGATCAGGATCATTACCCCGATCAGCACCATGAGGCCGCCGAGGACGTATTTCCCGGCCGATCCTGCGGCAAGCATCCGGCCGCGCAGCCGGGCGATGGCTTGGCGCGACATCAGGCCGATCAGAACGAGGGGCGTGGCTGCGCCGACCCCGAAGATCAACATAGTCAGGGCGACGCGACCAAGGTCTTCACCTTGCGCCGCCAGAAGCGAGGCAGCGCCCAAAGTCGGCCCAACGCACGGCGCCCAGACCAGTCCCATCAGGGCACCAAGGCCCAGCTGTCCCCAGGGACCCCGCCCATCCAGCTTCCTCATGCCACCGTCGGCCCAGGTGGCCAGGGGGCCGCCGGCCGCCGCCAATCGAACCTGAGCAGCCGGAACCAGCAGGATCACGCCGACCCCGACCAGCAGGGCGCCTCCGATCCGGCGGAACAGATCGCCGTCCAGACCGATCGAGAAGCCGATCGTGCCCACGAACAGGCCGACGACCGTAAAGCTGGTCGCCAGCCCTAGGCCGAGCGCCACCGGTCCCCAACGTCCTTCGGACTGGGCGCCGCCCAGCACGATAGGCACCAGCGGCAGGACGCAGGGGCTGAGAATGGTCAGGACGCCCGCCACGAAGGCGATGGCCAGGGCGCCGAGGCTCGCGATCATCGGGCCTTACCGGGTCGAGGCGACCAGATGGGCGAGGCTGGCTGCGTTGGTGTCGCCGACCGAGCGGCCGGTCTCGGTCGAGCCATTATAGGCGATCAGGGTGCTCTGGCGCTGGGCGCGGAAGCTGCGCACCACATCGCGCTGATTGTCGAAGTCCACGCGGAACACCACGAGCTCGGCGTTGGCGGGTTGCGCCTGAAGGGATTCGAGGATCGGCTCCTGGGCGCGGCAGACCGGGCACCAGGGAGCGTAGATATCGACCAGGATCGGCTTGCCGGCCCGCTGGGCCGCCTCGAACGCCGCACGCGTGAAGGGGACGTGCTCGGCCATAGCGGTGCCCGCTGAGGCGATCAGGGTTCCCGCCGTAACGGCGAGGGCGAGGAGTGTGCGGCGAAGCATGGAAACCATCCGGGCGAAGTGGGGAACGCCCCGGGGTTCGACGGTCGGGCCCGCTTCGTTACCGGGCCGGCTGGATCACGCTGAACCGCCCGGAGCCGCTGCCAGAAGCCCGAACATGCAGGCGGCCCAGATCGCCGGCGAGAGCAGAAGGATCCAGGCCATCCGCTCACGGCGGAGGGCATAGGCGATCCACGCCCCGACCGGTCCCACCACCACGACGACCGGCAGGCCCCACGCGAAGATGAGGAAGGTGAAGATCAGCGGGCTGGAACCCGACGCCGCCACCATCACCGACATCGTCGCCATCACGAAGACTGGCAGGATCGCTAGCACCGCCACGATCGTGCCGACGATCAGGCCGATGAGAAGCAGGCGGCTGCGAGGAGGCTTTACGGCAGCGTTTGCGTGGGTCATGGGCCGATCAGACACTGTCGTTCCGTGAACGGCAAGGCTTGCGAGGCAGGCCTTGAAATCACCGGGTTGATCCGGCATAAGCCCGCGTTCGCTGGCGGCTCATCTATTGGGCCGCCGCTTTTCGTTTTTCGCGCTGTCCGCAGCGCCGCACACTGAGATCGAGACGGACATGGCCGTTCCCAAGCGCAAAGTATCGCCCTCGCGTCGCAACATGCGCCGCGCCCACGACGCCCTGGGGACCAACCCCTACACCGAGGACAAGGACACGGGCGAGCTGCGCCGCTCGCACCACATTGACCTCAAGACCGGCACCTATCGCGGTCGCCAGGTCCTGACGCCCAAGGAAGACTAGGTCTTTCCACGACGTTGCGATGAAGATTGCGGCGCGCGGGTTTTCCCGCGCGCCGTTTTCGTGTCTCCATGCGGCTCCACGTTGTATCGGAGTTCTCGCATGATGCGCCTCGCCACGACCGTCGCCGTCGCGTCCCTCATGGCGCTCGCCGCCTGCAACGCCCCCGAATCGGCCGAGACACCCGCCGCCGAAACCCCGGCCGCCGAGGTGCCCGCCGCGCCGGCCGATCCCAACGCCCTGACCGCCGAGGGCTTCGGTCCCCTGCGAATCGGCATGACCACAGCAGAGGTCGAGGCCGCCCTGGGCGGCGACAGTGATCCGAACGCGGTCGGCGGCCCCGATCCGGCCACCTGCGACCAGTGGCGTCCGGCCCGTGCGCCCGAAGGTCTGCTGGTGATGATCCAGGACGGCGTCCTGACGCGCATCTCGTTCTCCTCGCCCGCGACGCTCAAGACCGACCGCGGCTTCGGCGTCGGCGACACGGCCACCGCGATCAAGACCGCATACGGCGACCAGATCATCGCCCAGCCGCACAAGTATTCCCCGGCTCCGGCCGAGGACCTGATTGTCTGGACCGTCGGCAGTCCAGCCGACGCCAACACCTATGTCGAGGAGGCTGCCGCGCGCGGCATTCGCTACGAGATCGGCACCAACGGCACGGTCGAAATCGTCCACGTCGGCGGCCCGGCCATCCAGCTGGTCGAAGGCTGCGCCTGACGTCCTGAGGCCCACGGTTGGCGTTTGGCGGGCGGCGGGCTAAACCCCGCCCGCCATCCTCCTCCATCCGCGAAGGCTCTCATGACCGACATCGCCGACATCGTCGCCCGCCAGATCCTGGACAGCCGGGGCAATCCCACGGTCGAGGTCGATGTCGTGCTCGACGACGGCTCGTTCGGCCGCGCAGCCGTGCCGTCCGGCGCCTCCACCGGCGCGCACGAGGCGGTCGAGCTGCGCGACGCCGATCCGGTCATGTGGGGCGGCAAGGGCGTCCAGAACGCGGTCGACGCCGTCAACGGCGAGATCTTCGACGCCCTGTCCGGCATGGACGCGGAGGATCAGCGCCGCATCGATGAGGCCCTGATCACGCTCGACGGCACCGAGAACAAGGGGCGACTCGGTGCCAACGCGATCCTCGGCGTATCGCTGGCCGTCGCCAAGGCCAGCGCCATCTCCGCCGGTCTGCCGCTCTACCGGTATATCGGCGGCGTCTCCGCCCGCGTCCTGCCGACCCCCATGATGAACATCATCAACGGCGGGGCCCACGCCGACAATCCGATCGATATCCAGGAGTTCATGATCCTGCCGACCGGCGCGGAGACCTTCGCCGAGGGCCTGCGCATGGGCGCCGAGATCTTCCACGCCCTGAAGAAGCAGCTGAAGGACGCTGGTCACAACACCAACGTCGGCGACGAAGGCGGCTTCGCCCCCAATCTGGCGTCGGCCGAGGAGGCGCTCAGCTTCATCACCCGCGCGGGCCAGGCGGCCGGCTATCTGGCGGGCGAGGATTTCCACCTCGCGCTCGACGTCGCCGCTACCGAGTTCTTCAAGGACGGCGCCTACAATATGACCGGCGAGGGCAAGATCCTCGGCGCCGACGGCATGGTCGCCTATCTGGCGGACCTGTGCGAACGCTTCCCGATCGTCTCCATCGAGGACGGCTGCTCGGAAGACGATTTCGAGGGCTGGAAGCACCTGACCGAGGTGCTGGGCGATCGGGTCCAGATCGTTGGCGACGATCTGTTCGTCACCAACCCGGCGCGTCTGGCCGCCGGCATCGGCGAGGGGCTGGCCAACTCTATCCTGGTCAAGGTCAACCAGATCGGCACCTTGTCCGAGACACTGGACGCCGTCGATATGGCCCATCGCGCGGGGTACACCGCCGTCATGAGCCATCGCTCGGGCGAAACCGAAGACTCGACCATCGCCGACCTCGCCGTCGCCACGAACTGCGGTCAGATCAAGACCGGCTCTCTGGCCCGCTCGGACCGCACCGCCAAGTACAATCAGCTCCTTCGCATCGAGGAAATGCTCGGCGATCAGGCCAGCTATTACGGCGACGGCATGCTGTTGAAGTAGGCGTTGGCTACCATTCCTTAGGCATTTCCGGTCACGGATGATCAACCGTGTCCCGCGCTCAGAAGGAGCGTCCGAAGTGCCCGAACGGATGAAACCGTACGCCCTGTCCGCCTTTCTGTTTTTGCTCGTCGTCTATCTCGGCGTTCAGGCCCTGACGGGTGAGCGCGGCCTGCTATCCGGCTCCACACGAGACGCGAGGCTGGCCGAGAGCGAAGCTCAGCTTGCGTCCCTGAAAGAGCAACGCGCGGATCTTGAAATCCGTGTGCGTTATCTGAAGGCCGACAGTCTCTCGCGTGATCTGCTCGAAGAGCGCGCCCGGGTCGTGCTTGGCTTCTCGGACCCACGCGATTACGTGATCCGCGTTGCGGCGGCCTCCGCAGCCACGCCTGGCGCAGAGCACTCCTGAAATCGTGTTACAGGTCGTGCCGGGCGCTTTGCCTTTCTGGAACGAAGGCTGCTACAGCCCCATTCCGTAACGACAAGAAGCTCTGGGTGGATGTGTTCCGCCACGGGCTCAGACCGGAGACGCCGGATGGCGAGAGCCGCCCAGAAGACCTCTGATTCCAAGGCTTCGGCCAAGATTCCCAATACGCCCGCCGCGACCAAGGACGAGCTTTTGTCCTACTACCGCGAGATGGTGCTGATCCGCCGCTTCGAGGAAAGGGCGGGCCAGCTCTATGGCATGGGCCTGATTGGCGGCTTCTGCCACCTGTACATCGGCCAGGAAGCGGTCGCCGTCGGCGTTCAGGCCAGCGTCAAGCAGGGCCACGACAAGATCATCACCGGCTACCGGGACCACGGCCACATGCTCGCCGCCGGCATGGACCCCAAGGAGGTCATGGCCGAGCTGACCGGCCGCATTGGCGGTTCGTCCAAGGGCAAGGGGGGGTCGATGCACATGTTCGACGTGCCGACCGGCTTCTATGGCGGCCACGGCATCGTGGGTGCCCAGGTGGCGCTCGGCACCGGCCTCGCTTTCGCCGGCAAGTACCGGGGTGATGACTCGGTCGCCTTCGTCTATTTCGGCGACGGCGCGGCCAACCAGGGCCAGGTCTACGAGAGCTTCAACATGGCCCAGCTGTGGAAGCTGCCGG
>JAIERG010000103.1 GCA_019747095.1 Caulobacteraceae bacterium | reverse complement strand
GTTGGATCCCGGACAATCGCCCGGCCCCACGATCCCGATTCCACCCGAAAGAGGGCGACGCCGCGCCTCGTACTGAGCCAGGGCCTGGGCTCCTTCACGCGCGAACTGGGCCTCGCGGCGGGCCTCGGAGGCGTTCAGGGTGCGGGGCCCCAACGGTCCGGCGCGCCCTGCGGCCTCATTGAAGCGTTCGTCGCACAGGGCCTGTTCGCCGGGGCTCAGCCGACCATCCATGATCCGGCATCCGCCGGCTCCGGTGCGCATCGACCGTGCGACGGCGGCACCCATGCTTTCGGGCGTGACCCGCCACGCGTCTGCTGGTGCGGACGGTGATCCCGGTGGCGCGCCGGCTGCGATGCGGGGCGAGGGCGGGGCAGGGGTATCCTCCTCATCGTCCAGCCGAGGCCCGCGCTCGGCGTCGGATGTCGCGGAAACAGCCGGAGCGGTCTCAAGGGTCCGGGCGAAGGTCGGCTCGCGCGCGGTTTCGCCCTCCAGCAGCGGCCGCGCCTCCATTTCGAGAAAGATCGGCGGTGGCGGCGCAGTCTCCAGCGCCGGTGCATAGGCCTGTTCGAACACCTGCAGCGCCAGGGGCGTGAGGATCAGGGCATGAAAGGCGATCGACCCCAAAAGGATCGCGGCCCTGCGCCGCCCCTCGGCGTGGGTCAGGCCGGTTGCCTTCGCGATACTGAACGCCGCGTCCGCCACGCAATCTCCCCGCCGATCCCCGCAAGCTGGACAGCGACCGTGGCGGGATCAGGGCGGGCTCAGTCGATCCGGGTCCACGGGCCCAGCGGCCGGACCGTGGCGCAGGCTGGCGTCCCGTCCTTGCTGCGTCCGGGCAACGTCGCTTCCAGCGTCGCTCCGGGCTGAAGCAGGTCAGCCGGAATCTCATGGACGTCGATCTTGGCGCGTCGGCTGATGACCTGTCCGATGCTGTCGGTCTGTCCGGCCTGACCCGCGACGGCGATGTATACGAACCGCCGCTCCTTACCCTCGCGCCGAACGAAAGAGCCACCCAGCGTGCCGTCGGGCCGCAGGGTCACCGTCACATCGAATGACAGCGGCCCGCCGCCGGACACCCGGATATCGACCGGCGCGTTCTTGGGGTCCTGCAGGCTGTAGTGCAGCCCCTGCACCGGATCGGCGATGGTCAGGCGCAGCGTCAGTTGGTCAGCCATGGGTCACCTTGTGGGCCCCGCGATGCCAGCGGACGAAGGGCAGGGGGCGATCCGGGTTCGACAGCCGCTCCGATACCTCTCCGAGGACGAACCGCGTTATGGCGGGCAGATCGAGCGCACGGGCGTCGTCCAGCGCCAGCCAGGCGATCTCGTCCAGCTCCCCAGACCCAGCAGTCGGCTCCGGTGCCAGCAGGGCTTCGGCATCGGCCAGAAAGAACCGGGCATCGAACCGCCGCGTCCGCCCCGGCGGTGTGATGGCCCGCGCGACATAGGTCAGGGCCGCGAGGTTGGGCAGGGCCCCCGCATGCCGAAACTCTCGCCACGGCCCGGCGACCGACGCGGGCTCCGCCGCCGTCCCGACGATCAGGCCGGTCTCCTCGAATGTCTCCCGCACGGCGGTCAGGCACAGGGCTCGCGCCCGCCGTGGATCAATCTCGGCTTCCAGCCGCTCGCGCGTCGTCCCGTCCGGCTCGCTGGCCGCTGCTGCCGAGAAGTCCGCCCGGTCGATCCGGCCGCCGGGAAACACCCACTTCGACGCCATGAAGACATGCCCCGGCGCGCGCCGCCCCATCAGCACCTCTGGCCGCAGCCCTCGTCGCACCAGGATCAGGGTCGCGGCATCCTTGGGCCGTTGCCGCAGTCCCGGACGCGCGGGCGCATCGGCGAGATCCTGCGCGGCGTCGAAGGGGTCGGGTGGGCTTTTCACTCTCTTGAGCTAGCGCCTTTGCGCGTTCCTCCCAAGGGCGTAGAGGCCGCGATCGGTTTTGTCTCAAGGGCAGGCTCATGCTTGCGTCGATGTTCGCATTCCTGATCGTAGCGACCGGTACAGCGCTGGTTGTGCTGTCGGTGCTCATCCTGGTGGCACCCGGCCGCGCGCTCCAGGCGCTGTCCCGGTTCGGCTCGACGCCGACGATTCACTTCGGCGAGCTTTCGGTCCGGGCGGCCGTCGGGCTGGTCTTCGTCATCGGTGCACCGGCCACTCGTCATCCATCGGTCATGGCGGTGATCGGTGGCTTCCTGGTGGTAAGTGCCCTCACGCTCATGGTTCTACCCCGGCGCTGGCACGCCCGTTACTCAAGCTGGTGGGCAGCACGGCTGCCCGTCTGGACCGTTCGGCTACTGGCTCCGATCTCCCTGTTCGCGGGCGTCGCTCTCGTCTGGATCGCCTTCTGAGACCCACTCAATCCAGAACGCGCCCGATCCGGATCAAGGCTCCGCTGGGATCGCTGATCGAGAACTCATAGGTCCCCCAGGGGCGGGCGTGGGGCCCCTGCGGTTCGATGATCAGCTCACGGACCCGGTCGGCCACGGCGTCAACGTCCTCGACGTAGAGGTACAGCCCAAGGGGATTGTCCTCGATCCGGCGCGGCCAGTCCGGCGTCGCGCGCAGATGAATGCGCCAACCCCGGCCGTCGTCCATCAGTCGATAGTCGCCGTAGTCGCCGACGGTCTCGAAGCCGAGACGACGATAGAAGGACTCGCTGGCGTCGATGTCCTTCGCCGGAACGATGGCCGCGACGTGATGGTCCTCGCTCATTCGACATCTCCCTTCGGTCGGATCATCATGACCGCCGCAACCGACAGCGACCAGATAACAAAGGCTGCCGTCGCCGTTACCGCCGCGGTCAGGCCGAAACCTCCGTCCGTTGCTTTCCACCATAGGGTCAGAGCCGCCAGGCCAACGCCCAGGGACGCACTCAGTCGACCGACGCCTCGCGTCTTCCAGAGCCCCGGTGCCCAGGCGAGCGCGCCCGACGCCAGCAGAAGGCTGCCAACCGATGTCAGGCTCTGGTTCAGCGCCCACAGCACCTGGCCACCTGCCGCGCGGACGGCCGGGTCCTCGGTCTGGGTGACGAGCTGTTCGACGGCGAAGCCATTGATGACACCCGCGCTAGCCAGGGCCAGCAGGCCCGCTCCCAGAAGCACCGCCCCCAGCCGGGTCATCAGCGCCCTTTCGCCCAGCCGCCGCCTGACACCGTCCAGGCCGACCGCCAAGCTCACCAGGCATCCGATCACGGCAGCATGGACGAAACCGTTGTTCCAGTCGGTCAGCATCAGCCCGTCGTCCGGACTGCCCGAATGGCCGGTTGGATGGTGCAGCATCAGGGCCATGGCCGCGATGGTTGCCCCGGCGATCATCGCGGCGTCGGTTCGGTCGGCTCTATGGTTGGTCGATGTCATAGGTCTCTCTCGCTGTCGTCGTTGCCGACGTGTGACCCACGCAAGGGATTGGCACGAGGAACGGCCCGGGCTTTCCGGCCGATAACGGACAGTCTGGCGCAACTGTCCGCCTTCATCGCAAGCTGTCGGCTGGCGTCCGGGCCGTGATCGGCTAGGCTTGCTCCCATGTCGGACGCTCACGAACTGGACCGGCGCAGCCAGCGAACCCGCAAGGCCATCTTCGAGGCCTTCACACGCCTGGTCTTCACCCACCGCTACAGCGCCATTCGAACCAGCGACCTGATCGAGGAAGCCGGAGTCGGCCGCTCGACGTTCTACGAGCACTTCCGGAACAAGGACGACGTGATGGTCTGGGCCGTCGACCCCATCTTCGAGCCCCTGGCAGAAGCGGGCGCGGGTCGGGCCAGCCTGCCGCACCTGCACTTTGTGCTCGACCATCTGTGGGAGCGAAGGGCGCTCGCCCGCGTCATGTTCGAGCCGCCCCTCGGCCCCAAGCTCCAGCGCAAGCTTGCCAGCATGATCGAGCTTCGGCTGGGAGCGGACAGGGGCGGTACCGTGCCCGCTGCCCTGCTGGCGACGGCGTCGGCCGCCTCACAACTGGCCATGCTCCGCCTTTGGCTGACCGGCGAGGTCGCGTGCGAGCCCGCGATCCTTGCGGGCCAGTTGACAGAGAAACGGGCCTAGCCCTGCCCGACGGCCTCAGGCCGGGGAGGTGTCGTCAGCCGCCTTCGGCTTCGCCTTCACCGCCGCCCTGCGCGATCGCGGCGATCTGGGCTTCCAGAGCCTGTCGGGCCTCAGGTGAGCAGTCGCTAGTCGGGGCTGTCGCGGACGGCGTCGATGCTGCAGCGGGCGCGACGAGCAGGTCCTCAACCAGGCTCTCGGCGGCGGCGCGAAGCGGCGGTTCCTCAATGCCGGCCACGGCCACCTGGGCCAGCCGGGTCGCGTCGACGTCCTGCCAGCCGCAGGTCGTGGCAGCCAGCTTCAACGCTTGGGCAGCACGGATGCCCTGGACGATCTCGGGGTTGCTGGCTTCCAGCGCGGCCACGGCGGCATTGCGCCCGGCTTTTTCCAGGTCGACCTCGCCACAGGCAGTCAAGGTCAGCGGCCCAAGCGCGGAGACAGCGAGAACCAGACGGCGCATGCGATCACTCCTTTTTGGCCCAAACCTTAAGCTAGGGCGTCCGAAGCCCATCTGGAAGCGCGACCATTTGGCCGGAAGCGAGCGACGTGGCCGGTAAGTCAGCGCCGCTTGCCCTTCCGTACGCCTTTCAGCCCGCCGGATGGCTTCCCGCCGTTCCTCGGCTTGGGACCGCCGGGACGTCCCTTGCCGCGGGACGGGCGGGCGTCACCGCCGCGACCGCGTATCCCCAGACGAGGCGCGGGCGCGTTCGGATCGCGCGGCTCGGGATCGCTCAGCATCTCGAACAGAAGGCCGCCGGTGACCGGCGTGGCCTCGGTCAGCTTGACCTCGACCAGACGGCCCAAAGTATATCGCTGGCCCGACCGTTCGCCGACCAGGGCATGGGCGCGATCATCGTGGGTGAAGTACTCGTTGCCCAGCGAGCTGACAGGCACGAGGCCGTCGGCACCGGTCTCGTCGAGCCGGACGAACAGGCCGAAGCGGGTGACGCCCGTGATGCGGCCAGTGAAGGTCGCGCCCACGCGGTCCTCCAGGAAGGCGGCGATGTAGCGATCCATGGCGTCGCGCTCGGCGGCCATGGAGCGGCGCTCGGTCTGGGTCACCTGATCGGCGATGGCGGGCAATTCGGCGATCTCGCGGTCGGTCAGGCCGTCCTTGCCCAGGCCCAGCGCCCGGATCAGGCCGCGATGCACGATCAGGTCCGAGTAGCGCCGGATGGGCGAGGTGAAGTGGGCGTAGCGGTCCAGGTTCAGGCCGAAGTGTCCGACGTTGTCGGGCGAATAGATGGCCTGCATCTGGGTGCGCAGGACGACCTCGTTGACGACCTCCGCGTGGGGGCCGTCGCGGGTCTCGTCGAGCAGCTTGTTGAACCGCTTGGTCGTCGGCGCCTCGCCCTTGTTCCAGGGCTTGCCGATGGTCGAGAGGAAGTCGGCGAGGTTGAACACCTTCTCCTGGCTGGGGGCCTCATGGACGCGGTAGATCAGGGGCGTCTTCTTCTGCTGCAGAGTCTCGGCCGCGCAGACGTTGGCCTGGACCATCATCTCCTCGATCAGCCGGTGGGCCTCCAGGCTGACACGCTTCTCGATCGAGGCGATGCCGCCGTCCGGGCTCATGCGGATGCGGCGTTCGGCGCTGTCGATCTGGAGCGGGCTGCGCTTGAGACGACCCTTCAGCATGGTGCGGTAGGCGTTCCACAGCGGATAGAGGATCGTCTCCATGATCGGACCGGTGGCGTCGTCGGTCTCGCCGTCGATGGCGGCTTGCGCCTGTTCGTAGGACAGCTTGGCGTGGCTGCGCATCAGGCCGCGCTGGAACCGGTGTCCCAGCTTTCGCCCGTCCTTGTCGAAGACCATGCGTACGGCGAGCGTCGCGCGGTTCTCGCCCTCCTTCAGGCTGCACAGGCCGTTCGACAGCCGCTCGGGCAGCATGGGTTCGACACGGTCGGGGAAGTAGGTGGAGTTGCCCTTGGCCCGCGCCTCGCGGTCCAGGTTGGTGCCGGGCCGGACGTAGGCGGCGACGTCGGCGATGGCGACCCAGACGATCCAGCCGCCCTCGTTCTTCGGATCGTCGTCGCGGGCGGCATAGACGGCGTCGTCGTGATCGCGAGCGTCGGCGGGGTCGATGGTGATGAAGGGGATATCGCGCAGGTCGTCGCGGCCCTTCAGCGTCGGCAGGTCCTGGTTCTCGGCCTCCTGTTCGACCGCCTCGGAGAAGCCGGTCGGGACGCCGTGAGCGTGGATGGCGATCAGGGAGGCGGCGCGCGGATCGTCCTCCCGGCCGATGGTCTCCAGGATCTTGCCGCGCTTGAAGCCGTAGCGGTGGTCGCCTTTTTCGATGGCGGCCAGCACGAGGTCGCCGTCCTTGAGGTCGGCTGCCTGGACAGGCGGGACGATCAGCACGTCCTTGGAGCGGCGGTCGACGGGCTCGACGCGGGTCTCGCGGTTGGACTTGCGGATGACGCCGAGCACGCGGTTAGTTCCGGCATCCAGCCGCTTGATGAGGCGAGCCTCCCAGCCGTTCGGCCCATGCTGGAACTTGACCAGCACGCGGTCGCCCAGCCCCGGCGCGGGGCCAGGCTTCGATTTGTCAGGCACGAGCACGGCGCTCGGCGCATCGGCCGAGGCCTCGACCAGGCGGACGTAGAGGTCGCCGTCGACGTCCCGCTCGGTCACGTCGGCGACGCCGACGGGGGGCAGGGCGCCGGCTTCGGAGAAGCCCTTGCGGCCGCGTTTGCCGAGTTTGCCGGCGGCCTCCAGTTCGCGGATCATTTCGCGTAGGCGTCGGCGGTCTTCGCCCTTCAGGCCGAAGTGTCGGGCGATGTCGCCCTTTTCCGCCGAGCCGGCGTCGCGCAGGAAGGCCAGCAGCGTGGCCTCGTCCGGCAATCCGGCGGCGGGTCGTTTGGGGGATTTTGTCATTGAGTTCCTATGTAGGGCGCTTCGCCCGAAAGGGCGAAATCTTGCGCCGCTTGACCGGATGAAGTCGGGCGATCAGCTTCCGCCACGCCGCCTGATCCGGAGTCTGTCTGAATGTCTGCCTTGCCGCTGTCCGAACACCCGACCCTCAGCGCGCCGACTGGCTCGCTTCTGGACCTCATCGGCAAGACGCCGATGGTGGAGGTGACGCGGATCGACACCGGCCCCTGCCGCCTGTTCCTGAAGCTGGAAGCCCAGAACCCCGGCGGCTCCATCAAGGACCGCATCGCCCTGTCGATGATCGAGGCGGCGGAGCAGGAGGGGTGGCTGAAACCCGGGGGCACCATCGTCGAGGCGACGGCCGGAAACACGGGTCTGGCCCTGACCCTGGTCGGTCAGGCCAAGGGCTATAAGGTGTTGCTGGTCATCCCGGACAAGATGTCCAAGGAAAAAATTCAACACCTGAGGGCGATGGGGGCGGATGTCCGCCTGACTCGGTCCGACGTCGCTCACGGGCATCCGGAATACTACACCGACATGGCCGAGCGGTTGGCCCAGCAGATCCCGGGCGGCTTCTTCGTCAACCAGTTTGCCAACCATGCGAACTCCGCCGCCCATGTGAAAACGACGGGCCCGGAGATCTGGGAGCAGATGGGGGGCGACCTCGACGCCTTCGTCGCCGGCATCGGATCAGGCGGCACCATCACGGGTGTTGCGCAGTTTCTGAAGAGCCAGGGTGCCAGGACACAAATCGTGCTCGCTGATCCCGTGGGCTCGGTTTTGGCCGGCGTCGTCAACGAAGGCATTCCGGGGCCCGAAGGCAGCTACACGGTGGAAGGCATCGGCCAGAACTTCGTGCCGGACACGGCCGACATGAGCCTGATCGACAAGGCCTACTCCATCCCCGACGCCGAGGCTGTGGCGACCGTACGCGAACTGTTGCTGAAGGAAGGCATTCTGGCGGGTTCGTCCTCGGGCACCCTGATCGCGGCGGCGCTTCGGTGGTGCCGCGAGCAAACCGAGCCCAAGCGTTGCGTGACCTTCGTTTGCGACACGGGGGCGAAGTATCTGTCCAAAGTCTACAACGACGCCTGGCTGGCCGATCAGGGTCTAGGCGAGCGCGAGCTGCACGGCGACCTGTCGGATCTGATCAGCCGCAAGTACGAGAACGGCGACGTCGTGGTGATCGGGCCGCAGGACACGCTCGACACCGCCTTCAAGCGCATGCGCTCCGCTGATGTCAGCCAGCTCCCGGTCATTCAGGACGGCCGCCTGGTCGGTATCCTGGACGAGAGCGACATCGTCCACATCATGAACACTGACGAGATCACGCGGAAGGAACGCTTCGCGAAGCCCGTATCCTCGGCCATGACGCGTGATCTGGACACGGTCCAGGTGTCCGAGCCGCTGGACGCCCTGATCCCCCTGTTCGACCGTGACCGGGTGGCGATCGTTCTGGACGGCGAGAAGTTCGTGGGATTGATCGCGCGGGTCGACCTGATCAACCACCTGAGCCTGAACCGCTGATGCCTCGGCCGGCGCAGACGGGCCTGGCTCTCGCAGCGTTTGCGGCGGCGCTGGTCTTTGCGCCGCCGGCCCTTGCCCGGCAGGAGTTTCAGGTCGGCATCCCGGGCTGCCCGGATGACGTTGCCGTCCAGGCGTGGCGCGAGACGATCGTCTTCCGGAGTGGCGGTCGGGATATCCGCGCTCATCTCTATAGCCCTCGGGTCCAGCCGAACGGTCGAGCCATTGTAGTTCTGCACGGCGGCACAGGCTGGGAGATGAACTCGATCCTATTCGATGCCCATGCCATCCAGCTGGCTTCGCGGGGCTACTGGGTCGTCCTGCCCGCCTATTTTGATGCGGCGCGGCCGGATGGAGCGCGAAGAGTGGTGACTGCCAGGGCTTGGCGCCGGGTCGCGCTTGATGCGGCTCGGTTCCTGGCAACAAAGCCCGGGGTGCGTGAGGATTCTGTGGCGCTCTGGGGGTATTCGCGAGGCGCTGGCCTTGCCGTCAGCGCTGGACTTCAGCCGGATGCCCCGGTTTCCTCGGTCATCGGCGCGGCGACTGGCGGAACGCTGGAAGAGGGCCCTCGAACCGATGTGCCCGTCCTTTTGCTGCACGCCCGTACCGATGAGCTGGTTCCTGCCAGCGCAACGCGCGAGCTTGGCGATGCATTGACTGCGGAAGGTGTCCCGGTCGAAGTCCAGGAGCTGGACTTCGATGGACACCGCTTCGATCTGCCGACGTGGTGCACTGCCTTCGCCGTGAGTCGGCGTTTCCTCGAGACCCAGGACTGATCGGGCAATGCGTCGCCGCGGGCTCCTTGTCGGCGCGGCTGGTCTGCTGGCCAGTGGAGCGGCGGCCCAGGCCCCCGGCGTCATCACGTCTCAGCTGCGGTTCGATAGTCGCGGGCGCTCGATCCGCGCCGTCGCGTTCCGTCCTGAAAGCGTGACCACGCCGGCCGCTGGACTCGTCTATCTTCACGGCTCGGGGAGTATCGGTCGGCAACAGCTCCGCTTCGCCCGGACCTTCGCCGAGCAGCAGCGCATGCTCGTCTTCGTTCCGGTCTACACTGACGCGGGCCCTGATGATGGGGTGCGTCGCGCTCCGCTGATGAATGCCTGGCGGGACTGCGCCGATGATGCTGCCGACTGGCTGATCGCTGAGGGCGTGGACCCGCGCCGTGTCGCCGTGACCGGCTATTCGCTCGGATCCTACATCGCCGTCGACAGCGTGCTTGGCGGTGGCCATGCCACCGCTGCGGTCGGCATCGCCGCTGGCTGGGACGTATACCCGCCGCGCCCTCCACGTCGTCGAATCCCGGTGCTGATTGTACGCGCAGCCAGCGACGACCATGTCTCACCCTCCAGCACGGACCGGCTCATCCGGTTTCTGCGTGACGCCGATGTGCCGGTGCGCGATAGCCGCATCCCTGACGCTGAGCACCTCATGTCCGATCCGCACTGGGTCGAGGCCCAGCGTCTGACCGCAGACTTCATGACCGACGTATTCGACCTGACGGACCTTCCCGCATGACCCTCAAGAACAGCCAGGGCTTCTCGACCCGCGCCATCCACGCCGGGCAGCGGCCGGATCCGACGACGGGCGCGGTCATGACCCCGATCTATGCCACCTCGACCTACGCCCAGGAGAGCCCTGGCGTGAACAAGGGCTATGAGTACGCGCGCGGCAAGAACCCGACGCGCGAGGCGTTCGAGGCCTGCATCGCGGACCTGGAAGGCGGCGTCCAGGCGTTCGGCTTTGCCTCGGGCATGGCGGCGACCTCGACGGCGCTGGAGCTGTTGGACGCCGGGTCGCACATCGTCACCGGCGATGATCTCTACGGCGGGACATGGCGGTTGTTCGAGCGCGTGCGTCGCCGCTCGATGGGTCTGGACTTCGCCTATGTGGACCTCTCCGACCTTACCAAGGTCGAGGCGGCGATCACGCCCAGGACCCGAATGCTGTGGGTTGAAACGCCGACCAACCCGCTCATGAAGCTCGCGGACATCTCGGCCCTGTCTGCCCTTGCCCGCGCTCACGATCTGCTGCTGGTCGTCGACAATACCTTCGCCACGCCGTGGAGCCAGCAACCGCTGTCGCTCGGGGCCGACATCGTTATGCATTCGGCTACCAAGTATCTGAACGGCCATTCCGACGTGATCGGCGGTGTCCTGGTCGCGAAGGATGCCGAGATCGCGGCCCAGCTGAAGTTTCTGCAGAACTCCGTCGGCGGCGTCATGGGGCCGTTCGACGCCTTTCTCGTCAATCGCGGTCTGAAGACGCTGGGCATCCGCATGAAGGCCCATAACGAAAATGCGCTGGCTGTCGCGCGATGGCTGGAAGACCGAAAGGGCGTGGCGTCGGTTCTGTATCCCGGCCTGATCAGCCACCCGCAACATGAACTGGCGGCGCGTCAAATGGCGGGGCGCTTTGGCGGGATGGTGACGTTCTTCGTCGACGGAGACCTGTCACGGACGAAGCAGGTGCTGGAGCGGTTTCAGGTCTTCACCCTGGCCGAGTCACTGGGCGGCGTGGAAAGTCTGGTGAACCACCCGGCCATCATGACCCACGCCTCAGTACCCCGGGAGCTGCGTGAGGCGGGCGGCGTCACGGACAATCTCGTCAGGCTGTCCGTCGGGGTCGAGGATCTGGACGATCTTCTGGCCGATCTCGATCAGGCGCTGGTCTGAAGGCAGGAGGGCGGAGGAGGCAAGCCTCCTCCGCCAGAACGAGGCTACTGCGGGATCGATACAGCGTCAGTGACGTGGATCACGCCGTTCGAGGCCATCAGGTCGGCCTGAACAACGGTAGCGATGCCGCCGCGCTCGTCGGTCAGGATGACCGAGCCGTCGCGAAGAGAGGCGGTCAGGGTATCGCCTGATACGGTGGTGATGGCTGCCGAGCCATTGCCGGCCTGGATCAGCGCGATCACGTCGGCGGCGGCCACGCGGCCGGCCACGACATGATAGGTCAGCACCTTGGTCAGGATCGCCCGGTTGGCGGGCTGAAGCAGGGTCTCGACTGTGCCGGCCGGCAGGGCGGCGAAAGCGTCGTTGACCGGGGCGAAGACCGTGAACGGTCCCGGGCCAGACAGGGTTTCCACGAGGCCAGCGGCCTGAACGGCGGCCACCAGCGTCGTGTGAGCCGGCGAGGCGACGGCCGCCTCAACGATCGTCGGCTGCGACTGGGCGACCGGAGCCGCGCTGGGGGCGGTCGAAGCGGTAATCTGCAATGGCCGTGCTGGCGATGTCTCGGACGGGACCGGCGCGGGATAGGAGCCAGAGGCCACCCATGCCCACCGGGTCGACGGCGGGGATGCGCAGCGCGAGGGGAGGGCGCGCGC
>JAIERG010000189.1 GCA_019747095.1 Caulobacteraceae bacterium | reverse complement strand
CACCGTGGACGGCGGGGCCCCCGCGCTGCTGCGGTCAGAGGCGCAGATCGCACAGGCGCTGGCGAGGGCCGCCGCGCTGGGGGCGCGGCGGCTGTAGGGATCGACTACTCGCCCTTGGGATTGGGGCCGAAGCGGTTTTCACCGCGCTGGCTGTCTGTAATGCCGATCCAGAGCAGGAAACCGAGCTGGATCAGGGCGACGATGCTGAGGATGCCGAACATCGGGCCGATGATGGCCAGCACCGCCGCCGGATCGTCGGTGCTCACATAGCCGCTGCTCAGGGCCGCGACACCGACCGTCATGAAGGCCGCGATGACGCCGCCGATGCCGGCGATCCAGGGAATGACGATCAGCCAACCGGACTGGCCCATGTCATGAAGCCGCTTCACCGAGATGGCCAGGTTCGGCCAGATCAGGGCGATCGAAAGAAGGGTTCCGAGGATCGGGATCCAGCCCAGCACCACGCCGGCCCCGAGGCAGATCAGCCAGCCGATCCAGAAGTGCTGACGCCGGATACGGCCGTTGAACGAGAACAGGACGTGCTGGAAGTTGAAGGTGTCGACCGGGACGCCGGGCGTGGCGGACGGGCCGGACGGCGTCGGAGCGGCGGCGAGCAGCATGATGTTGGTCGCCTCGCCCGCGACCGGGACGAAGTCGACGCGCAGGCCGGGGGTGATGCTGGCGGGCGGAGAGATCGCTTCGCGCACGAAGGAATAGCGGATGCCGTCGTCGCCGCTGATGAGACCCGCGCCCGAGGCGTCGTCGAAGCTGAGAATCTGACCGCGCATATTGGCTCCCCTGCCGAGCGGCCGTCTGCGACCGCGAACGAAGGGAGACTGGCGGACGCCGGGCGAGCGGACAAGTGAAACCGGAGACAGAAATGGCCTTTCACGAGGTGAGATTGCCGGCGCGGCTGGCGTTCGGGTCGACGGGCGGGGTCGAGCGGCGGACCGAGGTGGTGACGCTGGGGTCGGGATATGAGCGGCGGTCCTCGCCCTGGGCGATGGGGCGCAGGCGCTATCTGATCGGGGCGAACCTGAGGTCGCTGGCGGACATGGCGGCGTTGACCGCGTTCTTCGAGGCGCGGCGGGGGCGGCTGTACGGGTTCCGGTTTCGGGACTTCGCGGACTACGCCTCATGCGGGCCGGGCGGGACGCCGGGGCCGCTGGATCAGACGCTGGGCGAGGGGGACGGGGCGAGGACCGTGTTCCGGCTGGTCAAACGCTATGGCGATGACGGCGGGGAGCCGGTGGAGCGGCCGATCACCAAGCCGGTCGAGGGATCGGTGCGGGTGGCGATCGGCGGGGTGGAACTGGCGAGCGGAGCTTTCGCGGTGGACGTGACCACGGGCGAGGTCACGCTGGAAGGGGTGCCGGCAGAGGGCGTCGCGGTGACGGCGGGGTTCCTGTTCGACACGCCGGTGCGGTTCGACGCGGACCGGCTGGAGGTCACGCTGGAGAGCTTCGACGCCGGGCGGATGGCGGCCGTGCCGCTGATCGAGGTGAGGGTTTGAGGGGAGGGCTTAGGGAGTAGGGAGTAGGGAGTAGGGAAGCGGGGTTGCACCCAAGAGGAGGTCTGAACCGGCCTATGGTGCATTGCCCTTAAAGCGCGCCCAATCGCTACTCCCTACTCCCTACTCCCTAAGCCCTTCTTTGGGGGAGGATGGATGCGCGACATAGCAATCGAACTGGCTGCCCGCATCGAGAGCGGGGCGGCGACGCTGTGTCATGCCTGGATCGTGACGCGGGCGGACGGAGCGCGGCTGGGGTTCACCGACCATGATCGGGATCTGGTCGTGGACGACGTCGTCTGTCGCGCGGCGAGCGGGTGGACGAACGGGGCGGCGGAGAGCGCGGCGGGACTGGCGGCCGGGAGCCAAGCCATCGGCGGGGTGCTGGACGGCGAGGCGGTCGAGGAGGCCGAGATCGCGGCGGGTCTGTGGGATCAGGCGCGGGTCGCGCTGTGGCGCGTCGACTGGAGGCGGCCGGACCTGAAGGTACAGCTGGCAACCGGGCGGCTGGGGCGGATCGTGAGGGATGGCGAAGGGTTCGTGGCCGAGCTCGAGGGGCCGATGGCGGCGCTGGAGCGGGTGGTCGGGCGAGCCTATGGGCGGTTGTGCGACGCGGTGCTGGGCGATCCGCGCTGCGGTGTCGAGGCCGGCGGGCGGACCTGCGACAAGCGGTGGGAGACCTGTGTCGGGACGTTTGGCAACGGGCTGAACTTCCGGGGCTTTCCCGATGTGCCGGGGGACGACTTCCTGACGGCCATGCCGGCGACGGGCGGGCGCCACGACGGCGGGAGCCGGCGGTGAGCCCGGTCGAGGCAGCGCGATCCTGGCTCGGCACCCCCTATCGGCATCAGGCGAGCGAGAAGGGCGTGGGCGCGGACTGTCTGGGTCTGGTGCGCGGGATGTGGCGCGAGGTGGTGGGCGAGGAGCCGGAAGAGCCGCCGCCCTATTCCGCCGACTGGGCCGAGGTCGGGAACGACGAGACGCTGCTGATGGCCGCGCGGCGGTGGCTGGTCGAGCGGCCGGTGGAGATGATGCGGCCGGGCGATGTGTTGCTGTTCCGGATGAGCGAGGGGGCAGCGGTGAAGCACTGCGCGATCCTGAGCGACATCGATGGGCCGGAGCCGCGGATGATCCACGCCTACTGGGGCCGGGCGGTGGTCGAGAGCTGGATGGGGCCGTGGTGGCGACGGCGGCTGGTGGCGGTGTTCGGGTGGCCGAAGAGTAGGGAGTAGGGAGTAGGGGTTAGGGAGTAGGGAATAGGGAGGGCTGAGGGGTCGCACGACCGGGGGCCAAGGACCCTACTCCCTACTCCCTACTCCCTCGCCCGACCGAAGGGAGGCGAGCGATGGCGCAGGTGATCCTGGGCGGGGTTGGCGGGATCGTCGGCGGCGGCGTGGGCCGGGTGATCGGGGCGGCGCTGGGGGGCGTGGTCGATCGGGGCATCGTCAATGCGCTGTCGCCGGCGCGGCAGGTCGGGCCGAGGCTGGAGACGCTGAAGGTCCAGACGACGGCGGAAGGGACGCCGATGGCCTGCGTGTTCGGGCGGGCGCGGGTGACCGGGCAGGTGATCTGGGCGGCGCGGTTCCTGGAGCGGCGCAATTCGTCCGGCGGCGGCAAGGGCGGGCCGAGGACGGTCGACTATGCCTATTCCCTGAGCTTCGCGGTCGCCTTGTGCGAGGGGCCGATCGACGGGGTCGGACGTGTCTGGGCGGACGGCAGGCCGATGGACCTGACCGGCGTGGCGATGCGGGTGCATCGCGGGACAGAGGACCAGACACCCGATCCGCTGATCGAGGCCGTTGAAGGCGAGGCACCGAGCTATCGCGGGACGGCCTATGTGGTGTTCGAGGACCTGCCGCTGGGGCCCTACGGCGACCGGGTTCCGCAGCTGAGTTTCGAGGTGTTCCGGCGGCCGGAAGGCGACGGGCTGGAAGAGCGGCTGGAGGGCGTCTGCCTGATCCCGGGAGCGGGGGAGTTCGTGCTGGCGACCGAGGCCGTCATGCGGCGCGAGGGGCTGACGCGGACGGCGGCCGAGAACGTTCATCTGGGGGATGGTCGGACGGACCTGATCGCCTCGCTGGATCAGCTGGAAGCGCAGCTGCCGAACCTGAAACGGGTCAGCCTGGTGGTCGGGTGGTTCGGGACGGACCTGAGGGCCGGGCACTGCGAAGTGCGGCCGGGCGTGGAGCGGCGGAACAAGCCGACCGAGCCCCTGACCTGGTCGGTGGCGGGGCTGGGGCGTGAGGAGGCGCATCTGATTTCGCAGGTGGACGGAAAGCCGGCCTATGGCGGGACGCCGTCGGACGAGAGCGTGCGACAGGCGGTCGTGGCGCTGAAGGCGCGGGGCTGGGCGGTGACGCTGTATCCCTTCGTCTTCATGGATGTGCCGGCCGACAATAACCTGCCCGATCCCTATGGCGGGGCCCGGCAGGCGGCCTATCCGTGGCGCGGGCGGGTGAAGGGCGAGGATGGCGCGGGCGCGACCGCCCAGGTGGCGGCGGTGTTCGGCGCGGCGGACGGGTGGGGGTTGCGGCGGCTGGCGCTGCACTACGGGGCGCTGGCGGCGGAGACGGGGTGCGACGGCCTGCTGATCGGCTCGGAGATGCGCGGGCTGACGTGGACGCGGGATGAAGCCGGTGGGTATCCGGCGGTAGAAGAGTATCGGGCGCTGGCGGCGGAGTGCCGGGCGGTGGTCGGGCCGGATGTGGCGATCAGCTATGCGGCGGACTGGTCGGAATATGCTGGGCACCGACCGGAGGATGGGTCGGGGGACGTGATCTTTCACCTTGATCCGCTGTGGGCCGATGAAGCGATCGATTACGTCGGGATCGACTGGTACCCGCCGCTGGGGGACTGGCGGAGCGGCGACGGCGGCGTGGATGCGGCGGTGTTCGAGGGGCCGGACGACCCGGCGTATCTGGCGAGCCAGGTCGCGGGCGGGGACGGGTTCGACTGGTTCTATGCCAGTGAGGCGGACCGGGCGGCGCAGGTGCGGACGCCCATTGTCGATGCGGCGCACGGCGAGGACTGGGTGTTCCGCGTCAAGGACCTGAAGGGGTGGTGGGGCAATGCCCATCACGACCGGCCGGGCGGGGTGAGGTCGGCGACGCCGACGGCCTGGATTGCGGGGATGAAACCGATCCGGCTGACGGAGTTCGGCTGCGCGGCGGTGGACCGGGGCGGCAATGCGCCGAACGTGTTTCAGGACCCGAAGTCGTCCGAAAGCTTTCTGCCGCCGTTCTCGACGGGGGCAAGGGATGACCGGATGCAGAGGCGGGCGCTGGAGGCGGTGCTGGGTTGGTTCGCGGAGCCTCGGAACAATCCGGTGTCGGACGTCTATGGCAGGCCGATGCTGGAGGCGGCGGATGCCTGGTGCTGGGACGCGCGGCCGTATCCGGCGTTTCCGGGGCTGGCGGAGGTCTGGGCCGACGCCGGAGCGTGGCGAACCGGCCACTGGCTGAATGGGCGCTTGGGCGGCGAGGCGAGGGGGCTGCTGGCGGCCATCCTGCGGCGCGGCGGGCTGTCGGACGATGAGTTCGACGTTGGGCGGCCCGACGGGACAGTCGCGGGCTATGTGATCGACCGGCCCATGCGGACGCGCGATGCGATCGAGCCGTTGCTGGGCGCGCTGGGCATGACGGCGGCGGAGCGGGGCGGGAAGGTCGCCCTGATCGGCGCGGAGGCCAAGGCGCTGACGCTGGCGATGGAAGATCTGGCGGTCGGCGACGAAGGCGAGGGTTTGCGGCGCGAGCGGTCGCTGGAGGCGAGGGCCACGGCGGCGCGGGTGCGGTTCATCGATGAGGAGCGCGACTATCAGACCGGCTCGGTCGTCGTGCGGGCCGATGACGCCGAAGACGGCGGCGGAGCGGACGTGGACCTGCCGGCGGTTTGCGGTGCGGCGCTGGCCACGGCGCTGGCCAAGCGGACACTGGCGGCGGCGGAGGACGAGCGACTGACCCTGGCGCTGGGGCCGCTGGACGTGATGAGGATCGAACCGGGCGACAGGGTCGGCGTCGAAGGGCAGGCGGGGACGTGGCGGGTCGAGCGGGTGGCGCTGGATGAGACACCGGGCGCGACGCTGGTGAGGGTCGCCAGCGTGGTCGCGGGCGAGGAGGCGGGGCCGCGAGGGCCGGGCGAGGTCGAGGGCCCGGCCGGGGCCCCGTTCGCCGTGGTGCTGGACCTGCCACCGCTGCCGGGCGCCGAGGCCGATCGGCGGCCGCTGGTGGCCGTGGCGGTCGAACCGTGGCGGCCGATGGCGCTGCATCTTGGCGAGACGGTCGAGACGCTGACGCAGAGGGCGGTGGTTTCCACGCCTGCGACGGTGGGGCAGCTGACGGCGGATCTGGCGGCCGGGCCGGTTGGACGTTGGGACGAGGTCAACCGGATGACCGTGGCGTTCGAGGGCGTGGCGCCGACGTCGGGGACGGCGGCGGCCGTGCTGGGCGGTGTGAACCGGCTGGCGGTTCAGACGGCGGCGGGATGGGAGATCGTGTCGTTCCGCTCGGCGGTACTGACCGGGAGTGGGGCCTGGCGGCTGTCGGGTCTGTTGCGCGGGCAGCAGGGAACGGAGGGCGCGACGGCGGCGGGGGCCGTCGAGGGCGCGCTGGTCGTCGTGCTGGATGAGCGGCTGGCGCGGATCGAGATGGGGGCGGAGGAGCGTGGCTTGCCGAGGTTCGCGCGGATCGGGCCGCAGGGAGCGGTTCCGGGCGGCGCAGGGTTCGCCGAGCTGGCGGTGACGGTCGAGGGGGTTCACGGGCGACCGTGGTCGCCGACTGGGCTGGCGGTGGAAGCGGTCCCGGAGGGGCTGGCGTTGAGCTGGACGCCGCGCGTGCGCCTGGGCGGGGATCGCTGGGACCTGGAGCCGGTCGAGGTGGATCCGAGGCGGTTCCGGCTGAGGGTTCTGGACGGCGCGGTCGAGCGGCGGGTCCTGGAGGTCGAGGGGCTGGCAGCAATCTATCCGGCAGCGGCGATCGCGGAGGACTTTCCAGGCGGGATCGGACCCGGGGCGACGGTGGCCGTGGCGCAGTTTGGCACCGACTGGGGCTGGGGCGAGGAGGCGGTCGTTTCGCTCGCGGCCTGAAAAACGCATTGCGCCTGCGAACGCATGGCTTAACTGACGAGGGACGCTGCGGACACGCGGCGAATCCACCTTCTGACGGAGCGGCGACGGCGTGGCGGGCGATCCCTATCAGGAACTGGGCGTGTCCCGGGGGGCGAGCGACGCCGAGATCAAGGCCGCCTTCCGCAAGCTGGCCAAGGAACTGCATCCCGACAAGAACCGGGGCAATCCGGTCGCCGAGGAGCGGTTCAAGAAGGTGTCGGCCGCCTTCGATCTACTGAGCGATCCCAAGAAGAAGGCGCGCTACGACGCCGGCCAGATCGATGCCGAAGGGCAGGAGCAGTACCGGGGCTTTTCCGGTGCCGGCGGACCGGGCGCGGGCCCTGGTGGTTTCGGCTTTTCGCACGCGGGCGGGCCGGGCGGCCGGGCGGCGTTCGATGACATCGACCTTGAGTCGATTTTCGGCGGGTTTGGTCAGCGGGGGCCACAACGGGCTTTCGGCAAGGGCCAGGATGTGCGGGCGACGCTGGAGATCAGCCTGGAAGACTCCATCGGTGGGGCCAGTCGGAGGATCCAGTTCTCCGACGGGCGGACCCTGGATGTGAACATCCCCAGGGGCGCGTCGAACGGTCAGACGATCCGGCTGCGCGGGCAGGGGATGCCGGGGCGCACCGAAGCCGGCGACGCCCTGATCGAACTGAGGGTCGCGCCCCATCCGATCTTCAAGGTCGAGGGCTCCGATGTGGTCATGGACCTGCCGGTCTCGGTGCCGGACGCGGTGCTGGGCGGCAAGGTCGAGTGCCCGACGCCGGATGGAACCGTGGTGGTGACGGTGCCCAGGGGAGCGAACTCGGGCCAGGTGCTGAGGCTGAAAGGCAAGGGCGCCTATGCGGGCGGGGCACGCGGCGACCTGAAGGCGCGGATCATGGTGACCCTGCCCGACCGAGTCGATCCGATCCTGGAGCGGATCGCCGAGGACTGGAGGAGCACCCGTCCCTACAAGCCGGGGCGCGGGTGATGGACAAGCCGACGGTGAAGCCGAGGCGGCCCTGGTTCTCCGCCGGGCCGACGGCCAAGCGACCGGGATGGTCGTCGCAAGCCCTGCCGCACGACCTGCTGGGCCGGGGTATTCGCGCGCCCGAGGTGGTGGAGCGGTTCGCCCATGCCCTGAGGCTGACCAAGGCCCTGCTGGAAGTGCCCGAGGACTGGGTGCTGGCCTATCTGCCCGGGTCCGATACCGGGGCGGTCGAGGCCGCCATGTGGAACATGCTGGGCGCGCGGCCGACGCAGGTCATGGCGTTCGAGAACTTCGGCAAGCTGTGGACGGTCGACGCCAGGGATCACCTGAAGCTGCCGGACCTGGAGCTGCTGGAAGCGCCTTGGGGGCAGCTGCCGGACCTGGGCCTGGTCGATCCGGCGAAGGACCTGGTGTTTCCCTGGAACGGGACGACGGCGGGCGTGCGGGTGCCGAACGCGGATTTCATCGCCAAGGATCGCGAGGGGATCGTGATCTGCGACGCGACCAGCGCCGCCTTCGCCATGCCGATCGACTATGAGCGGGTCGATGTGGTGACCTTCAGCTTCCAGAAGGCGCTGGGTGGCGAGGCCGGCATCGGGATCGCGGCGCTGGGCCCTCGGGCGGTGGCGCGGCTGGACGCGTTCGAGCCGCCCCGGGCGGTGCCCAAGGTGCTGAGGCTGAGGGACGCCAAGGGGTTCGACCGGGCGCTGGCCACCGGGACCATGATCAACACCTTCAGCCTGTGGACGCTGGAGGACTGGATCGATGCGCTGGAGTGGGCGGAACGAATCGGCGGGCTGAAGGAACTGATCCGGCGCACGGATGCGAATGCGCAGGCTCTGTTCGACTGGGTCGAGCGGACCGACTGGATCGAGCCTCTCGCGGTCGATCCGGCGACGCGGTCGACGACCTCGGTGTGCCTGAAGATCGTCGATCCGCGCGTCACGGCGCTGGACGAGGCGGGGCGATATGCGTTTGTCCGGCGGATGAAGACCCTGCTGGAGGCCGAGGGCGCGGCCTACGACGTCGAGAGCCACCGGAACGCGCCGGCGGGCCTGCGGCTCTGGTGCGGCTGTACGGTCGAGACGGAGGATGTGGTCGCCGTGACGCCGTGGCTGGAATGGGCGTTCGAGACGGCCGTCGCCGAGCTCTGAGCTGAAAACCGTCCCGGTTGGGACGACATCCCTCGATTCCCCCGCTATAGGCTGCGCCCGCATCCAGCGGAGAGTTGTGCATTGGCGAACGTGGCGGTGGTCGGAGCCCAGTGGGGCGACGAGGGCAAGGGCAAGATCGTCGACTGGCTGTCGAACCGTGCCGACGTGGTCGTGCGGTTCCAGGGCGGACACAACGCGGGCCATACGCTGGTCGTTGGCGACGTCACCTACAAGCTGAGCCTGCTGCCCAGCGGCGTCGTGCAGGGCAAGCCGTCGGTGATCGGCAACGGGGTCGTGGTCGATCCCTGGGCTTTGCTGGACGAGATTTCGCGGATCGAGGCGCAGGGCGTGGCGATCACGCCCGAGCTGCTGACGCTGGCGGACAACGCGTGTCTGATCCTGCCGCTGCATCGGGACCTCGATCAGGCGCGGGAAGCCGCGGCGGGTGTCACCAAGATCGGCACGACCGGGCGCGGCATCGGCCCGGCTTATGAGGACAAGGCGGGCAGGCGCGCCATCCGCGTCGGCGACCTGGCCGATCCTGAGGCGCTGGACGCCAAGATCGCGCGCCTGCTGGCGCACCATAACGCCCTGAGGAAGGGTCTGGACCTGCCCGAAGTCGATGTGGCCGGGCTCAAGGCCCAGCTGATGGAGATCGCGCCGCGCGTCCTCGCCTTCGCCAGCCAGCCGGTGTGGCGGATGCTGGACGGGTTCCGGGCCGAGGGACGCCGCATCCTGTTCGAGGGCGCGCAAGGGTCGCTGCTGGACGTCGACCACGGGACCTACCCTTACGTGACGTCGTCCAACACCGTTGCGGGGCAGGCGGCGGCGGGATCGGGGCTGGGGCCGAGCGCGGTCGGGTTCGTGCTGGGGATCGTCAAGGCCTATACGACGCGGGTCGGAGAAGGCCCGTTCCCGACCGAACTGTTCGACGAAGCGGGCAAGCGGATCGCCGAGCGCGGGCGAGAGTTCGGAACAGTGACGGGCCGCGCGCGGCGCTGCGGCTGGTTCGACGCGGTTCTGGTGCGCCAGTCGATCGCGATCAACGGCATCCACGGGATCGCCCTGACCAAGCTGGATGTCCTGGACGGGTTCGATGAGCTGAGGATCTGCACCGGCTACCGGATCAACGGGGAGGTGTTCGACTACCTGCCCGCCGGTCTGAAGGCTCAAGGCGCGGCCGAGCCGATCTACGAGACCATCGAAGGCTGGTCCGAGAGCACGCAAGGCGCTCGGACGTGGAAGGATTTGCCGGCGAACGCCATCAAGTATGTGCGGCGGATCGAGGAGCTGATCCAGGCACCGGTGGCCATGCTGTCGACCAGTCCGGAGCGGGACGACACCATTCTGATGAGAGATCCCTTTCAGGGCTGAACCCTGAAAGGGCGGCCCTATGCGGGATCCGTTCGGGGGCTGATGCCAGCGGTCGTCCCACCAGACGGGGTGCCGTTCACGCTCAACGCGACCTTAACCGGACTTGGGTACGGTGCTGGCTCTGATATCGGAGCCGTCCTTCGTGTTCACTGCTGACGCCAAGACCCTGAACCGAATCGAACCGGTGGTTCGGCGCATCCTGATTGTGGATCCGAATACGGCTTCCGCGCGTCTGCTTCTCGACATCATGAAGAGCATCGGCGCGCGCGAAATCGTGAGCGAGACCGACGAGGGCCGCGCTCTGGAGCATGCGCGCGAACTGGAGCCGGGACTGATCTTCACGGAACGGTCGGGGCCAAGACTGGACGGCGAGCAGTTCGCGCGAAAGATCCGGCGATCCAATCTGAGTTGCCGCCGTGTCCCCATCATCATGATGACGGCCGAGGCCACCGCGAGCTCGATCAAGGGCGCACGCGATGCCGGCATCCACGAGTTTCTGAGAAAGCCGTTCACGGCGGGAGATCTGTTCAAGCGGGTCGAAAACGTCGCTCTGAAGCCTCGTGAGTGGATCGAGGCCGTCGGTTATGTCGGGCCCGATCGCCGCCGCTTCAACTCGGGCGAATACGCCGGACCGCAGAAGCGCAGCGCCGACAAGCCCAAGACGGCCGGCGAAGCCGCCGTCGCCGCCAAGGATCAGGCCATGCGCATCCTTGCGGCCTCTTTGGCGCAGTTCGACAGCGATCCGATGCAGGCCGTGCGGGCCTCGAGGCAACAGGCCGAGTCCCTGAAGGCCCTCGCCGTCAGGACCGGCGATACGCGTCTGGCGGTGGCGACCGCGGCGCTGGAGAGTTGCCTGGCCCAGGGCGCGCCCACCAAGGCCGCGCTGGCTGGGCCCATCAATGCCATCCTCGCGCTGGCCCCGCCCGAAACCCAGTTGGCCCGAGCGGGGTAACAATCCTTCCCCGCGAAGCGGGGGAGGGGGAGGATTTAGGCGTCCAGCAGGTTTCGCTCTTCGGCCGCCGCGCGCATGGCCTTCTGAAGCTTTTCGAACGCCCGCACCTCGATCTGGCGCACACGCTCGCGGCTGACGCCGTACTGACTGGCGAGCTCCTCGAGCGTGACGGGGTCGTCCTTGAGGCGGCGCTCGGTCAGGATGTGCTTCTCGCGCTCGGTCAGTTCCCCCATGGCCTCTTCGAGCAGGCTCATGCGGATCGACTTTTCCTCGTCTTCCGCGAGCTGGGTTTCCTGGGAGACGGCGTTGTCGTCGGCCAGCCAGTCCTGCCATTCGCTTTCGCCGTCCACGCGCAGCGGCGCGTTCAGCGAGGCGTCGCCGGACAGACGGCGGTTCATGTCGGTCACTTCCTGTTCCGACACGCCGAGCTTGGTGGCGATGGCCGACAGGTGCTCCGGCCGCAGATCGCCTTCCTCGAAGGCCGAGATCTGGCTCTTGGCCTTGCGCAGGTTGAAGAACAGCTTCTTCTGCGCGGCGGTCGTGCCCATCTTCACGAGCGACCAGCTGCGCAGGATGTATTCCTGGATCGAGGCGCGGATCCACCACATGGCGTAGGT
>JAIERG010000042.1 GCA_019747095.1 Caulobacteraceae bacterium | reverse complement strand
TTCATCATGATCGACCCCAAGATGCTGGAGCTGTCGGTCTATGACGGCATCCCGCACCTGCTGGCCCCCGTCGTCACTGATCCCAAGAAGGCGGTGGTTGCCCTGAAGTGGACCGTGCGCGAGATGGAGGACCGCTATCGCCGCATGTCCAAGCTGGGGGTGAGGAACGTCGCCAGCTACAACGAGCGCGCCCGCGAGGCCCAGGCCAAGGGCGAGCACTTCGAACGCACGGTCCAGACCGGCTTCGACGAGCAGGGTCGGCCGGTCTTCGAATCCGAGAAGATCCGTCCGGAGCCCATGCCCTATCTGGTCGTGGTCATGGACGAGATGGCCGACCTGATGCTGGTCGCCGGCAAGGACGTGGAGGGTGCGGTCCAGCGTCTGGCCCAGATGGCGCGCGCCGCCGGCATCCACCTGATCATGGCCACGCAGAGGCCGTCGGTCGACGTCATCACAGGCACCATCAAGGCCAACTTCCCGACCCGGATCAGCTTCCAGGTCACCTCCAAGATCGACAGCCGCACCATCCTGGGCGAACAGGGCGGCGAGCAGCTGCTGGGCCAGGGCGACATGCTGTACATGGCGGGCGGCGGCCGCATCACACGCCTGCACGGGCCCTTCGTCACCGACGGCGAGGTCGAGGAGGTCTGCAAGCATCTCCGCAGCCAGGCCGAGCCGGACTACCTCGACCTGATCACCGACGATCCGGACGGCGACGGCGACAATACCTTCGACGAGGACGGCGGTGGCGGCTCGGGCGACGACCTGTACGACCGCGCCGTGGCTGTGGTCACCCGCGACCGCAAGGCGTCCACCAGCTACGTCCAGCGCCGCCTGCAGATCGGCTACAACCGCGCCGCCTCCCTGATCGAGCGCATGGAGCAGGAAGGCGTCGTCTCGCCCGCCAACCACGCCGGCAAACGCGACGTCCTCGCCGGCCCGCCGCCCATGATTTGATCCAGCCTATCGCCTCGGATCGAGCAGCAGACCGGACACCGTCGCCGCCAGGATGCGCGCCGCGAACGGCAGGCGCGCGACCTTGCCCAGCACATGGTCCCTCACCCAGGGCAGAACCTTTCCATCGGCCTGGTAGAAGGGCGTGAACCCCCAGCTCAGCGCCTGATACAGCCGGATGTGCCAGCGCCGGATGCGGACATAGGCCATCAGGGCCTCGTCCAGCTCGGCGTGGGTCTCCAGCGCATCGGCCAGCGTCAAGGCATCCAGCAGCCCCATGTTCACGCCCTGGCCCAACTGCGGGCTGGTCGAATGGGCGGCGTCTCCCACCACCGCCAGCCGGTCCGCGACCGGCAAGGGCAGGGTGTGGTGGCCATAGCGCGCAAGCGTCAGGGCCTCGGCGTCTGGAATGGCGTCCAGCACCGGCCCGACCTGCGGCCACAGGCCCAGCACTTCTGCCTTCCATCGCTCCATCCCCGCCGCGACCCAGGCGGGGTGCTCGTCGGGCTTCAGGCTCCAGAAAAAGGTCGCTAGCCGATCGGGCGATCCCGGCCGCGACCCGCACGGCAGGACACCGATCATCTTTGACGCCCCGCGATAGACCTGCTCCAGCGCGCCGTCGTCGAACGGCGCGCCGGGCCATGGAACCGTCCCCCAGACCGCGCCCCATTCCAGTTCCGTCCGCCGCCCACCCTGCCGTTTCAACAGGTCTCGCGCGATCGGCGACCGCGCGCCCGACGCATCCACGACCAGGTCGAACACGGCGCTCGCCGTCCCTTTCGCATCGACGATCCGCCCGTCCGACGCCGACACGATCTCCCGGTCGGTGACGAACTGGATGCCCTCGGCCAGACAGGCGTCATGCAGCACATGGAAGATCGCCGCCCGATGGACGCCCAGCGCGTTCAGCCCGTCCGCACGCGGCGACTTCAGGTCCGAATACTTGACGTCCAGCACCACCCGCCGTCGCCGCGCCTCGCGACCAAAGATGTGGTTCAACGGTTGACCGAGTGCCGCGACCTGTTCGGTCAGTCCCAGTCGGTCCAGCACATGCAGCCCCGTAGGCTGGAGCATGAAGCCCGCCCCGATCGGCCGTGCCTCGGCGAAGCGTTCGTGCACGACGACCTCGCGACCCTGCCGCTTCAGCAGGAGGGCGAGCGCAAGCCCCGTCGGACCGGCTCCGACGATGGCTATGTCACGAACCGGGCTCAGGCGGGCACCAGTTCGATCAGGTCGAGGTTCGATTCATACTGCGGCCAGGGCAGGACCAGCCGCCACCGCTGCGGTCCGATCCGCTCCAGCACAGCGATCAGGTCGCGGTCCGGCCGCTGCCCATAGGAATTCGCCGGCGGCTCGGTCGACAGGGCCATCGACCCCAGCATGACCATCTGCCGGTCAGTCTCGGGAAACAGAAGGCCGCTTGGCCGTTGGGATCCCGTCAGCTTGGAGAACTTCAGCCCCCTCGGTGTCTGTTCGATGCGGCAGGCGAACCAGCCGTAGACGACATAGCCCAGGCCGCTCTCCCCGCCCTGGGAGCCGAGCTTCACCGTGCGGCAGCGATAGTCCCCGGCCGGTGGTGCCACGTCGCCGCGCACGGCACGCGGATCGATCAGATCGCCAACGCTCTCCAGATCACCGGATCCGCCCTGGCGTCGGGCCTGCTCCAGCGCCAGCCGCCAGGCCGCATCGCGGCGGGCGTAGCGGTCCCTGTCGGTCGCTGTGACGATGCCGCGCCAGTCGCGGAGAACGCCTTGTCCCGCCGTTTCCGGCGGAGGCGGTGGGGGAGGAGGCGGCGTGCTGGCACAACTCGCCAGAAGCGGGCCGACGAGGGTCAGGGCGGCGAGCGCCGAAATCAGGGTGCGCATGGGACCAGAGGGAGCCCCACCGCGAACGACCCGTCAAGCGACCGATCAGTCTTCGGCGGCCTCGACCTTGCGCGCCCGCGGGGCTCGTTTCCTGGCGGGCGGCGCTTCCGCGTCCGAGGCCACCGGAGTCGGCGCCGCCGAACGGGTCAGGAAGCCGGGCAGAGCGCCGGTGTCATCGCCGGTCGGTTCCTCGGCTCGGGGCGCGCGGGCCCGACGGGCCGGGCGCTCTTCACGCGCAGGCGCCTCCTCCGTGACCGCGAACACAGGCTCTGGCGTCGGGGTCTCGAAGGCCTCACCGGCGTCGGAAGCCTCGCTGCCACCACGCTCTTCGGGCGCATCGCCGATGCCGCCTTCCGCCTGGAAACGGCGGTTGCGCTCCTCGCGACGACGCTCCCAGCGCTCGCGACGGGTCTCGCGGCGTCCGCCTTCGGGTCGACCTTCACCGTCCGCGCGCGGCTCGCCGTCCCGGGGCTCACGCGGCGCGTAGTCCCTGCTCTGGTCGCGTTCGCGCCACTCACGGGGTTCGCGTGGCTCGCGGTTCTGGTCGCCCTGGGCCTCGGCCTGCTGGCGGGCCTCGCGTTCGGCCTGCTGCTGCGCAGCGGCAAGGAACGCGGCGGCCTGGGCTCCGGTCTCGTCCTCGAAGTCGATGTCGAAGCCCTGGTTGGACAGCTCGCGCGCCGCGATCTCAGACACCGGACGCTGCGGCTGCAGCGCCCTCAGCACCCGGAAATAGTGCTCGGCGTGCTGCAGATAGTTCTCGGCCAGAACCCGGTCGCCCGAAGACGCCGCGTCACGCGCCAGTTGCTGGTAACGCTCATAGACGGTCTGGGCATTGCCCCGGACCTTAATGTTCTCAGGCCCTTGAGAGTCCCACGAACGGTTCGGATTGGCAGCGTTCGCATTGCCGCCGCCCGGTTTCCGGTTGCGGCCGCGCTGACGCTTCATGCCCTTGAAATCTCTCATCGAACGTCCGTGCTGGTCGGCCTCCCGGCATTGGCGCGGGGATAGGGCCGTTGTTCCTGGTGCGGTTGCCGTTCCCGGTCGCTGGGGTCGAAACCCCGATGGCGATGTGATCGGAAGACCGTTGTCGCCCGGCATGGTCCGCCCGAAGCCTTCGGGCCCTCACGCTCACCCCGGCCGCGCGTCGCCGATCCTTGGTCGCGGATCAGGAAGGTATGGTTGGGTGGGAGACAGGAGAGACTTAGCGCGCCCGTCCCGGCTTTCCAAGGGCTTTCGCGCCCGGGCGCGTCCGGGCAACGAAAAAGCCCCCGGCGCGGACGCCGAGGGCATGAAGGAGGATCTCTCTCGCCGCCACCGGGAGGGGATTTGAACCGGGGACGCAGAACAGCGATGCCGCTCTGTGGCCAAAGTGTCACGCGGTCGAGAAAGAGTCAACTCCGGGAAGCAATCGCTTGCCTGTGTTCGTCCGGGCACGATCCGGTCGTCGTGATTCCTTCAATTTCTGCCCGGTCGCCGGGTCGGGTCGGTCAATCGGAACAGGCTCGCGGAGAGACCCGAGGCGGGCTGCAGCGTCGTTAGCTGGGTCCGCGTGCGTGCGCCCTGGGCATCGGTGATCGTCCACTCCTGCAGGCGCAGGGGGTTTCCGGCAAAGGCGAGGATCACCTGACCGTCACGCGGACGCCGTGCGTCCCGGGCGGTGATGGCGAAGGCACCAGACTGCATGCGCGTCACCCGCTCGATGGTCACGCCCTGATCCAGGCGAACCTCTCGCGCCAGAAAGGTCGACAGCGGCGTCTGGCTTAGCGGGACCTGGCGGAACACCTCCAGGCGCGGATCCCACCGTTTCACATTCGATCCGTCCGAGACCACCAGCAACCCGGCAGGCGTGGTGTACTCGAACCGCATCCGGCCGGGCCGCTGCAGATAGAAGCGGCCTTCCCGCCGCTGTCCGCCGGCGCCCGTCTCCACGAAGGTGCCCTGGGCCGAGGTCAGACCCTGCAGATAGGACTGGGCCTGGTTCAGCGCGGCACGATCTGCCTCCGACAAGCCGGTCTGGGCCGAAGCGGGCAGCGCACCGGCCAGGGCCGCGACGGCGGCCAGGCCGAAACCGAGATCTCTGCGGGACAGCGTCATTTTATTCCTTCTCCCCGCATGGGGACCCTTGTCGACATCACCGACGATGACGGGTCGTCGCGGCGCGGCCATGACGCGACCCTGACCATATTCCGGCGGCCCGATGAAGCGTTGTTCACGCTCCAGGGCTCCATTTCGCGCTCAGACCCGCGTCAGACGCAGGTTGTGATAGTCGTAGCTGAAGTCGATGTCGGGGCTGACCCCCTTCATCGTCGCCCGCACCGGTTGGCCGTTCTCGAGCTCGAAGGTGATGAAGGCGTCTTCCTCGCGCTTGTCGGGGAACCGCGTGCGCATCGTCTCGCCCTCATAGGGCTCGAGCGGCCCCTGCAGCGCCGGCGTGCGAGTGAAGCTCAGCCATGGCCGTTCGCCGCGCATCTCGATCACGATGTCGCCGTACCACGGATCGCGCCAGGTCCCGGCATAAGCCGAAAACGGTAGCGACGGCGGGGCTCCCGCCGCCTGCTTGGCGTCGATCTCCGCGGCGGCGGCGAGGGAGCGCGCGGTCCCCTCGCTCTCAAGGCGCTTGGAGTCCGCAATCCAGTCGAACCCGGCCTTGCCCATCACAAGGTCGGCGATCCCGCTGCGCAGCGCCCGGAGCAGAAGGCTTTCCTCCGCATTGGAGAAGATTGCGAAGCCTGCGTTGCGACCCGGCAGCAGAACGGTCGCCGAAATCCCGCCCGGTGACCCGCCGCCGTGGCTGATCAGCCGCTCGCCGCGATAGTCCTGCACCTGCCAGCCCATGGCATAGGTCGAGGCGATGGCCCGGCCAGGCAGCTCCGCCGTCGGCCCCGGCGAAGAGCCGACGATGATGTTGGGCCGCCACATCTCGGTGGCGCGCGCTTCTGAAAACAGCCGCGTCCCGTCCGGCAAGGCCCCCATGGCAAGCCGCACCTGGATCCACTTGGCCCAGTCCGAGGGCGTGGTGCAGAAGCCGCCAGCCGCCCCCGCGGCATCCCAGTTCCAGATGCCGGCGATGGTGTCGCTAAGGAGGGTCATCGCCCCCTGATAGCGCAGCGGCGGCCCGATCCGTCCGTGCGGCAGGGCAGACTTCGATGCATCCGCCATGGAGGTGAAGGGCACGGTCTCGCTCATGCCGACCCGGTCCAGGATGCGCGTCTGGATGAAGGTCTCCCAAGGCATGCCGGAGACGGCAGCGAGGACCTCGCCGGCGACCACGAACATCAGGTTGCAGTAGTGGTAGTTGGCCCGGAAGCCGTCCTCGATCGGCACATGGGGCACTGCCGCCATGATCTCTGCGCGGCTCCGGTCCGAGTTGGGCCAGAACAGCAGGTCGCCGGCCCCCAGACCGAAGCCCGCCCGGTGGCTCAGCGTATCCCGCACAGTGATCCGCTCGGCAATGAAGGGGTCCGACAGGGTGAAGCCTGGCAAATAGGTGCGCACCGGTTCGTCCCATTTCACCTTGCCTTCGTCGACCAGAATGGCCAGCGCCGCCGCCGTGACGTTCTTGGTGTTCGACGCGATGGCGAACAGGGTGTGCTCGTCCGCACGGTCCTGGGTTCCCTGACGCTTGACGCCGTAGCCCCGGGTGAGGATCGGCTGACCATCCTTGACCAGGGTGATGCCCAGCGCCGGCTGGTCAGGCCAGGCCGCCATGCACTGGCGTACATGGGCATCGACGGCCTCGGCCAGACCGGCGTTGTCATTGGCCGCGCTCGACGTCTGCGCCCATGAAGCCGAGGGCAAGGCCGCAGCGCCCGCCGATGCAAAAAGGGCTGAACGGCGCGTCAGGGCAGGCAGGCGGTCGGTCATGGGCGGGCTCCGGTCCATCAAGGGACCGACGCTAGCGACGCCAGTCGGGCCGCGCCAGCCCGCCGCAAGAACCGCCCCGTTTCAGCCATCATGATTGCGTGATCGTAACATTATGAAATCTCGACGAAAATGACGGCGAAGTAACTTTGGGGCGTAAAGGAAGCTTGATATTGCCGCGCTCGGAACGGGCGCGCCGGGCGACCGCGAAGGGGCTGTGATCATGATCCGACTGAAATCCATCCTGATGGCGGGCGCCGCCTTGGCCGCCATCGGCACGCCTGCGCTGGCGCAGACCGCCCCCGCCCAGCCGGCGCGGCAGACGCCGCCCGCCCAGACCCAGCCGGCCCAGGAGCAGGAAGAAGGCGAAGCCCCGAACGACGCCGTGACCGACGTCGTTGTCACTGGGAACCGGCAGGAGACCCGGACCTCCATCGACTCGGTCAGCTACAGCATGGCCAACGATTTGCAGGCCACGACCGGCACCCTCGCCGACGCTCTTCGCAACGTCCCCTCCGTCGATGTGGATCCCGAGGGCAATGTGTCCCTGCGCGGCGACGCCAGCGTCACCATTCTCGTCGACGGCCGGCCCTCGGGAATCCTCTCGGGCCCCGGACGCGGCCAGGCCATCCTGCAGCTACCGGCTGATCAGTATTCGCGGGTCGAGGTCATGACCAATCCTTCGGCGGCCTACAGCCCCGAGGGCTCCGGCGGGGTGATCAACCTGATCACGCGGCCGACCGCGCCGCGTCCTGGCCGCCAGACCACCGGCTCGATCCGGATCAATGTCGGCGATGACGGCCGCTGGAATGCGGGCGTTTCGGGTTCGATCCAGCAAGACCGCCTGACGCTGTCCGGCGACGTCAGCTACCGTGCCGACCCTGTCGGCGTCTCGCTGGAGCGCATCCGAGAACAGTTCAACCCGGCTACCGGTGCCCTGCTGTCGACCACGACCACCGTGCAGGAGGTCGAGAACGACCAGTCGGGCGTGGTCAGCCGGGTCACGGCCGAGTACCGCCTGACCGATCGCACCCAGCTGACCGGTGAGCTGCGCGGAGTCGCCTTCGAGGGCGAGCAGGACCAGCCCGGCCTGTTCGAGACGCGCAACGCGGCCGGGACCGTGACCAGCCGCTATCGCCGCGACGGTTCCGTCGACTTCGACTTCGTGAACTGGGGCGCGACGGTGCGCCTGCTCCATCGCTTCGACGACGCCGGCCACGAGTGGTCCAACGAGCTTCGTTTCGACGAGAACAGCAATGAGATCGGCGCGCTGACGCTCAACCGCTTCCTGACGCCCGTAGCCCCCGATTTCTATGAGCGGTTCGACCAGAACGTCGACCAGACCACCATCGGCCTGACCAGCGCCTATACCCGGCCGTTCGCCGAGGGCGGCCAGCTGCGTCTGGGCTATGAGCTCAACATCCAGAAGCCTGAGCAGGACTTCCGGCTGTTCCGCGGCGGAACGACGTCGTCTCTGTTGCCGATCGCCGGCTTCACCAACAGCTTCGAGGCCGAGCAGACGGTTCACGCCTGGTACGCCACCTGGGAGCGGCCGCTGACCGAGCAGTTCTCGGCCCAGCTGGGCCTGCGTCTCGAACAGGCCGACATCGAGATCACGGACCTGACCGGTGGCACCACGGCGGAGCAGGACTACTTCAAGGCCTATCCGACCGCTCACCTGCAGTACAAGCTGTCCGAGACCCAGACGCTGCGCGCCAGCTATTCGCGCCGTATCGCGCGGCCGTCCCCGGCCCAGCTGAACCCCTTCGTCGCCTTCCAGGACCCCCTGAACCTGCGCTCGGGCAATCCGGATCTGGAGCCCCAGGAAACCGACGCCTTCGAGGTCATGTGGCAGATGCGCGAGGGGCAATCCTTCTACATGGCCACCGCCTATCTGCGGGACACGGACGGCGCCTTCACCGAGGTCGCGCGCGACATCGGTGGCGGTGTGCTGCTGACCCGGCCCGAGAACCTCGGCTCGCGCCGCGACCTGGGGGTGGAGCTGACCGCCACCGGCCCGCTGACGTCGACGCTGCGCTACAGCGGCGCGGTCAACCTGTTCCGTCAGGAGATCGACTCGACGGGCATTCCGGGCGGCGGCAACCGCGAAGGCACCTTCGCCAGTGGCCGCGCCAGCCTGACATGGCAGCCGACGGCCAAAGACTTCGTCCAGGTCACGGGCTTCTGGCAGGGCGAGCAGCTTCTGGCCCAGGGCACCCGCGAGGCCGGCGGCATGCTGAACATCGGCTATCGTCGCAAGCTCACCGAGCAGCTGTCCTTCGTCTTCACCGGTCGTGACGTGCTGGGGACCTTCAACAACGACAGCGTGTTCGAGACCCCCGCCTTCCGGGAGGAATTCAACCAGGACATCAACCTGACGGCCTTCTACATCGGCTTCAGCTGGGCTCTGGGCAACGGCCAGCGTCGCCAGCCGGAACAGTTCGACTTCTCGACCGGCCCGACCGGCGGCTGATCCGGGTCACCCCCGGGTCGCCCAGGCCATCCAGACGGCGACGGTGGCGATCCCCGCCGCCATCGCCCGACCGGCCCACAGGCCACGCAGCCGGCGCATGACCACCGCTCCGGCCGCCGCCGCGCCGAGCACGATGGCTCCGTGGATGATCACGCTGACGATCAGGTGCAGGCTCCCCAGCGTGAGGGCCTGCATCATCGGCGGACCGTGATCGGGCCGGATGAAGGTCGGCAGCAGCGCCACATAGAAGACCGCCGCCTTCGGGTTCAGCAGGTTGCCGGTCAGGCCGCGCAGGAACAGACCCCTCAGCTTCTCCGGGTCGCGCCCCGCCTCGTCGCCCCCCTTGCCTGCCCCGGCCCAGGCTTCCCACGCCAGCCACAGCAGGAACAGCACGCCCGCCCAGCGCACGGCCTGGTACAGCGCCGGAAACGCCAGCAGCGCTGAGGTCAGCCCGATCGCGGCCAACACCATCCAGACCGCCAGGCCGACCGTCACGCCCGCGACCGCTGCCAGGCCCGCCAGCCGCCCCTGCGCCATCGACACCAGCGCCAGCCAGCCCATGTTCGGCCCCGGCGTCAGCTCGATCAGCAGAACCGCCACGAGGAACGGCAGGACGACGGACGGATCGACGGGCCAGAGTTCGTGCGGCATGGGGCCACCCTAGACCCTCCCGCCGTGGACCTCTTGTGTGGCCGCTTCGCCACACCCACGTCCCCGTCATAGCGGCGTTGCTCCTTCGAGGACGCCGGTCCACCATCGTCGCCTCAGGGGACAGCCATGAATCTCGACCTCTACTCCGACCGCGCCAAACAGGCCGTCCAGTCGGCCCAGACCCTGGCGCTGGCCAGAAAGCACCAGCAGTTCGCGCCCGAGCACCTGCTCAAGGTCCTGTTGGAAGAACGCGACGGCCTGGCCCGCAACCTCATCACCGCCGCCGGCGGCGATCCCGCCAAGGCCGACGCGGCGGCCGAAGCCCTGCTGAAGAAGCGGCCCCAGGTCGAGGGCGGCTCGGGCCAGCTGTATCTGGACGGCGCCACCGCTCGCGTCTTTGCCAAGGCCGAGGAGGCGGCGAAGAAGAACGGCGACGCCTTCGTCACCACCGAACGCCTCCTGTCCGCCATCGCGCGTGAGGGCGGCCCCGCCGGCGACGCCCTGAAGTCCGCCGGCGTCACCGCCGACAAGCTGGACGCCGCCGTCGCCGATGTCCGAAAGGGCAAGACGGCCGACAGCGCCGGGGCCGAGGACGCCTACGATGCCCTGAAACGCTACGCCCGCGACCTGACCCAGGCCGCGCGGGACCAGAAGATCGACCCCGTCATCGGCCGCGACGAGGAGATCCGCCGCACCATCCAGGTCCTGGCCCGCCGCACCAAGAACAATCCCGTCCTGATCGGCGAGCCCGGCGTCGGCAAGACCGCCATCGTCGAGGGCCTGGCCAAGCGCATCGTCGACGGCGACGTGCCCGAGAGCCTGAAGGACAAGACCGTCATGGCGCTCGACATGGGCGCCCTCATCGCCGGCGCGAAGTATCGCGGCGAGTTCGAGGAGCGGCTGAAGGCCGTGCTGGGCGAGGTCACGGCCGCCGAGGGCCAGATCATCCTCTTCATCGACGAGATGCACACCCTGGTCGGGGCCGGAAAGACCGACGGCGCCATGGATGCGTCCAACCTGCTGAAACCCGCCCTCGCCCGCGGCGAGCTGCACTGCGTCGGTGCCACCACCCTGGATGAGTACAGGAAGCACGTCGAGAAGGACGCCGCGCTCGCCCGCCGCTTCCAGCCCGTGTTCGTGTCCGAGCCGACGGTGGAGGACACCGTCTCCATCCTGCGCGGGCTGAAGGAGAAGTACGAGGTCCACCACGGGGTGCGCATCTCGGACTCGGCCATCGTCGCCGCCGCCACCCTGTCCAACCGCTACATCACCGACCGCTTCCTGCCCGACAAGGCTATCGACCTGATCGACGAGGCCGGGTCGCGCGTGCGCATGGCCGTCGATTCCAAGCCCGAGGCGCTGGACGAGATCGACCGCCGCCTGGTCCAGCTCAAGATCGAGCGCGAGGCCCTCAAGAAGGAGACCGACGCCGCCTCGATCCAGCGCCTCGAAAAGCTCGAGGACGAGATCAGCGATCTGGAGGTCGAATCCGAGGACCTGACCCGGCGCTGGAAGGCCGAGAAGGAAAAGGTCGGGCAAGGCGCCCAGCTCCGCGAGACGCTGGACCGCCTGCGCGCCGAGCTGGCCAGCGCACAACGCAACGGCGACCTCGCCCGCGCGTCCGAGATCGCCTACGGCCAGATCCCCCAGATCGAGAAGTCGCTGGCCGAGGCCGAAAGCGCCGAGGCCGCCGCCGCCTCGCTCACCCCCGAGGTCGTCGACGCCGAACAGATCGCCCAGGTCGTCAGCCGCTGGACCGGCGTGCCCGTCGACAAGATGCTGGAGGGCGAGCGCGAGAAGCTGCTCAAGATGGAAGA
>JAIERG010000005.1 GCA_019747095.1 Caulobacteraceae bacterium | reverse complement strand
GATGATCGGCGGCGTCTCGGGCCTGCTGCTGCAGATGCTGCATCCGGCAGTGCTGGCCGGGGTCTGGGACCATTCCGACTTCCGCGCCGACATGCACGGCCGCCTGCGCCGCACCGCCAAGTTCATCGCCGTCACCACCTACGACCATGCCTATAATGGTCGGGCCGCCATCGACCGCGTGCGCCGCATCCACAACAAACTGGGCGGAACCCTGCCCGACGGAACGCCCTATCGCGTCAGCGACCCGCGTCTGCTCGCCTGGGTCCACGTCACCGAGATCACCAGCTTCCTCGACGCCTGGGTCCGCTATGGCGAGCCGAGCATGAGCCGCGCGGATCAGGACGCCTACATCGCCGAGATGGCCCGCATCGGCCTTGCGCTCGGCGCCGACCCCGTGCCGACCGACCGCGCCGGCGCGGACGCCCTGATCCAGTCGATGCGCGATGCGCTGAAGGCCGATACGCGCACGCGCGAGGTTGCGGACCTCGTCATGCGCCAGAGGATCGGCGGCGCGGCCGAACGGGCCTCTGCCGCGCTGATCATGGCGGCGGGAGCCGACCTCTTGCCGCCCTGGGCCCGACGCATGCACGACCTGCCTGCCGCTTCGCCGGCGACCCGGGCCGGCGTGCACGCGTTCGCTCGGGGCATGAGCTGGGTCTACGACGGCTCACCGAACCGTCGCGTCTGGCCCGCCGAGGTCACCGCCTGGCCAGGAACCACCGCCTGACATCAGACCACCGCGCCGAAAATCCGGCCGATCCCGGCGGTGACGGCCATGGCCAGGGCACCCCAGAAGGTCACCCGGACGACGGAGCGAAGGATATCGGCCCCACCGGCTCGCGCCCCCAGCGCGCCCAGCGCCATCAGTCCGACCAGCGCCGCCCCCACGACCCAGATCAACAATCCTGCCCGCGGGGCGAACACAGCGACGAGGAGGGGAACCGCCGCCCCGGCAGCGAATGTGGCTGCCGATGTCAGGGCCGCCTGGATCGGTCGCGCCGTGGTGAAGTCTGAAATCCCCAGCTCGTCGCGCGCATGGGCGGCCAGGGCGTCGCGCGCCATCAACTGCCGGGCCACCTCCCGCGCAGTGTCTGGCTCCACGCCTCTCGCCCGATAAAGCGCTTCCAGTTCCAGATGTTCGGCGGCCGGATCGGCCTGGAGCTCAGCGGCCTCGCGCGCCAGATCGGCCTTTTCCGTGTCCGACTGCGAACTGACCGAGACATGCTCTCCCGCAGCCATGGACATGGCTCCGGCGGCCAGACTGGCGACACCGGCGACGATCACGCCGGACTTGTCGGCGCTGGCGGCGGCTACGCCCACGATCAGGCTGGCGGTAGAGATCAGGCCGTCATTGGCCCCCAGCACGGCAGCCCTCAGCCAGCCGATCCGGGCGATCCAATGTCGTTCGACGTGCATCCGGCTCATGACGGTGTCCTTCCGGCCCCTTGCCAACATGGGGCCCCCGAGGCCGGGTCGCTACACACCGCCGGTCAGCGTCGCCCAGAACAGTCTCAAGCGCTTCACGCCCTCGCTGGTCACGCCGATCAGGGCCGCATGCGCCACCGCAGGAAACGCCGCCGCAGGCAGGCCCTTCAGCGCGCGGTTAGCCGAGGCGCGGGCCGCCCTGGCTTCCTCCACCCGCCCTGTCTGGGCCAGCCCCCACATCCGCCCGGCCTCGACCACCGATGCCTCATGCCCCGCCCGCGCCAGCACGCGCACGGCGGCCTGCATAGGTCCGACATAGAAGGCGTCCAAATCGTGCGGCTCCGAATGAATCCGTCCGATATGGGCCTCGATCAAGGCCTCGAACGGAGCCCGATCCAGCTCGCGGCGCGAGACCGCCAGCGTCAGAGCCTCGAGGACCGGATGGCCCTTGCGGGGAAGGCCCGCGAACACTCCGTCCATCTGCTCGCGCCACCAGGCATAGCGCATCTCAGCCAGCAAGGGCTGGGTCACCCGCGTCGGAATGGTGAGCAGTTCAACTTCGAACGCATAGAGCGCGATCAGGTCCGCCCGCGCCTCGGCGTCGCCCACGAACCGGCTGGACAGCCACCGATCTGGGTCAGCGGTGCGGACCTGATCGTCGAGCGTCCCCGTGTCGGTCACGGCGACGCCCGCGGGCCTAGCCGCTCCTTGGCGAGCGCAAGGCCGAACGACAGGAGAAACACCGTCAGCGCCAGCTCCAAAATGCGCTGCACGAGACCCAGCATATCGACCTCGGCGACAAGCGCCCCGAACGCCACCAAGGCGACGACGAAACAGATCAGGCCGAGCGGCATGAGCCATTGCGCGCGTGATCTACGGGTCGACACCGCCGCAAGGAGCAGGCCGAACACGCCGGCCAGATATCCTGTCCCCCCGATCAGGTCGTGCATCATCTGCGAAGGGCTCGGTTCGACCCGAGAGCACTCGAAGGCGCAGGGATAGAGGGCGGCCCCGACGAGCCCGAACGCATACCAGGCCAGCAAGAGCAGGCCGAGAACGGCCATCATGTTTCGACGCAGCACCGCCGCCGCCAGGAGGCAGAAGCCCACGATCAGAACGCCGCTCGGAAAGAAACCGAGCCAGCTCACCGTCTCGCCAGTCGCCGCCCCGGTCGCGCCCAGTTCGCTGACGTACTGACGCAGCGGATCGTAGCCGGGATAGGCCGCTCCGCCCGCGATCATGGCGCCCCACTGGATCGCCTCGCCGAGGATCAGCAGGACGAACGCGATCCGGCCGAGCCGCATGTCGCGATCAGCCAAACAGGGTCTGGTACATCGCCATCGACGTCAGCATCGGCAGGCTGAGCAGCAGGTTGGTCCGGCTGCCCAGCATGGCGACGCGCGCCGCCCGCGCCTTCTTGTCATCGTCCACGACGACAATCCCCAGGGCGCGCTTCTGGTTCGGCCAGATAATGCCCCAGACGTTCAGGAACATGATGATGGCCAGCCAGACGCCGACACCCAGCAGCATATACCCCTGATCGCCCTGAACCAGTCCACCCGCGAGGCCGAAGCTCAGGACCTCCATGGCATAGCCGTGGCCGCGCAGGGCCAGAATGGCCAGGCCCGCCAGCACGGTGAACAGCGCCGCCCAGCGGAACCAGAACAGGGCCTCGGGCGCGATATACTTCGTCACCGCCGGCTTCAGATCACCGGGGATGGTCGGCATGACGCGGATCTGCACGAAGTTGAAATAGTAGAGCAGCCCGATCCACAAGATGCCGAAGCCGACATGGCTCCAGCGCGCCACGGCCTGCCAGAAGCTGATGTCGAAGCCACCGGGCGCCGTTCGGCCAAAGGCGAAGACCATCACCCCCGCCAGAACGAGGCTGAGGATCAGGGTGTTCCTGAAGTTCGAAAGCAGTCCGGCCATGTGAGTCCCCCCTGTGAGTCGTGCAAGCCTACCGCGTCTCCTCCCCATCTTCGATGGGGAGGTGGCACGAAGCGCAGCGAAGTGACGGAGGGGTCCTGAACGCCCAATCGAGCCGCGCAGCGAACAGAGCCCCTCCATCGCTTCGCGGTCCCCCTCCCCATCGCTTCGCGACAGGGAGGAGACAACACCCTAGGGCCGGCTCGCCATCCCCAGCTTCACCGGCTTGGCTTCCTCGGCGAACTCGCCACGCTTCACGCCCCACAGCAGGATGATCGGCGCACCGACATAGATCGACGAATAGGTGCCGATGATGATGCCGGCCATCAGGGCGATCGAGAAGCCAAACAGGGCCACGCCGCCGAACACCGCCAGCGCCGCCAGCACCATCACCGCGGTCACCCCGGTGATGATGGTGCGCGACAGGGTCTCGTTGATCGACAGATCGATCACGTCGCGCAGGGGCATGGTCTTGTACTTGCGCAGGTTCTCCCGCAGGCGGTCGAACACCACGACGGTATCGTTCATCGAATAGCCGATAACCGTCAGGATCGCCGCGACCATGTTCAAGTTGAACTCAAGTCGCAGCAGCACGATCAGGCCGAAGACCAGAACCACGTCGTGGAGCAGGCCCGCCACGGCACCGAAACCGAACTGCGGCTCGAACCGGAACCAGATGTAGGCGAACATCAAGACGACGGCGGCCCCAAGGGCCAGCAGACCCGCCGTGAACAGCTCGCCGGAGACCTTGGATCCAACGACACTCACGCCGGAATAGGTCACGGCCCCGACCTCGGCCGTCACAGCGGACTGCACGCGCTGGACGACCTCGCCCTGCGCCTGCCCCTCAGGTACCTGGAATCGGAGAATGGCGCTGGAGTCGTCATCGATCCCCTGCACACCGACGTCACCCATGCCCAGTCCGTCGACCGCAGTACGGACCTTTTCGAGGTCAAGCGGCCGGCCATCGGAGGTGGTCAGCTCCATCGCCGCCCCGCCCTGGAAGTCGATGCCCATCTTCATGCCGGGGTAGAAGACGCCGATCACCGAAGCGATGCAGAGAACGGCCGACAGGGCACCGAAAAACCTGGCGAAGCTGACGAACCGAAGGTTCGTCTTGATCGGAACGACCTTGATAAGGGGCCACCAGCTCATCATGCGCTCTCCGCGATCGGCAGGGTCTTGGGACGGCGCGACTTGAGCCAGTATGCCAGCAGTACCTGGGCCACGAGCACGGCCGAAAACACCGATGTGAACACCCCGATCGTCAGGGTCCAGGCGAACCCGCGCACCGGTCCGGCCCCGAACACGAACATGATCAGGGCTGCCACCAGCGTCGTGACGTTGGCGTCCAGAATGGTGCCCCAGGCCTTGTTGAAGCCTGCGTCCATACTGGCGATGACGGACCGTCCGGCCCGCGCCTCGTCCCTCATCCGCTCATAGATCAGAACGTTGGCGTCCACGGCCACGGCGAAGGTCAGGATCAGACCGGCGATACCGGGTAGCGTCAGCGTGGCCTGGGTCATCGACATGGCCGCCACGATCAGCAGGGCATTGAGGAACAGCCCCAGCACCGACACGCCCCCGAACAGGACGCCGTAGGACAGGATCATGAAGACGATGATGATCGCGAACGCGATCGCGGTTGAGATCGCACCCGCCTGAACTGCGTCGGCGCCCAGTTCGGCGGTGACCACGCGGCGCTCTTCCACCGTCAACGGTGCCGGCAGGGCACCACCGTTCAGCAGATTGACCAGCTCACCCGCGCTCTCGATCGAGAAGCTGCCGGTAATCTGGCCGGTGCCTCCGGTGATCGCGCCCTGGATGGTCGGGGCGGAGATCACGCGTCCGTCTAGGATGATTGCGAACGGGCGTCCGATGTTCTGGGCGGTGGCTTCGCCGAACCGGCGCGCGCCCTGCCCATCGAAGCGGAAGTCGATGGCGGGACGACCGCTCTCATCGGCACCGACACTAGCGCGGGTCAGGTTCTCGCCGGACACCAGGATGCGCCGCTTGACCAGATAGGGCGTGCCCGCCTCGTCCTGAAGCAGTTCGGCGTCAGGCGGGACCAGGCCGGTCTGGATCGCCTGGGTCTGGTTTTCGACATCGACCATCTGGAACGTCAACTGCGCGGTCTGGCCGATGACCCGCTCCAGCGCCGCGGGATCGCTCTCGCCCGGTGCCTGGACGACAATACGCTCCGCGCCCTGACGGGTGATCGAAGGCTCGCGGGTGCCAAGTGAGTCGATCCGGCGGCGCACAACCTCGATCGACTGGTCCACGGCGCGCGAGCTCATGCCGGCCCAGGTCGCATCGGTGAAGGTGAACCTCAGTCGGTCAGCGCCGACCCGCTGAACCGTTTTCTCGGGTTGCCCGTTCGGTCCCGCGGCACCAGCGGCGAGTTGCAGCGCCTCAAATGCCGCGTCCTGCTGGGCCGCGCTGGTCAGGGTGATCAGGGCACCCCGCTCCTCGCGGGCGATCGCGCTCGTGGCGATGCCCTCCTCGCGCAAGGAGACCCGGGCGTCCTCGATCAGGTTGGTGACGCGCTTATTGCGCATCTCCTCGGTATCGACCTCGAGCAGAAGGTACGATCCCCCGCGCAGGTCCAGACCCAGGTTCAGCGTCCCCTTGGGCAGGAAGTCCGGCAGCGCGTCGCGCTGGGCCGGTGTCAGCATGTTCGGCAGGGCGAACAGCGCCCCGAACACGATGGACAGGACGACAAGAATGACTTTCCAGCGCGACAGCTGAACCATGACGGAGCTTCCGTTTCAGCGAGCGGCGATCAGGCCTTGTCGGGCTTGGAATCGTTGGCGGCGACGGCGGTGCGGTTACGCACCTCGGCGATCATCGACTTGACCACCCGCACGTTGACCGAAGGCGCGATCTCGACGTTGACCTCGGCGTCCTCGACGCGGGTCACCTTGCCGATCATGCCCGACGACATGACGATTGTATCGCCACGCTTCACCGCCGCGATCATGGCCTGATGCTCCTTGGCGCGCTTCTGCTGGGGGCGGATCAGCAAGAAGTAGAACAGCACGAAGATGGCGATGAACGGCAGAAACTGCACGATCAGCGCGACGATACCGCCGTCAGCGGGTGTGGTCATGGTGTCTTCCCCGACAGTCGGGCCAGCCTCGCAGTCGGGCGCCCTTACGAAAACAAGGCGCGTTACCTAGGGCCGGGCGTCGCAAGATGCAACGCGGCTATCTCGGCAGCACCGTCACCGGATCGATCGCCACAGGCTCGTCGCCCTGCATGCGGCGGGTCTCGAAATGCATCGAGGGCCGCCCGTCGCCGGCCGTCAGCCCGACCGTGCCGATCTGCTGACCGGCGCGTACGCTCTGGTTGTCGTCAACCGTGGCCGAGCCCAGATGGCCATAGACGGTTCTCCATCCGTCCCTGTGGGTGATCAACACCGTCAGTCCCTGACCCGGCAGATCATCGCCGACGTAACCCACCACGCCATCGGCGGCCGCGACCACGGGGGCTCCGGCCGGCGCGGCGATGTTGATGCCGTTGTTGCGCTCGCCCAGGCCGACAGGGCCGAACCGCCGCACTATGTCGCCTCGCACAGGCCACTGAAGCGACACCGATCCCGGTGCGGCCGTGCCGGTTCGGCCAGCGGACGCAGGCTGTCGCGGTGGAGGCGGCGTCGCCGGATTGCCCGACGGCGGCGGGGGCGGCGGGGGCGCGATTCCGTTCTCGGGCACGAGGACTCCGGTGGGGGTAGGCCCGGTGGCATAGGGATCGGTCCCGGTATCGACCGCGCTGTCGGGCAGGATGATCGACTGACCGACGGTGATCGCGCCGCGCGGCCCGAGGCCGTTCAGGTCGATCAGGATCTGCACCGGGGTCTGGAACCGGCGACCGACGCCCGAGATGGTGTCGCCCGGCTGGATCACATAGGCCGCCCCCGCGCTCACCGTCGTCGGTGCGCTGGCGACTGGCGGAGGCGCATAGGCCGGTGGCGGAGGCGGAGCCATCGCACCCGACGATGACGCTGACCCCGCGGGCGGCAAGGCCCCGCCCTCGATCGGTTCGACCGGCACGGTCGGCGGCGGCGGCGGTGCGACATAGGCCGGCGGTGCGGGCTGGCTCGGCCCGCCAGAGGGCGGCGGGGTCGGTGCCGGGGGCACGTTCGCCCCATACCCCGCCATCGGCCGCGTCGAGTATCGCGGCGCCTCGGGATAGCTGGCGCAGGCCGTCGCCGCGAGCCCCGCAAGCGCGATCGCGCCTGCCCTGATCCACTGTCCGAGCGCCATCCGCACCTCCCGATTCCGAGCCCCGAGTCTATGCTGCAGGCATACCCCCAAACCGCGCGAAAGTGGGGCGGAAAGGTTAATGGGGCCAAGGAGGGAATAGGGATTAGGGAGTAGGGATTAGGGGAAACGTTGGTTCAGCCATCGCCGTAGCGACCGTCCACCCGAGGGCGTTGGAACGCCGCACCCCCTACTCCCTACTCCCTCACCCCTCCTTCGCCGTCCCCTCGACCAGCGGCACGAACCGCACCTCGCACAGGCTTTCGCGGCGGAAACTCCCGTCCGGCTGGCCCACATAGCGATGCAGCATCTGCACCGACGTCCGGCCCACCGGCGCGACCAGCACGCCCCCGGGCTTCAGCTGTTTCAGCAGCTCGGTCGGCTCGGTCGGGGCCGCGGCCGTGACCATGATCCGGTCGAACGGCGCCTGCTCGGGCCAGCCCATGCCGCCGTCGGAATGCCGCGTGATGACGTTGTCGATGCCCAGCGTGCGCAGCTTCGCTTCGGCCTCGGTCAGCAGGCTGCGATATCGCTCCACCGAATAGACATAGCGCGCCAACCGGCTCAGCACCGCGCACTGGTATCCGCTGCCCGTCCCGATCTCGAGCACCCGGTGGCGCGGCTCGACCATCAGCGCCTGGTTCATCAGGCCGACGATGTAGGGCTGGCTGATGGTCTGGGCGCAGTCGATCGGCAGGGCCTGATCCTCCCAGGCCTGATCCAGGAATTTCTCGTGCACGAACACGGCGCGGTCGATGGACTCCATCGCCCCCAGCACGCGCGCGTCCGTCACCCCCTGCTGTCGCAGCGACAGGATCAGACGTCCGGCGCGGTCGTCCCTCAGGTTCATCTCGGCGGCACTCCGCCGAGCACGCCCTTCAGCTCATGCACGCTCTCGCGGTGCGTCAGGTCGATGTGCAGCGGCGTGACCGAGATCTTGCCGTCGTCCATCGCCCGCAGGTCCGTGCCCGGCGCATGGTCCTGCTTGGTCCCGCGAAAGCTCATCCAGAAATAGTCGCGCCCGCGCAGGTCGGTGCGCTTGACCGCATGCATCTCGCCCTCGTTGCGAAACCCCTGCCGTGTCACCTCGACCTCGGTGACCTCGTCCGGCGCCCGGGCGGGGAAGTTCAGGTTCATCACCACGCCCTCAGCCCAGCGCTGGTCCAGCAGGCGGCGGATGATGGCGGGCGCGAACGTCTCCGCCGTTTCCCAATGCGCGGTCACCTCGTCGTGGAACCGCTCCAGGCTCTGGCTCAGCGCGATGGAGCGTATGCCGAACGCCATGCCCTGCAACGCGCCGGCCACCGTGCCGGAATAGGAGCAGTCCTCCCCCACATTGTGCCCGCGGTTGACGCCACTCAGCACCAGGTCCGGCCGTCCGGGCAGGATGTCGTTGACCGCCAGAACGACACAGTCCGTCGGCGTCCCCTTCACCGCGAACCGCCGCTCGCCCAGCCGGTTGACCCGCAACGGCTCGGTCAGGGTGATGCCCCGCCCCTTGCCGGACTGCTCCTCCTGCGGCGCGACGATCCACACGTCGTCCGACAGGGTCCGGGCGATGCGCTCGAGACAGTGCAGGCCCTCGGCCTCCACGCCGTCGTCGTTGGTCAGGAGTACGCGCATTTTTTCTTTCGTCATTCCGGGCGAAGCGCAGCGAAGACCCGGAACAAGGCGGCGCGCGAGAGCGCGAACCTGTCACGCACGCCGCTCGTGGAAGCATCGCCTGCGCTTCGCTTCGGCACCGCCTTGTTCCGGGTCTACGGCGCTGGCGCGCCTGCGCCCGGAATGACGAAAGTAGGGTTGATCCGCAACCCCGCCGGAGAAACGATCGCGTCCGTCAGGCGATGGCGTCGATCTCGGTCGCCAGGATCACGACCTCGCTCTCGCACTCATTGCGGATGTTGGATCCCTCCCAGGTATATCGGTCGCCCGGCAGGTCGTCGGACCATTCCATGGTCACGCCCGTGATCCGCACCTTCTGACCGGCGTACTCCCCGACCGTGCGCTGCAGGTTCCTCGGCAGGGCCCCCGAGACGCAGGGCCGCGAGAAGCCCGTGCGATAGCGGTTCTCGTTGGTGATCAGCTGGAACTCCTCGCCCGACACCCGGATCCACCCTTCGAAGGTGGTCGGCTCGGACAGGGTCGGCTGGGCGGGCGTCCCGGCCACGGCGGGCGCGGACAGGATCACGGCGGCGGCGGCGATCAGAAGCGGGGTCTTCATCACTCAGGCTCCGATGTGGGTCACGCCCCCCATATAGGGGGCCAGCGCGGACGGAACGGCGATCCGGCCGTCCTGATCCTGATAGTTCTCCATGATCGCGACGAGAGTGCGACCGACCGCCAGCCCCGATCCGTTCAGGGTGTGCACGAACTCGGTCTTCTTCTCGCCCGCCCGCTTGAACCGCGCATCCATCCGCCGGGCTTGGAAATCCCCGCAGTTGGAGCAGGAGCTGATCTCGCGATACGTCCCCTGCGACGGCAGCCAGACCTCCAGATCGAACGTCTTCCGCGCCGAGAACCCCATGTCGCCCTTGCACAGCAGCATCCGCCGATAGGGCAGCTCCAGCTTCTGAAGGACCGCTTCCGCGCACGCCGTCATCCGCTCGTGCTCGCCGTCGGAGTCCTCCGGCCGCGTGATCGACACCAGCTCGACCTTGCTGAACTGATGCTGCCGGATCAGCCCCCTCGTATCCCGCCCCGCCGACCCGGCCTCGGCTCGGAAGCACGGCGTCAGCGCGGTCAGGCGCATCGGCGTGGCCAGCTCGTCCTCGGACAGGATGGTCTCGCGCACGAGATTGGTCAGGGATACTTCGGCGGTGGGGATGAGGTAGCGGGCGTCCATCACCTCCCGGAGGTTGACCATCCACGAGAAGACGTCCCCCTTCTCGAACCTTTGGATACCCTCGCGTACAGCTTTATCGATCGCCTCAACTGATGCGTTGAAGTCGCCGGTCTTGAACAAATCCTCCTCGAACTTCGGCAACTGCCCCGTGCCGAACATCGCCTCGTCCCGCACGAGGTAGGGCGGATTGACCTCCAGATAGCCGTGCTCGGCGGTCTGCAGGTCCAGCATGAACTGGCCGATGGCCCGCTCCAGCCGCGCCAGCCCGCCCTTCAGCACGGCGAACCGCGCGCCCGACATCTTCGCCGCCGCCTCGAAGTCCAGCAGCCCCAACGCCTCGCCCAGGTCCGCATGGTCCTTGGCCGGCCCGCCGTCGCGCGGCGCCCCCCAGCGCGAGACCTCGACATTGCCCGCCTCGTCCTCGCCGTCCGGCACGTCGTCGGCCGCCAGGTTCTTCTGCGCCGCCAGCAGGTCACGCAGGGCCTTGCCCTTCTCGGCCTCCACCGCTTCCTGCGCCGCGATCTCGGACTTCAACCCCTCGACCTCGGCCTTCAGCCGCTCGGCCTCGGCCATGTCCTTCTTGCCCATGGCCGCGCCGATGGCCTTGGACGCCGCGTTCCGCTTCGCCAGAGCCTCCTGCCCCGCCGTCTGCGCCGGCCTCAGGTCCCGATCCAGCGCCAGGGCCTGATCCACGATCGCCTGCGCGTCGTCCACGCCACGCGACCGCCACCCGACGACGAAATGCTCGGGGTTTTCACGGATGGCGCGGATGTCGTGCATGGCAGGCAGTCTTCGTCAGGAGGAAGCGTTCGCTCTAGCGGGCGTCGCCCATGGGGGCAAACCCCACCCTTTCTCCCTCCCCTTTATGGGGAGGGTGGTCGGCGCGCAGCGACGACCGGGTGGGGTCCGTACGTGCGGAGTGCGCTGTCCCATTCGGACCCCACCCTCGCTCGCTGACGCTCGCGGTCCCTCCCCATGAAGGGGAGGGAGAAATGCGCGCTGTTTTTCTCAATCATCCAAACTCACCCGGATTCTCCCAAGGAATTCAGCGTTAGTCCCGATTGAGACGCCGTGAGCTCGCCCGCATTGAAAGTGGCTCTAGACTCTCTCCCGGTTCCGTCGCTTGGGAAGGGCGCAAGGCCTTGCGAGCTTGCTGCGGCGG
>JAIERG010000157.1 GCA_019747095.1 Caulobacteraceae bacterium | reverse complement strand
CGATCGCTTCATTCTGTCCGTCCTTCGTTGGGCGGACTCTAGCTATTCCTGAAGGAGTTTCAGGGGGTCACGTCAACTATCGCTCGCGACGCGGTCGCTCGCTACTTGAGCGCAGCCTCAGAACATCGCCGGGATGACCCGGTCCGGCGGCCGGTGACCGTTCTGGAAGGTCATGATGTTGGCGATGACGCGGTCGCCCATGTCCTGGCGCGCTTCCAGCGTCGCTGACCCGAGGTGGGGCAGCAGCACCACATTGGCGTGGCCGATCAGGCCCGGATGGATGGCCGGTTCGTTCTCGAACACATCCAGCCCCACCCCGGCCAGTCCTCGACGGGCCACAGCGTCGGCCAGAGCCGCCTCGTCGATCAGGTCGCCCCTCGCCGTGTTGATCAGAATGGCATGAGGCTGGAACAGGCCCAGGCGTCGGGCGTCAAGCAGATGATGCGTGTCCTTCGTCGCCGGGCAGTTCAACGAGATCAGGTCCATGCGCGACAGCATCTGGTCCAGATCGTCCCAGTAGGTCGCGCCCAGTTCTTCTTCGATCCGAGGGCTGACGGCCTTTCTGTTGTGATAGTGGACCTGCATGCCGAAGGCCCTTGCCCGCCGGGCCAGAGCCTGGCCGATGCGGCCCATGCCGACGATGCCCAGCCGCTTGCCCCACAGCTTGCGCCCGCACATCCAGGTCGGCGTCCAACCCTCGAAGCGGCCTTCCGCGATGACCTGCGCGCCTTCCACGATGCGGCGGCTGACGGCCAGAATGAGACTCATGGCCAGATCCGCCGTGTCCTCGGTCAGGACGCCTGGTGTGTTGGTCACGATCAGGCCCCGCCCCACGGCAGCATCCACATCGATATGATCCACGCCCGCGCCAAAGTTGGCGATCATCTTCAGTTGATCCCCGGCCTGGGCAATCAGGCCCGCGTCGATCTCGTCGGTGATGGTGGGCACCAGGACGTCGGCGCGTTGGACAGCAGCGACCAGGGCTGCGCGGTCGAAGGCGACGTCCTTCAGGTTCAGTTCGGCGTCGAACAGCTCGCGCATGCGCGTTTCGACCGCGTCGGGCAGCCTTCTGGTTAAGACGACCTTAAGCCGATTGCTGGACATGAGAGCCTTGGTTTGACCATGAGCGGCCGACGCCGGTGTCTAGCAAGTCTCATCTCCGTGTCCAAAGCCTGACGCGACGCCTTGGCGTGATCGCCCTGGTTCTGGGTGCCGGCATGGCGGCGGGGGCCGCAGGCACCATGCCGGATGGACGCCCCACGCCGACGGGGCTGGAGGTGCCGCGCTGGGTCTCGCTGAAATCGTCCGAGGTTCGCGCGCGCCAGGGCCCGGGGCTCGATTACCGCATCCTCTGGGAATACCGCGCCGCCGGTCTGCCGGTGCAGGTCATCGCCGAGACGCGCGAATGGCGAAAGATCTGCGATCCCGAAGGGGCCGTCGCCTGGATCCACCGCAGCGTCGCGTCCGGTCGTCGCGGGGCCTTTAATGCCACCGAAGATGAGATCCCGATCCGGACCCGACCGGACGACGAGGCCGCCATCAAGGCGCGCTTCAGTGGCCGCTCGCTGATCTCTCTCGACGACTGCGAGGACGGCTGGTGCCGCGTTCGGGCCGGCAAGCTCCGCGGATGGGTCAAGGCCGATTCGGTGTTCGGCGCCGCGGATGCGGCCCTGTGCGACGCCTCGCGTCCGGCGGGCGAAGCGCGCTGAGGCCCTATCGAGACGGCGGTTGACCCCCGCCCTGTCCCATGTCACGCCCCCGCCACACTTCGGGAGGCCAACTTGAGCCAGTCGCAATACCCCTCGTCGTTCGACCACGCCGCCCTTCTGGCGTCGGGCCGGGGCGAGTTGTTCGGGCCAGGCAACGCCCAACTGCCCGCTCCGCCGATGCTGATGTTCGATCGCATCACCCAGATCAACGGCGACGGCGGCGAGCACGGCAAGGGCTACATCGAGGCGGAGCTCGACGTTCATCCAGACCTCTGGTTCTTCCAGTGCCACTTCATCGGCGATCCGGTGATGCCGGGATGCCTGGGTCTGGACGCCATGTGGCAGCTGGTGGGCTTCTACCTCGGCTGGATCGGCGGACCCGGTAAGGGCCGGGCGCTGGGCGTCGGCGAGGTCAAGTTCACCGGCCAGGTGACCCCGGACATCAAGAAGGTGACCTACAAGATCACGCTCAAGCGCGTGATCAACCGCCGCCTCGTCATGGGCATCGCCGACGGGGTGATGGAAGCCGACGGCGTACCTATCTACACGGCGACCGACATGCGCGTCGGCCTGTTCCAGCCGGGCGAGAAGCCGACCGGCGCCTGATTTTCGAACGAGTTCCGCGGCCAACGCGGACCAGCGACTAGAGAAGGAAACTCTGCATGCGGCGTGTCGTCGTCACGGGTCTGGGCATCGTCTCCTCCATCGGCACCGGCCAGGAGGAGGTCACAGCGTCCCTGCGCGCGGCGAAGTCCGGTGTCGTGTCCGCTCCCGATCACATCACGCACGGCTTCCGCAGCCAGGTCTGGGCACCGCCATCGCTGGGCGTGACGGCCGAAGACTGGGCCCCGCTGGTGGACCGTCGCGCGGCTCGGTTTTTGGCCAATGGCACCGCCTGGGGGCACATCGCCTTCGAGGAAGCGCTGAAGGATTCCGGCATGACCGCCGAGGAGATCAAGGACGACCGCATCGGCCTGATCGTCGGCGAGGGCGGTCCGTCCACCCAGGTCATCCTGCAGGCGGCCCAGACGACGATGGAAAAGGGCTCGCCCAAGCGCATCGGGCCCTTCGCGGTGCCAAAGGCCATGGCGTCAGGCCCCTCGGCCGTGCTGTCGACCTGGTTCGAGATGCGCGGCATCAACTATTCGATCAGCTCGGCCTGCGCGACAAGCGTCCACTGCATCGGCGCGGCCGCTGAGCAGATCCAATGGGGCAAGCAGGACGTCGTCTTCGCCGGCGGGGTGGAGGACATCGACTGGTCCATGTCCAATATGTTCGACGCGATGGGGGCGATGTCGTCGAACTTCAACGACACGCCGTCGGTCGCCTCCCGCGCCTATGACAAGGACCGCGACGGCTTCGTCATCGCCGGCGGCGCGGGTATCGTTGTCCTTGAAGAATACGAGCGTGCCAAGGCACGCGGGGCGAAGATCTACGCCGAGGTCGTCGGCTACGGTGCCAACTCGGACGGCTATGACATGGTGGCTCCTTCCGGCGAGGGCGCTGCGCGCTGCATGCGGATCGCGCTCGATCAGGCCGGCGGGCGCAAGATCGACTATCTGAACCCGCACGGCACCTCCACGCCGGTGGGCGATCTCAAGGAGATGGGCGCGGTGCGCGAGGTCTTTGGCGGCGACATGCCCATGATCTCCTCAACCAAGTCGCTGACGGGCCACTCGCTGGGGGCCGCCGGCGCGCAGGAAGCCATCTATTCGCTGCTGATGCTCCACAACGGCTTCGCGTCCGAGAGCGCCCACATCGAAAACCTCGACCCCGAGTTCGACGGCATGCCGATCCTGCGTAAGCGCCACGATGGCGAGCTGACCACGGTGATGTCCAACAGCTTCGGCTTCGGCGGCACCAACGGCACGGTGATCTTCTCCAAGGTCTGACGTCGCCGCTTGCAGGGCGGACCGTCGTCTCGCAGACTGCCGGTCTTCGAGATCGCGGCGGGGTCGATCATGCTGTCCTTCATCCTGGCCACGGTGCTACTGGCCTCGGCTCCGCAGGAGCGGCCCATGCTGGGGCCCACCGACCTCGAGACCCTGCCCGTCACCGCGCCGACCCTGGTCGAGCCCTATGGCTCCGATCCACTCCAGTTCGGCCAGCTGCGTCTGCCCGATGGCCCCGGGCCATTCCCGATCGCCATCGTCATCCACGGCGGCTGCTGGACGCGCGGGTTCGAGGATGTCGGCGGCACCGCCCCGATCGCCAGTGCCCTGACCGCGCGCGGTATCGCCACCTGGAACATCGAGTATCGCCAGATCGGGCATGAGGGCGGCGGCTGGCCCGGCATGTTCCTCGACCTCGGCGCGGCGACCGACCATCTGCGTGTGCTGGCGCAGACGCAGCCGCTCGACCTGAACCGCGTTGTAACCGTCGGCCATTCTGCCGGGGCCCACGGTGCCCTGTTCGTCGCCTCGCGCGGAAAGCTCCCAGCCGACAGCGAGATCCGGGGTGCCGATCCCCTGCCTGTCCAGGCGGCTGTGGCGATCGATGGTCCGGGCGACATCCGCACCATGATGAACGGCGTTGATGAGATGATCTGCGGCATGCCGGTCATGGAGCCCTTGTTCCAGGGCACCGCCGCCGAGCGGCCCGAGCGCTACCGCCAATCCAATCCGGCCGAGAACCTGCCCCTTGGCGTGCCGCAGTATCTGGTCGCCTCGACCGTGCTCCAGCCAGACGCCGCCGAGGGCTATCGCGCTGCCGCCATCGCCGCCGGCGATGTGGCGGAGGTCCTGAAACTCGAGAATGCGGGCCACTTCAACATGATCGCGCCTGGCGAGCCGAGCTGGACCGAGGTCGAGACCTTGATCGTCGAACGGGCCTTCGCCTCGCACGTGCCCTGACCGGCCCTATCTGCGGGCAGAGGCCGAATCGCCTCGACGCGCGTTAAGGCTCGGCTTGACGGGAGACTACGCGCCTGACCACCGACCCCTACATCCTGCTGCTGCTCGGTCTCGGAGCCGTGGTCCTGCTCGTGTCCTGGGCGCCCAAGGGGCTGAAACAGCTCCCCCTGTCGCTGGCCATGATTTGCGTCGGGTTGGGCTTTGGCCTGTTCGCGCTGGACGTCATCGGCTTCGATCCGGACCCGCGTACCTTTGACACCGTGACCGAGCGGCTGACCGAGCTGGTCGTCATCATCTCCCTGATGGGCGCGGGGCTGAAGCTGGACCGGCCTGTGAGTCTGAAGGGCTGGGCCCCGACCTGGCGGCTGCTCGCCTTGGCCATGCCCCTGACCATCGCCGCGACGGCCTGGCTGGGCGTGACCGGCTTGGGTTTCAGCCTGGCCATGGCGCTGCTGCTCGGCGCGGCCATGGCACCGACCGATCCGGTGCTGGCGTCCGACGTGCAGACGGGCCCGCCCAAGTCCGGCGAGGACAATGAGGTCCGCTTCAACCTGACCGCCGAGGCCGGGCTGAACGATGCGCTGGCCTTTCCGTTCGTGAATCTGGCGATCCTGGTCTCCATGACCGGCGCGGCGACCTGGGCGGGCCAGGGGCTGGGCGAATGGCTTGCGGTGGATGTGGCGTGGAAGCTGATCGCCGGGGGCGTCATGGGCTGGGCAGTGGGAAAGGCCATGGGCTGGTTGATCTTTCGCGCCCACGAACGCGGCATCTCGCGCCACGCCGACGGTCTGGTGGCGATCGGGGCGACCTTCATCGCCTATGCCGCGACCGAGGTCGTTCACGGCTATGGCTTCCTCGCCGTTTTCGTCTGTGCCCTGACCATCCGCGCCTCGGAGCGGGACGACGATTTCCACGAAGAGATGCATGACTTCGCCGAGCAGATCGAACGGCTGCTGATGATGCTGCTGCTCGTGCTGTTCGGCGGGGCGCTGGCCAACGGCCTGCTGGACGCCCTGACCTGGACCGACGTCGGCATTGGCCTGGCCATCCTGTTCATCGTGCGGCCGGTCGCGGGCTATCTGTCCCTGATCGGATCGCCCCTGCCCCGCCGGGACAAGGTGCTATTGGCCTACCTCGGCATCCGGGGCCTGGGGTCGGTCTACTACCTCGCCTACGGCATCAATCATGGCCAGTTCGGCGACTCCGAGCGGCTGTGGGCCATCACCGGCTTCATCATCCTGACATCCATCGTCGTTCACGGGATCACCTCGACCCCGCTCATGGCCCTGATCGAGCGGCTGGGCGGACGCTCTTTGCAGGGCGACGCGGCCCCTGCTAACCCACACCCCAGAGACGAACAGCTGGGCTGATCCGACGCCGGACGCACGCCCACACGGAGATTGAGACATGGCGAGCGAGAGCGGCTGGAACATGCCCGCGGGCGAACTCATGAAGGGCAAGAAGGGCCTGATCATGGGGGTGGCGAACTCGAACTCCATCGCCTGGGGCATCGCCTCGCAGCTGGCCGCCCAGGGCGCCGAGCTGGCCTTCACCTATCTGGGCGAGGGGCTGGAGCGCCGCGTGCGCCCGCTGGCCGAGAGCGTCGGGGCCAAGGCCGTGATCCAGGCCGACGTCACCGACGACGCCTCCATGGACGCCGCCTTCGCCGAGCTGGAAAAGACCTTCGGCACCATCGACTTCGTCGTCCACTCGGTCGCCTTCGCCAACAAGGACGAGCTGAAGGGCTCCTTCGTCGACAACACCTCGCGCGACAGCTTCCTCTTGGCCATGAACATCTCGGCCTTCAGCTTCGTCGACGTGGCCCGCCGCGCGGCCAAACTGATGCCGAACGGCGGCTCGCTGGTGACCATGACCTATCTGGGGTCGGAGCGCGCCATTCCGAACTACAACACCATGGGGGTGGCCAAGGCCGCGCTGGAGGCCGCGACCCGCTACATCGCGCGCGACCTGGGTCCCAAGGGCATCCGGGTGAACGCCATCTCGGCGGGCGCCATGCGCACCCTGTCGCTTGCCGGCATCTCGGGCGGGCGGGGCATGATCGCGCAAGGCCGCGCCATGTCGGCGATGAAGGAGGACACCTCGATGGAGGGCGTCGCCGGTTGCGCCCTGTGGCTGTGCTCGGACCTGGGCCTGTCGACCACCGGCGAAGTCATTCACGTCGACGCCGGCTTCCACATGATGGGCCTGCCGGACGGCGGCGAGGACTAGGTCTCAACCGCGTCCGGATCGGGCGCGGGTTCGAAAGACGGGCTCTTGGATCACTTCGACTATCGTGACGGCGCGCTCCATGCCGAGGCCGTGCCCCTGGCGGCGATCGCCGGGGCCGTCGGCACGCCCGTCTATGTCTATTCGACCGCGACCCTGACCCGGCACTATCGCGTGCTGCGCGAGGCTCTCGACGCCCATGCCCCGCTCAACGGCGCGCTGATCGCCTTCGCGGTCAAGGCCAACTCCAACCTGTCGGTGCTGGCCACACTGGCGAAGCAGGGTTGTGGCGCCGACACGGTGTCGGAGGGCGAGATTCGCCGCGCGCTGAAGGCGGGCGTGCCCGCCGACCGCATCATCTTCTCCGGCGTGGGCAAGACCGATCGCGAACTGGCCTTCGCGATCGAGGCGGGCGTGCGCCAGATCAACGTCGAGAGCCCGGCCGAGCTGGACCGCCTGATCGGGGTCGCGGCGGCCAAGGGCGCGTCCCCCGAGATCGCCATCCGCGTGAACCCCAAGATCGGCGCGGGCGGCCACGCCAAGATCACCACGGGCGGAGAGGGCGACAAGTTCGGCGTCCCGGCCGACGAGGCCATGGCGCTGTATGCCCGCGCCTCGGCCAGTCCGCATGTGACGCCCGTGGGCCTGGCCTGTCACATCGGCAGCCAGATCACAGACCTCGCCCCGCTGGAGGGTGCCTTTACGCTGCTGGCCGAGATGACGCGGACGCTGCGGGGGCAGGGGCTGTCGGTCACGCGGCTGGACCTCGGCGGCGGGCTGGGCGTGCCCTATTCGGGCGGGGCCCGGACCGCGAGCCCGGCGGACTACGCCGCCATGACGGCGCGGGTGCTGGAGGGTCTGGACGTCGAGGCGGCGTTCGAGCCCGGACGCCTGCTGGCCGCCAACGCGGGCGTGCTGCTCAGCCGGGTGATCCAGATCACGGAGCGGGCGGACGGACGCCGCTTCGTGGTGCTGGATGCCGCCATGAATGATCTGGTCCGCCCGGCCATGTACGACGCATTCCACGAGGTGAAGCCGCTGGTGGCGCGCGCCGGTGACCTCGTCGCCTACGACATCGTCGGCCCGGTCTGCGAGACCGGCGACACCTTCGCCCGGGGCCGGCCGCTGCCGCCGCTGGAGGCCGGAGACCTGGTCGTCTTCACCGGGGCGGGAGCCTATGGCGCGGTGATGTCCAGCGAATACAACACCCGGCCGCTGGTGCCGGAGGTGCTGGTGGACGGAGCCGACTGGGCCGTGGTGCGTGCGCGGCCGAGCTACGACGAGATGCTGGCGGGAGAGGCGATGGCGGGGTGGCTGGTGTCCCGATCAGACGGGATAGCCTCCGTCAGGAACAGAACTTTTCCTTGAACATCGCAGCGCCCGACTGTGGATCGATGGACACAGTTCCCTGGGGCGCCGGGTCTGTTGCCCCGGCGATCGCGTTGTTGTCCGCGTTATAGGCCGTGTAGTCGGACCGCGTGACGGTATTGGCTTCACAGTTGATCGCCAGATGCGATGTGAAATAGGTCGCTGCCACGCCATTCGACGTTGTGAAAGGCGTTGAAAAGGCGACCTTCTGCAGAACGTTGACCACCGCTCCGTCACGGCTGACCGTCAAGGGGTTGTAGCTGATCGTCTCTCCTTCACCGGAAGCCAGCTCTTCCCAGAGATAGGCGTCTTGGGCACCGGCTGTGCCAGCGCCTGAGACGAGGAGCACGGCCAAAAGAACGGGGAAGGATGAGCGCATATGGACCTCCGGATGAAGCGCGTGATCGAGCAAACCCAATGCACGCCAAGCCGGTCATAGATCGACGGTGATGCCGATTTCAAGAACCGGCGTTCGGCAAAACGCGAGTTACCCCAAAAACCGCCCCACTGCCGCGAGGAACCTCTGCGGCTGGTCGATCATGACCATGAGCTCGGCCCCCTCGATGCGCTCGAAGCGCTCCATAGTCTCCGGAGCGCAGAGACAGAGGGGTGTCCAGCCGTCGAGGCGCAGACTGAAGCGGCCTCAAGGGGTTGAGGGCGGGGTCAGCGGACCCCAGCAGGGCAAGAGCGCGACGACCGCCTCGTGTCCCCAACGTGCGAACGCGTTCCCGCCTTGGGTCTCGACCCGGGCTTCCGAGCCGTCGGCGGTCACCGAATTGAACGTCAGCCGCGTCGAAAACCCGTCTTTGCGGCTCGGTGGGATCGGCAGGGCGCTCCCGGGCAATTCGCCGTGCGCCAGAGACGGGCGCGGATTGGCGAACAGCGGCGGCAGGTCGGCGAAAGACAAGGCTAAGGACCGAAGCGCCGGGCACTGACGGGAGTCGATGTGTTCGATTCCCCGCTCCGACACGCGCCGCGCCCGCCACAACCGCCCTTCCAGTTCCTCCTGGGTGCGGGCGTGGACCGGATCGGCGGCTACGATCTCTATGGTGTGGGCGCGGGTGTAAGGGCGATCCTCGGAAACCGTGATGGTGACCAAGGGGTCATAGGGCGTGGGGAAATCCTGGGCGGCAAGCCCGCTGGCGAACGCGCTGACCAGAGCGACCAGACCTATGGCGAGCAGTCTATCCTCGGTCATCGGCATCCTTCTGAGCCGCATCGGTCCCAACCTCACCCCAAAAACCGCCCCACCGCCGCAAGGAACCTCTGCGGCTGGTCGATCATGACCATGTGTTCGGCGCCCTCGATCCGCTCGAACCGGGCGGGTGCGCGAAGGCTGCGGTAGGCGGTCTGGAAGGCGGCGTCGAGGCGGGCGCGGGGGTTGGCGGCGTCCGGGCTCCAGCCGTAGACGACGGTCACCGGGGCAGTGATGTCGGGCAGGCGGTGGCGCAGGTCGGTGGTCATGACCTCGTACAGCCCCTGGGCCAGCACCTGGCGGTCGCCGCCCTGCCAGCCCAGGGAGCCGAACACGCTGTCGGCCGCCCCGCCCAGTTCGCGCCCGATCAGGGTCGGCTGGTTCCTGAGCGCCGCGTCGCCCAGCAGAAGCAGGGCCTGATAGGCGATCTGGGCGATGGGCTCGACGTCGCCGGCCGTGGCGCCGGGTGAAATCAGGGCCGGGAAGAAGGGCGTGGCGTCGACCACCATGACCCGGCCGATGGGGTTCCGGCGCTCCCGTCCCGCGTCGGCGGCGGCCTTCAGCGCCACCAGTCCGCCCATGGAATGGCCGATGATCGCGGGCCGCTCCAGCCGCCGCTCGGCGATGTAGCGGCGCAACTCCGCCGCCACCGGCGCGACCAGGGCGCCGTCCTGATTGCGGCCCGGCGGCACTGTGCCAAAGCCCCGGATGGAGACGATGTGGACGCGGTGGTCGTCGTCCAGCCGCGCGGCAGTCCGCGCCCAGACGTCGCCTGTCGAGGCCAGTCCGGGGATCAGGATGACATCGGGCCCGCGCCCGCGCGCCTCCACCACGATCCGCTCGGACACGAACGGCTGCTCGCGCGCCGGGGACGCCGACTGCGCCAAGGCCAGGCCGGGCACGGCGAACATCAGGACCGAGAGGAGGGCGAAAAGGCGTGTCATGGCGTCTGGGTGAACGAGGATCACGGCCTTTGGTTGGCGATGTCGACCCTTGATTTGTGACCATTACAGCGATGTAACATTGGTGAAATGAATCAGTCTGGGGAGGCAATGATGGACATCAGGCAGGGGTTGGCCTTGATCGCGGCTGCCGGTGCTCTGGCCGGGGCAGCGCCGAGTGCCGTGGCGCAGGATGTCGAGATGCTGTCCAGCGGGGCCACGGCCCAGTGGCGCATGTTCTCCGAGAGCGACACCTCGACCTATCTGGTCGACATGGCCAGCATCCTGAGGAACGGCGACGAGGCCAGCGTGCGGATCGCGCGGGTGTCCAAGCGGCTGGAAGCCGGGGACTACCACCATGTCGTGGATCAGTTCGGCGTCCGCTGCGGACCGGGTGAAACGCGGGTCGAGACCTCGTCCGACATCGCCGAGGACGGGGTGACCGCAGACACCTATCCAGCGGACGAGCCCTGGACCCCGGCTCCCCGCAACAGTTTCGACGAGGCGGTCAAGGAAATGGCTTGCGGCGAGAAGGAACCCAGCCGCGCCCCGTTCGAGACTATCCGCGCCTGGATCGACGCGGGTCGCCCCTGAACCCGATGCGGTGAGGCAAGCGTCGTCTCGTCGCCTTGCCCCGGGCAGGAGCTGCGTTATGGAGTGTAACACCATAACAGCTTCGGGAAACGCCCATGACCTCTCTCAGGACGCTCGCGGCCGCCTGCGCGCCTCTGGCTTTCGCTCTCGCCATCGCCCCGGTCGCCGAGGCCCAGGGGCGACCGACGCCGGTTCGGCCCGTGACCTTCACCGCCTCGGCTCAGCCGGGCGGGACGCTGGTCCTGCCGCTGCGCTCGGCCGCGGATCTGGAGAGCCGGGCCGGCCTGCTGGACGCGGCCTCGCGCGCCATGATCGCCCGGGCCTTGGAGCAGGGCGGCTTCGGCTATGGCCCGCGTGACGTCCAGACGCTGCGCGGCTTTGAGGCCTTCGACCGGGTGGTGATCGTGGGCCTCGGCGACGACGCCCTGTCGGCCCAGACAGCCGGGCGCGCGGTCGGTCGGGCGCTGGCCACCGTCGATGGGCCGGTCACGCTGGTCGCCACGGGCCAGGACGGCGCTGCCGTGGCCGAGATGGCGGCCGGTTTCGGCATGGGCGGCTATCGCTCGGATCTCTACAATACAACGCGCCCGGCCACGGTCGTCACGCCCCTGACCGTGGTCAGCGACGCCGGCAATGCCGAAGCGGCCTATCGGCGTGGTGCCGCCCTGGTCGAGGGTCTCGCCTTCGCCCGCGACCTGGCCAACGAACCG
>JAIERG010000173.1 GCA_019747095.1 Caulobacteraceae bacterium | reverse complement strand
CGCAGGTTGGCCTCGACCATTTCCTTCTTGGCCTGACGGGCCTCGCGCTCGCCCTTCTGCACCGTCTGGACGATGCGTCGGTAGTCGTCGATCGGCAGTCCGGCCTCGGTGGCGACAGCCGCCACGTCGGCGCGGATCTGGGCGATCTGGGCGGCCTGATCGTCACTGAACTTGGTCCAGCGGACACCCATGTCCTTCACGCGCTCGGCCCAGTTGGGATCCAGCTCGGAGCCGAAGTAAGCCTTGAGGAACTCCGGCCGCGAGATCCCGTAGCTGTCGGCCATGCGCAGCAGCCGGCCTTCCAGACCGATCAGCCGCTTGTTGATGGCATAGAGCTGCTCGACCAGGGCCTCGATACGGTTGTTGTTCAGCTTCAGCGTCTTCAGTCGGCCCGAGATGGCCTGGGACAGGGTGTCGTGGGTCTTCCTGTCCTTGGCCGACAGGTCCTCGCCCTTCAGCCGCGTCTCGACCAGCTTCTCCTGGAGCTTCCTGAACGCGTCGAAATCGGCGGCGATGGCGTCCAGCGTCTCCATGACACCATCGCGGAGCTCGGCTTCGAGGGCCGAGATGGACATGCCGCCGCCGTCGTCGAAGTCTTCGTCTTCCTCGTCGCCTTCGGGCTTTTCGCCTCCGCCTTCCATGCCGTCATCGGTTTCCTCACGCGGAGGGACCGGCTGGCCGGGGATGGGGGGCTGGGGCTGGTTGTGAGGCAGGGACGAGGGATTGATGACGCCGTAGGTGGCGTCCAGGTCGATGACCTCGCGCAGCAGGATGCGGTTGTTGGCCAGTTCGTCGCGCCACACCATGATGGCCTCGAACGTCAGGGCGCTTTCGCACAGGCCGCTGATCATGGCGTCGCGGCCGGCCTCGATCCGCTTGGCGATGGCGATCTCGCCCTCGCGGCTCAGCAGCTCGACCGAGCCCATCTCGCGCAGATACATCCGCACAGGGTCGTCGGTGCGGTCGTAGGTCGGCTTGGCGTTCTCGTCGGAGACGGCGGTCTCGGCCTTCTCGGCCAACTCGCCTCCGGAGGATTCCGCTGCGTCTTCCTCGGCCTCGACGACGTTGACGCCCATCTCCGACAGCATGGCCAGGGTGTCTTCGATAGCGTCAGGCGTGACTTCTTCGGACGGCAGGACCTTGTTCAGCTCCTCCATCGTCACATAGCCGCGGGCCTTGGCCTGCTTGATGAATTTCTTGACCCCGGCGTCGGTCAGGTCGAGCAGGGGTCCATCGGACTGGACTTCGGGTTCCTGCGTCTCGGTCTGGGCGCTCATATAGGCCTATCGTCTCCGTCCGGGGTGCGGTTCCACCCTCGGCAAAATTGCAACATTCGTGCCGAAATGAGACGTTGTGCGCGTCGCTTCGTCACGAAGCCGCCGCGTCGCCCCAAATCGCCCCGGTCTTGATGGCTCGTCGCAACGCGTCTCGCTCGGCCTTCAGACGACTGAAGGCCGAGGCATCGAAGGCGTGATCTGCCCCCGACTTCGCTGACGCCAGCGCCGCGTCCAGACCCGACAGACGGGTCAGGGCCGCGAAGCCTTGCGACCACCGGATCCTTGCTTCGGCGAGGGGCGCACTTGCGGCCAGGAAAGGCGCGCCGGACTTTGCCGCCGCCTTCTCGACCTCGCGCACGAGAGCATCGTGTCCGGAACCGGCGAGATGGCGACGCAAGCCCGCGCTGTCAAGCGTCTGGCCAGAGAACCGCAACCTCACCAGCTCCTGCGCCAGGCCGTCCAGCGACGGGTCGCCGAAGCCGTGGCTGGAGATGGCCTCCAGATGGTCGTCCATCCGCTCCGGGTCCTCGATGGCGCCGTGGGCGAGCGCGGCGGCCATGGGCTCGATGGCGCGGTTCAAGGCCTGCATGGCCTGCGCGCCCTCGGCGGTCTGTCCGAGCTTGGGCGGCGGGCCGGGCCGCCAGCGGCCGCCGACCGTCTGGCCGCGTGGGGCCTGCGCGGGGCGGCCGGGAAACAGGGCGTCGAAGCGTTCGAACAGATCGCGCCTGTACTGTTCAGCCAGGTCCTTGTCCTGAATGGTGCCAGCAGCGGTGCGAAGGCGGCCTTTCAGACCGGCACGGCGTTCCGGTGTGTCCAGAGGCTCGGCCTCGACCTCACGGCGGAACAGGACCTCTGCGAAAGGGCGAGTTTCCGCCAGCGCCTGGCGAAGCGCGGGCGCGCCCTTCTCTCGCAGGATGTCGTCGGGGTCCTGGCCGCCTTCCAGCAGGGCGAAGCGGAAGGACTTGCCGGGCTTGAGCAGCGGCAGCGCCCGCTCGATGGCACGGAACGCGGCCCTCTGCCCCGCCCCGTCGCCGTCGAAGCACAGCACAGGCTCGGGCGAGACGCGCCACAGCAGGGCCATTTGCTCCTCGGTCAGCGCCGTGCCCATGGGGGCGACCGCCGGCAGCCCCGCTCTCTGGCAGGCGATGACGTCCATATAGCCTTCGACCACGATCACGCTCTCGGTCGACTTCGACGCCGCGCCCAGGATGCGCCGGGCCTCGGGCAGGCCGTAGAGGGTCGCGCCCTTGTGGAAGAGCGGGCTCTCGGGTCCGTTCAGATACTTGGCCCGGTCGTCCGGGTTCATCGCCCGGCCGCCGAAGCTGACCAGACGCCCGCGGGCATCCAGGATCGGGAACATCAGCCGGTCGCGGAACCGATCATACGGACTTCCCCCGCCCTCCGGGGCGATCAGCAGGCCGGCTTCGACCAGGTCGCCCGGCTTTGCCCCGCGCTGGACCAGGGCCGCCTTCAAACCCTCGCGGTCATTGGGCGCATAGCCCAGGCCGAACCGCTCCCACTGGTCCTCCGGCAGGCCGCGCCGTTCCAGATAGTCGCGCGCCGCCTTGCCCACGGAGCGGCGCAGGTTGGCCGCGAACCATTTCTGGGCCAGGTCCAGCCAGTCGGCGAGACCCTGACGCTTCTGCTCTCGCTCCGCCGCCTGGGGGTCCTCTGCCGGCATCTGCAGGCCCGCCTCGGCGGCCAGCCGTTCGACGGCTTCCGGAAAGCTGAGCCGCTCGGTCTCCTGCAGGAAGGAGATGACGTCGCCGTGCTTGCCCGAGGAGAAGTCGTGGAAGAAGCCCTTGTCGTCGTTGACGAAGAACGACGGCGACTTCTCCTTGGTGAAGGGCGAAAGGCCCACCCACTCGCGCCCCTGACGCTTGAGCTTCACCGTCCGGCCGATCACGTCGGACGGGCGAAGGCGGGCCTTCAGTTCCTCCAGGAAGCGATCGTCGAAGCGCAAGAGAGGTTCTAGGCTCTAGGGGTGGTTCCGGCCGGCGCACCTGACGTCCAACCATCATCGGGTTCTAGACCCTAGAACCTAATCCCTGGAACCTGAAACCTCCTTAACTCGTCATTAACCAATAAGGCGATGGAGCCGCCATAACCGTCTGCATCCAAACATTATTCTGACGGCATCGGGAACTATCCACAGGAGGCTGTGGTTAACCCCGCAGGTTCTCGGGCGCAGAAGCGCCGCCCTCCCAGATCGCACCAGACACCATGTTCATCGCCATCGCCCGCCCGGCGGTGGAGCCCCAAGGCCCCGACGCCGTCGCCGTCCCCGGTTCCCCCGCCATCACCGACCTGACGCCGCGCGCGCTGCATGCGCGCCTGCTCGAAAACGCCGCCCAGCGCCGATTGCGCGGACTGGAGCGCAAGGCCTGCGGCCGTGCCGAAGACGCCGACTACTGGCTGCACGCCGCGCCGGTCGCGGTCAGAAAAGCCAGCGCGCTGCGCGAAGAGCTTAGCTTCGCCCCCTTGCCTTAGGGCTCAGGCGTCCATCAGGGCGCGGAACCGGTCGAACAGATACAGGCTGTCGGTCGGCCCCGGGGAGGCCTCGGGGTGGTGCTGAACGCTGAACACCGGGCGGTCCTTCAGCTGGATGCCGCAGTTGGTGCCGTCGAACAGGCTGACGTGGGTCTCTTCGACCATTTCGGGCAGGCTGTCGCGGTCCACCGTGAAGCCATGGTTCATCGAGACGATCTCGACCTTGCCGGTGGTCAGGTCCTTGACCGGATGGTTGGCGCCATGGTGGCCCTGATCCATCTTCACGGTCCGGGCGCCCAGCGCCAGCGCCAGCATCTGGTGACCCAGGCAGATGCCGAAGATGGGCTTGCCGCTGTCGATCAGCTTGCGGATCTCCGGCACGGCGTATTCGCCGGTCGCGGCGGGATCGCCGGGACCATTGGACAGCACCACGCCGTCCGGGTCGCGCGCCAGGATGTCCTCGGCGGAGGTCGTCGCCGGCACCACGGTGATCTTCGCGCCCGTCGAGGCGAGCGCGCGCAGGATGTTTCGCTTCACCCCATAGTCGATGACCACGACCGACTTGCCCGCTGCGTCCACGCGCGGATAGCCCTCGGGCCAGTCCCACAGGCCCTGATCCCAGTCGAAGGCCTGCAACGTGGAGGCCGGCTTGGCGAGATCGAGGCCTACAAGGCCGGTCCACGCCTTCGCCTCGGCCACCAGGGCGTCCAGGTCGAAGCGGCCTTGGGGGTCATGAGCGATGACAGCGTGGGGCGCGCCATGGTCGCGGATGGCCTGGGTCAGGGCGCGGGTGTCGATACCCGACAGACCCACCACGCCACGCCGCTTCATCCAGGCGTCGAGCGAGGCGTCGCTGCGCCAGTTGGCTGGATCGGTCGGCAGGTCACGGAACACGGCCCCGCGCGCGGAGGTATCCGAGCCACCGCCCATCTGCTCGATGTCCTCGACGTTGGTGCCGGTGTTGCCGACATGCGGGAAGGTGAACGCCAGGATCTGGCTCATGTAGGAGGGGTCGGTCAGGATCTCCTGATACCCCGTCATGGCCGTGTTGAACACGACCTCGCCCAGCGCCGAGCCGGTCGCGCCCACGCCGATCCCCTGGAAGATCGTACCGTCGGCGAGCGCGAGAACGCCGGTACAGCCAGGAAGAAGAGAAGTCGTCATGGCCGTCCCCTTACACCGAATCCCGGCGAACAAACGGCCGCGTAGCTACAGAGGCGTCGTCTCCCGGTCAACGCGGGCCTAGGCGGGAATCCGCGCTCCGTCCCAGGCGAAGACGCCTCCACTGTCGGCAGGGGCCAAACCGTCAAGCACAGCCATCAGGCGCGCGGCCGAAAACGTCGGTGTGAAAAGCTTGCCGTCGGCCACGCCCTTCTGGAAGGGTTTGGACAGGGCGGTATCGACGGTCCCTGGGTGCAGGCCGGCCACCACAGCCTGAGGGTGCGACCGGCCCAATTCCACCGCGAGATTGCGCAGCAGCATGTTCAGCGCCGCCTTGGACGCCCGGTAGCTGTGCCAGCCGCCCAGACGATTGTCGCTGATCGAGCCGACGCGCGCCGACAGGGCGGCGAAGACGGCGCGACGATCCCGCGGCATGAGCGGCGCGAAGTGCTTCATGACCAGTGCCGGTCCTACCGTGTTGATCCGGTAGTCCCGGAGCAGATGCTCGGGGGTCATGGCCTTATAGGTTCGCTCGGGGTCGTGGCCACTGTGCAGGACCCCTGTGGCGATGAAGATCAGCGTCGGCGGCGGACCGGCGCGCACATGCTCTGCGGCAGCCATGATCGACGCTTCATCCTCAAGGTCCAGATGACCCGGGCCGGAAAGCGACCGGGCGAAGCCATGGACCACGTCGTAGGCACCCGAGCTTGCCAGCACCTCGGCGACAGCGCGACCCACGCCGCCCAAGGCTCCGATGACGACGGCAGAAGGGGCGGACGCGAGGTTGGTCATGAACCCGCTATGGCGGTGACCGCCATCCCGGGCAACGCGACCCGTTGACCGGATCGGTCGGCCGCGCGAGACGAGCCGCTCTCGAATGGAGGCCCGCCATGCCCATCACCACTGTCGGCCTCGATGCGGACGACACCCTCTGGCACAATGAGACGATCTTCCGGCTGACCCAGGCGCGATTTCTCGACCTTCTGGGCGAGCACGACAACGACCTCATCGAGGCGAAGCTGGCCGAGGTGGAGGGGCGCAACCTTCGCCTTTATGGCTACGGAATCAAGGGCTTCACCCTGTCGATGCTCGAGACCGCCATGGAGCTGTGCGAGGGCGAGCCGCCGCCCGGCGTTGTGCGCGAGATCCTGGCGGCCGGCCGCGAGATGATCGCCCACCCGGTCGAGACCCTGCCCGGCGTCGACGAGGCGCTGGCGGCCCTGTCGGAGCGATACCGGCTGGTGCTGATCACCAAGGGCGACCTGCTGGACCAGGAGCGCAAGCTGGCGGCATCAGGCCTCGGCGACCTGTTCGCGGCCGTCGAAATCGTCTCGGAGAAGGACCGCGGCACCTATGAGCGCGTGTTCAGCCGCCACGGAACCGGCGCACATGAGGCCGTCATGGTCGGCAACTCGGTGAAGTCGGACGTGCTTCCCGCCATCGAGGCCGGAGCCTTCGCTGTCCACATTCCTTACCACGTCACCTGGGCCCACGAGGTAGCCGAGCCGCCCACGGATCATCCGCGCTATGGACGGTTGGACAGTATCGCCGAGCTGCCCGCCTGGATCGGTGATCGAAAGCGTCAGGTGTAACCGAGCAGCGCGCGCAGGCCAGGCGCGTGAAAGTCGACCAGGGCCTTCTGGGCATCAGGAAGCACATCGGGAAAGGCCAGACCTGCGGGTAGCCGGAGATTCTCACGCGCCGTCCGGCTGCGTTTGCGATCTGCGCCGGTCACGACCCGTTCCTTCCAATCGTCGGGTCGGTCGATATCGGCAGCGGCCAGCAAGGCGAGGAAGAAGGCCTCGCCATCAGGTTGATCGACCCGCGACACCGCCCGAACAAGATCCTCGTAGCGAACCAGATGCACGCCGGTCCCCAGCCAAGCGGCAGCGTTGTGGGTGAAAATGTCGATCAAGGCCGGCGACTTCTGATGGACGCCGAAGATCATCATGTTCATCAACGCCTCGGCCGAATACAGCCCGGGCGTCTTGAGATGTCTGATGTTCTCCTGATCGAACTCCTCCGAAACAAAAAAACGCGCTCTCGCGAGCACCCAATCATAGGGATCGCGCACAAGCAGGATGTGACGGGCGTACCGGATGTTGGCCAGCGACTGATCGCTGAACAGCAGATGCGCCGCCGCCAGCTTGGGTGCCCGGGGGTCAAAGGCATCGAGATGCAGGTGCATGTTGGGGATCTGCACGAAGTCGCGATCGTGATGCTGGTCGACCGGCACGAACATCCTGAGGATGTTGCGGAGCAGGTGGGTCCCCCCCTTGGGGATGCTGTTGACGAGCACCGGACGCCTAAGCGGCCGTTGTGCGAAACGCCCCACCGCCTCGTCGAGCGTGTCTTCTATACCCTTGATAATCGCCATGAATCAGCCGGGTCCCAGGGCCAATGAATCAAGAAGGGGCGACGGATGAGCCCGCCGCCCCTGCCTGAACTACTCTGTCATCGCGTCGATCAGAACGACTTGGACAGCCGCACAAAGGCGCGGCGGCCGTAGTAACCCTCTGTGTATTGGGAGGCCAGGATCGAGTTGCCCTGGGTTCCGGAGTTCACTGGCGAGATGGTGGGCGGCAGTTCGTCGAAAACGTTTGCCAAGCCGCCCGAGATCTCCCAGCCGTCCCTTTCATAGGCGAGGGACACAGAGTGGAATCCGGTGAACTCGGCATCGCCCTTGGTCTCGGTCACACGCCCATCGATGGTCTGGAACAACGACCCACCGCGACGAATGATGTCAGGCCGCGCGTCCTGACCGCCGATCCAGTCGAAGCCCCAGAATGCCGTCCAGGGTCCACGCGATACCGTGAGGTTGACGTTGCCGACCAGTTCGGGGTTGCCGATGTCGTTCAGGAAGTCCGTCCCGAAGTTGGCGAAGGTCGCCTGGTTGGTCTCAAACGTCCACGTGGTCTGGCTGTCGATTGAAACGCTGGCGAAGTCGAAATCGTGGAACCACCGGGCGGTGAAGTCGAGGCCTCGGTTATTCTGCTCCGCGATGTTCAGATAGCTGTCGCGGACCTGAGTGATGCTTCCGCCGAGAGTCCGATCCCGATCAAACTGGTTACAGATCGGATCCGCAGGGAAGTTGTCCGAAAGATAGCACGCCTGCAGGATGCCGGCAGCCCCCAGCACATCGACCTGATCCTCGATCTTGATCTCGAAGTAGTCGAGGGCAAGGCTGAGGTTGCTGTCGGGAGGCGTCAGAACGATTCCGATGACCGTTGCCTGAGAGGTTTCCGGCTCAAGCACGCCAAGGCCGCCACCCGTTACGACCTCCGCCGAGGAGACGCCACCGGTAAAGGTCCCGGACACACCCCCACCGGGGCCGGCCGAGCTGCGGCAGTTCACATAAAGCGGGTCCGTGGTCCGCAGGTTGCCGTCGGTGACGCGCTGGTCGAGGTTCAGGCAGGGATCGATGTTGCGCTGACCGATGAAGCTGGTCTGGTCGGCGAGGTAGAGTTCGAACAGGGCCGGAGCACGGAAGGAAGTGCCGTGGGTCGCACGGACTCGAACCGCATCGTTGATTTCCCAGTTCAGGCCGACCTTGTAGGTCGATGCATCGCCCGAGGTCTTGGTGTCCGTGTAGCGGCCGGACAGAGAGAGATTGAGTTCCTGCATGAACGGCAGGTCGCGCACCACCGGGATGGCAAACTCGGCATAGGCCTCGTTGGTTTCCTCTTCACCGGCCGTGATGCCGCCGCCTGAAAGGCCCCAGCTGTTATCGGCGAGGGTGACAGCGCCGGGAGTGTCCTCGATTTCATCGCGACGCAGATGGAAGCCGAAAGCAGCGCCCACCGGTCCGGCGGGCAACTCGAACAACTGGCCGCCGATCACGCCCTCGACGTAGACTTGCTCGTAGATCGTCTGCCCCGTCTCGGTATCGAAAAGGAAGGCCCGCTCGGCCTGGGTCAGGCGTCCCGCGAGGAACTCCGGACGGGTGAAGTCAACGTCAATGCAGGGACGTCCGCTGACCGGCAGATTGGTGCCGACGCAGGACCGCGTCTTGAAGCTTGTGGAGTCCACGGCGTCCTGAAGGATGACATCCGAGGTGTATTCCCCGTCCGAGCGGCTGTACTGGGCGAAGACGTCCCATGACCAGCCACCGAGATCGCCCCTCAATCCCGCGACGACGCGCGTGTAATCGACCTTCTGTTCCTGATCGAAGTGATCGGTGATCGGCGTGGCCGAGAGGAAGTTCAGACCCCGGAACCCCGTCACCGGGTCGCCGCCGGCACCCGGGCCGTAGTAGAAGTCAAGGAAGTCGCGCGTGTAGGTATAGTTCCAGAACTGGCGATAGCTGTCGGTACGGCTCTCGCGGCGGTTCAACAGGACTTCAGCGTAGGCTTCGACGCCGCCACCCAGCTCATAGGCACCGTCGGCGAATACCGTGTAGCGGGTGGTCTCGGGAATGATCGACTCGTCCGCAGCGTAAGGGCTGAGGTTGTTGGTCACCGCACGGGACGGAGTGTCGTAGTTGACAAGGTAGAAGCCCGTCGGGGCCGTCGGGTACTGGGCCGCGACGGCCGGGTTCGTCGGCCGGGTCGGGATGTACCGGCCGAGGTTCCCATCGTAGTCGAACTGGAACCGCCCCGCACGGCCGGAGAAGTCCGGTCCGTAGACATAGACTTGCCCCCAGGCGAGATCAGTGCACTGGGGTTGGCCTGTACGCGGGTCGATCCTGTCTGCACGCGTGCGAGTGCCGGGCTCAAAGACATACTGGTTGCGGCAGATGAGGTAATCGCGTTCACCGGCCGCCAGCTTCTCCTGACGATAGTAGTCAGCCGACAGGTTCAGATAGCCGCGACGAAGGTGGTGCCCCACGCCGCCGAGGCGTTGTACTGCTCGCCTCCGCCCTCGAGAGGAACGGTGCCGAATACATTGATTTCGCCGCCGTCACGGCCCTCACGCGTGATGAGGTTCACAACCCCCGCCACGGCGTCAGAACCATAGATCGAAGAGGCACCGTCCTTGAGTACGTCAATCCGGTCGATCGCCGACTGCGGAATGACGTTCAGATCGAATGCGGACACGCCACCGCGCGTGCCCGCCGGACCCGCCCGTCGACCATTCAGGAGCACCAGGGTGCGGTTCGCACCAAGGCCGCGCAACGAGATCGTCGAAGATCCCGGACCGCCGTCCGTGACGAAGGCGCTGGAAATGGTCGAGTTCACCTGAGGCGAGCCTGCCGCCAGGGTCGACGACTGAAGGAGTTGCGCAGTATCGCTGAGGCCCCGCTGTTCGGCGCGATCCGCTGTCAGCACCTGCACGGGCGACGCGCTGTTGAATTCCGTGACCGGGATACGCGAGCCCGTGACGACGATGTCCTCAACCTGGTCTCCGGTCTCCTGCGAGTCAGCCTGCTGAGCCTCGGCTTCGTCCGGCTGGACCTGAGCCGTCGCCAGAGTCGGGGCCACGAGAAGGACGGCACCGATTGCACCGCCCACAAGACAGGATGTCGCGCGAAGCGCAGTTCGACGAAGCATGTTGGGCACCTTCAGCTTAACGGGAGCACGGAATAGACTCCCTCCCTTGGCACAGACCTACGGCTGCACGGCGACGTGCGGCAAGCGCGGACCGTCGCAGCGAACCGAAAACGTTCTGAATATGACATTTCGTTGAAAACATGTGACGCTTGGGCAACAAGCCAAGCTAATGGCTAAGCTTGCGCGGATGACTTCTGGATGAGCAATCCGAACGTCGAGCGGCTTCGTGTCCCAAATGTGTCTTTGTGGTGACGACCCGCGTCAATGACGCACATCACGGAAGCTTCGCCGTTGACTTGCGCCTGCAGCCAACAAGAAACTTGCGCGAGTCTCCCCCATTCCAAGGCAGAAAGAAACAATAATGCGGAACCACAAGCAGACACGGATGGCGGCGCTATGCGGCGTCGGCCTGGCCGCTCTGGCGGCTGGCGCGGCCCAGGCCCAGGACCCCGGCGAAGTCACCGAGGTTGAGGAAATCGTGGTCACCGGTTCGCGCATCGCGATTGCGCCGGAGAATGCGCCCCAGCCGGTTCAGGTGCTGTCGTCCGAAACTCTGGCCGCCCAGGGCGTGACCGAGGTCGCCGACGCGCTGGACGTCATCCCCGCGCTGCAAGCGTCCGAGAGCACGGCCCAGGCCAACGGTGGCTCGGTCCAGCTGAACCTTCGTGGCATGGGCGCGAACCGCACGCTGGTGCTCGTGAACGGTCGCCGCCACGTGTCTGGTCAGCCCGGTACGGCCGCAGTCGACATCTCGACGATTCCCTCCGCGCTCGTCGAACGCGTCGAAGTCCTGACCGGCGGCGCTTCGGCCGTGTATGGCTCGGACGCGGTCACCGGCGTCGTGAACTTCATCATGAAACGCGACTTCGTGGGAACGGAATGGGAGTTCCAGACCGGCATCTCCGGCCAGGGCGACACCGAAGAGTTCTTCGGCTCCTTTGCCCAGGGCCGTGACTTCGACAACGGCCGCGGCAACATCTCGGTCGGGATCCAGGCCAGCCATTCCGAGGCGCTCTTCTATGGCGATCGCGACTGGGCAGCGAACAACCGCGTGGCCGACGACAAGGCCAACCCTGCCCGCAGCTTCCAGGTCGGCGACCCCGTGCCGACGGGCCAGACGGCCGCGACCGTTCTGGGTCGCACTATCCTGCTGGCCAATGGTCAGCCC
>JAIERG010000137.1 GCA_019747095.1 Caulobacteraceae bacterium | reverse complement strand
CGGGTGCTGGCCGCGACCGAGGTCGTCGCCGGCGACCTGGGCGCCGCACGCCTGCATCTGCTCACCACGACGGCCGAGCCCTTCTTCGCCCGGAACGGCTACCGGGCCGCGAGCCGCCAGTCGGCGCCGGAGGCGATCCGGCGGACCCGCGAATTCGCGGGGCTCTGCCCGGCGTCGGCGGCCTATCTGACCAAGGACCTCTGATGACCTTCGCCCGCCTGCGCCCGCTGCCCGATCCGGATCATCTGCCGGCCCTGGACAAGGCCTATCTCTCGGCCGATCCCGCCCGCGATCTGGGGCCGCATGACCATTCGCCCCGGATCCTGCTCCTCTACGGATCGCTGCGTGAACGGTCCTATTCGCGCTTCTGCTTCGAGGAGGCGGCCCGCCTGCTGCAATGGATGGGATGCGAAACCCGCATCTTCGACCCGTCCGACCTGCCCCTTCCGGGGTCGCCCGGCGATGACGATCACCCCGCGGTGCGCGAACTGCGCGAGCACGCTCTGTGGTCCGAGGGCATGGTCTGGTGCAGCCCGGAACGGCACGGCCAGGTCTCGGGCCTGTTGAAGCTGCAGATCGACCATCTGCCCCTGAGCATGGGCGGCGTGCGCCCGACCCAGGGCCGAACCCTGGCCGTCATGCAGGTCTCCGGCGGCTCCCAGAGCTTCAACGCCGTCAACACGCTGCGCCTTCTGGGCCGCTGGATGCGGATGGTCACCATCCCGAACCAGTCGAGCGTGGCCAAGGCTTTCCAGGAGTTCGACGAGGCCGGGCGGATGAAGCCCTCCGCCTACTATGAGCGCCTCGTCGATGTGATGGAGGAACTGGTGCGCTTCACCATCCTGGTGCGCCCGCACTCGACGCAGCTGGTGGACCGCTACTCCGAGCGCAAGGCGGCCGGAATTCCCATCGACGCCGCAGCCGACCTGTCTTCCATCGCTATCGCCGCCCGGTAGCACACCCATCTAATGGAAGATTTTTGGCGCGGGACGGGCGCGCGAAGACCAGGGCGCTAGCCTCCCAACGCCTCAATGACCGGACAACGGCTGGTCTCTGGGTTGCGGCAGTCCGCCGCCGCCTTCTGGAGCACGCCGCGCAGGCGCTGCAGATCCGCGATGCGAGCGTCGATGCTCGCCACATGTTCCCGCGCCATGTCGCGGACCTCACAACAGGCCTGAACCCCCGGCTCGCTCAAGGCGATGAGGCGGCGGATCGCGTCGAGCCCGAAACCAAGCTCCCGGGACCGTCGGATAAACCGCAAACGCTGCAAGTGTTCGAAGAGGTAGCTGCGGTGACCGCCATCGGTTCTCGGCGGCGCCGGCATCAGGCCGATGCGCTCATAATAGCGGACCGTCTCGAGATTGGCGCCAGCACTCTTCGCCAGTCGGCCAATGGTCATACTCCGAGTCGACATATCCCTTGATCCTGTAGCGGCTACGGGTTGTAGCCATTAGCAGTACCCTGACAGGAGACTCCATGGCGACCGACTCCAAATCACCCCGCATTCCGCCCGTGGCTGCCAGCGCGGCAGCCGCTGTCGGCGGCCTGGCTTCGGTTTTCGCTTGGGCTGCCTGTTGCGTGCTGCCGCTCGCTTTGTCGGTGGCCGGCCTGTCTTTTGCTGGCGTGGCTGTCATCGCCGGCGCGCGACACTGGATAACGGTCGTGGCCGTTGCGGTCCTTGTTGGCGGCTGGCTGGCACACTGGCGCCGCCTCCGCGCCTGCCGCAGGGACGGGGCGTGTCGGCGGCCGTCACGATTGTCCGTCGTGTTGTTGATGGCCGCAACGGTTCTGGTTGGCCTGTCTCTGGTTTGGGAGCCCCTTATCGAACCTTGGGCCATGCCCCTGCTGGCGGCTCAGCGATGAACTTCGCCGTAAAACTTTGCTCGACGTTGACTTGTCCGCATTGCGGTCATGTCGCAGTCGAGACCATGCCCACCGACGCTTGCATCTGGTTCTACGACTGCCTCGGCTGCGGCGCGCAGTTGAAGCCCAAACCGGGCGACTGCTGCGTCTTCTGCTCTTACGCCGATGTGCCGTGTCCGCCGATCCAGATCGACGGCAAGGGCTGCTGCGACTAGGCTTCGTAGGGCCTGAGGCCTCAGAGGAGGATTGTCGACGACCCTGGTGATCGGATTGGGGTTGACGGTACAGAGGCGCCGTGTTGCCCCCGGTCGCTGGCGACAGGACTCTCGGGGCCTCAGTCTCGAAGAGCTGACAGCCGTCGAGGTGACCTCGGTGTCTCGGCAGCTGCGGTCTACGTGATTTCGGCGGAGGACATCCGCCGCTTGGGCGCAGTGAGCCTGCCCGAGGTGCTGTGCCTCGCCTCCAGCCCGGACGAGCGGCACCCAATTTCTGATCGGCGTCTTGGGTCTTCGCTGTCGTCAGATCGTGCGATGCCGCGCGCTATCGAGCCGTTCCTCTCTGCGAGAAGCCGGTGACCGTCTCGGGCATCACGGACGCCTTAATCAACTAAGTTCAGGCATAGCAATGTGCCTGGCCTGGGCAGGCGAACTACTCGAAGTGATTCAGCGTCGTCTATTCTGGTCTAGGCCCAGAGCCGGTCAGACTGAACGTGCGGGTGTAGCCGAGACCGGAGCGACGTCTGCGCCCCGCCGGGCTCACCTCTGTCGAAGTTCAACTGCGATCAGCGCGTATGGAGCACCCGGCGCAGGAATCGGGAGGCCCTCGCCGAGCCGAAGTCCCTGGCCGCTTGGGCCAATCGATCGGGATTCAACGCACGGGCCCGCTCGAGCACCCGGGGCACAAGGTCGGTCCGGTCCTCGGCGAGCCGATGCGTGCTCAGAAGAAGAGCGACAAGCAAAACCTCCGCGTTCAGACGACTGGGGACGGATGGCGTCCTGCGGAAGTCATAGGTTAGGCCGCCGAGCTCGAACCGGCCCTGACGCCGGAGATTGTAGACGATCGATTCATTGTAGAGCTGTGTCGTCCCGACCCCGAGGCCGTTGAACGCGCTCGGGGACATCATCAGAAAGCGGTCGTCCTTGAGGAAGGCCTTGATCAGCTTCTCCGGCCTTGCGGGCGCCCTGCCGAACCGGCTCTGGCGCGGCGCCATGTAGAGACCGTGAAAAACCTTCTCTAGATGGCCCTCGACCACGAGCCGACGCACATGGCGATCAAGGGCGCTGGACCCCTTCGCGAGGTCCCGACGACGATAGACCTCGCCGGGTCGCAGCTGCCTCCTGAGGTCATCGAGAGCCGACATGCCGCCGCCGACCCTAGAAGGGCACCAGGCCCCGGAGCGCCGGGCGCGCCCAGTCCGGAAGCGGGGGCGAAAGGGTGATCCTGGCCCCCGCCTTTTCACAGAATGGGCGGAGAAGGGCAGGGGCGCCGTGAGTGTTGTCGAACAGGACCGCCAGATCGGCCTGTTCAAGCGCTTGGGGAAGCAGGTCGAGCGTCCGGACATAGCGCTGACGGATACGATCTTCAGGCACGTCGTGACCACCCAGCAGGACTCTCTGGGCGACGCGCGCCACGTTCAGAGAGGGGGATTCCGTCGCAACGAAATAGAGAGCGGTTCGAAACCCACGCGTCTTGGCCTCCCGCAGAACCTCGATCTTGGACGGATGAGACATCACGGTCTCGAACGAGAAGCTTCGTCCGGCCTCAAGGCAAGCCTGCCGCTCATCGGCGGCGATCTGCTGCGCTTCACGGACGCGCGCGCCATAGGCGCCTTCCAGCGTCTTGGCGATCTCGTCGGGATTCACATAGTGGCCGAGATCGACCCCGTCCGCCCTCAACTGGTTCGTCAGGGTCGTCTTGCCGGACCCGTTTGGCCCCGCGATCATCAGGACGAACGGCGGCTCAGAGGCCAAGCCGGCGTCGCACTTCAATCTGGAGGTCGGCGGCTCCGAAAAGCGGCGTGACGGCTGCGCCTTTCACGGCTGCTCCGGCCTTCGCACGGTTTGCGGTGGGTAGAGGTGAGCCTCGCCTTGCAGTGGGAGAGTAGGCGACGCGCGCGTGCTCGGAGCAGTAGACGCCTTCGGATGCCCGACGACCGCAGAAGGTGAACTCGCGTGAAGACGGATCACCGATCGGCCACTTGCACATGTGGGCGCCGAGGGTGAGCACCGTAGCGGTGCCGTCCGCCACTTCCATTAGTCGGACGCGGGCCGAGGCCGGGCGGGTTGATGGCCGTCCGCCGGACAGGCCCAGCTGATGCACCTTGCCGATGACGTCATTTCGGGTGATCCCACCGAGCCGCATCGCGATCTGGGTGGCGCTCAATCCGTCGAGCCAGAGCGTCTTCAGCAGATCGAGCCGTGCGTCGTCCCACGGCGGCGGGGTCGCAGGTTCGGCTTCAAACGCAGCAAGAGGAACGTCGGCGCGCTTCGCCTCATCGGCGGCGGCGCGGGACGCTCGGGCCCCGGCTTCGACGAGGTCTTCGAAACTCAGATCGAAAGGCGTTGGTGCCATGCGATTCATATAGCGAATATAGGGGCCGATCGATAGGGCGTCACTGCCGCGTCGCGGGAACCAGAATGTCCCGTCGATTTCAAGGTCGCGCGGTGATCACGTCTGATTGAGCACCAGTCCAGGGCGACCATCACCGCGTCATCACTGAAAGACGGCAGCGGGATAGACACGCCCGGCGACCGGTCGGATGCGGATCGCCGCTTCCATCGCGCCGATGGTCAGGCGACAAGCCCGTATGAACGATATCCCGGCACGCCAGAACAGACCCGAGAATCTCCAGCTGATGCGGGCGCGCCAGGAGATGTTCCACCGCGCTAAGCTCATCTTTATCCTCCAGCTGATCCTGACCGTCTTTCTGCCGGTGGTCGGAGCGGCCACAGGTCTGTTCGTCGAGGAAGCGCGTTCGGGCGTGGCGGCATTCAGCCTCGTAGTCACCTTGCTGGACATCACTATTCTGGATCGCGCCCAGCGCCGTTTCGTGCGGAGCGGCGCCAAAATCGCCGAATGCTTCGACTGCTCCGTGCTGCAACTGCCTTGGAACGGCTTGAGCGCAGGAAAACGTATTGATCCTGAGATCATAGAGGCTGCAGCAGAAGCCTGGTCGAAACGCCACAGCGACAAAGGCATCCTTGACTGGTACCCGGCCGAAGTCGGCAGCACGAGTCTGGAAGCCGGGCGGTTGCTCTGTCAGCGCAGCAGTCTCTGGTACGATGTCACCCTTCGGCGCTTCAACGGCTCGATTGCCTTGGTGCTGGCGATCGGCATCCCAACCGCCTTTCTCATTGCCTGCTGGGTCGTCCGGCTGCCGCTGAGCGACGTCGCCGTGACCTGGATGCCAGTGGCCCCGGTGTTGGTCTGGTCCGTTCGGGAGCACTTCAGACAGAAAGACACGGCCGAAAGCCAGGACCAGACGAAGAGCGAACTGGAGTCCGTTCTGGCGAGGGTGGAGGCGGAGGCGATTTCAGCAGACGACGCCCGCGACGCCAGCCGCAATATTCAGAACGCCCTATATGCGCGTCGGGTGTCCAGTCCTCTGGTCATGCCGGGCCTCTATGAGGCCCGACGCGCCTACCTGGAAAGACATATGAAAGCCGGCGTCGCTGCGAGGCTGCGCGCCGCCGGCTCTACACCCGACTGATTAGGCCGCCGGGAAGAAGTCGCCGAAGACGCCTTTCCAAATCCGCACGGCCTCTGTCTCGCTGCCCTGCGCCTCGGCACGATAGGCGCGCGTTGCGGCCATCTCGGCGTCTCTCAACGTCTGGCGAGCCACGGCGCATTTGGCGGCCGTCATCTCGTCGGATACCGGCGGCCCCAGTCTCGCCGGATCGCTCCAGGTGTCGTCGATGCTGGCCGCAGCGGCGGCGAAGAATCGCCGGGCTTCGTCGGGGAAGCTGTTGAACGGACCGTCAACCAGATCGAGGGCCATGACTTCGACAAGGAAGGACGGTTGGATCGGCTTGCCGTTGGCCCGGTTCCAGCTTTTCAGCATCTTTACGAGCGGCACCCAATTTCCGCTCAGCGTCTTGTTCTTCGCCGTCGTCAGGTCGTTGTGGGTCGCGGGGTTCGTCTTGATCCACTTGCCGAGATCCTCGTCGGGAATCTCGTAATCCGATCCCGACTGGAACGCCGGGACGACGTCCAGGCTGACGACCTTGCCTTCCTCATGCTGGGTCTGGTGGCGTTTTTCGAACCAGACGGTCACGCACCGACGGTCGCGCTCCACCTGACCTCGCCCGTACGCATCAACGAGGCACGTCTCGAGGTCGTCCAGAACGGCCTTCGGGTGCGCCTTGCGTCGGTGGTCCTCCTTTGACCCCAGACAGACAAAGATATCGATGTCCTTGAGCGGCTTTGTCTTGGTGTGTCGCCCGTAGGAGCCGGTCAGGAAGTCGTGGTCGACGTGGAAGGCTTCCTGCACGGTGGCGCGGACATCCTTCTGCCGACGGCTTGCATCATCCTTCTCGGTCTGCGTCAGCTCCAGGCGGCTTTTGAATGTGGCGAATGCGTCGCTGACCTTGGTCATGCCGGCCTCCAGTAGTTGAGCCCGGCGGTGATGTCGTGGGTGGCGATCGCCGTGCCGGTGGACCGGCTGACGAGGCCGGCCGTCGAGAGGTGCGATGTGCTGGACATTCCCGGAACTTCCGGTCGGCCTCGCTTGCAGCTCAGGATGATCCGATAGGTGCATCCGGTCGGCGGGCGACCGACCTTGTCGATCGTGCGCTGAACGTGGTCCCGGTCGACCCACATGTCATCGTCGACTCCGCTGCCGTCGTAGGTGACGGGGAAGTCCCAACGCAACTGCAACGTGCTCGATCCCGGCTTGAAAAACTCGATGGTCACGACTTCGAGATGGCCGCTCTCGAGCCAGGTCCGGGCGGCCGGTCCGACGATGGTCCAATCGTCCGCCAACTGTTCCGGCGATAGCCCGGCAGCCTGAACGATGCGTTTCAGCTGGTTGCGCATGTGATCCGCCACGAAGGCGGCGGTGTGCGTGCGGGTATAGGTGAAGGTCGAGACAGCCATCAGCTCGCAGCTCCCCAGTTGATGCTGAGAGCCGCCGATGTGTCGTTGGCGGCAGTCGAGGCGTCCTGTTCGGTGTCCGTGGGACCGGAGCCGAGGACGTGGACCGCGAGGCGAGGAGCCCGTGTTTTCAACGTCTGCGTCACCCAGTCGAGATCCTCCGGGTCACAGGGCACATGGAGGGTCCAAGCCTTGCCGGTGGGGTTCCAATCGAGAGGCGCGACCTCGGCGCCGCGGGCTACCGCGTCCGCGCCGTAGGCGCCGTAGATCACCAGGCGATGTCCGTCCCCCTTCAGGGTCAGCGGATGTTTGGCGTAGTGGTCCTCGGAAAGCAGAGTGGCCATGACGCTCGCCGCCGCCGTGAGCTGGCCGGCGTCGATCGAATCCGGCCGCGTGATCAGAGCGATGATCTCGGACCAGGTTTCGGCTCCCGTGCGGACCGGCACGGACGCGATATCTCTACGCAGCTTCACGGCCGACCTCCTTGTTCGCCTGGGTCGAGGCCTTGAGGGCCGCCAGCACCTGTTGGCTTGTGACGAGGTTGGGGTCGCGAGCGGTGGCGATGGAGCCCGCCAGGGCGCTGACCACGGCCTTGCGCAGGCGGCGGCCGTCCATCCCGCTCGATGCGGCGACGAAAAGGCTCATGTCGTTCGCAAGGTTGCGGATCGACGGCCATTGGCGGCCCAGCCCTTCGAGGGTGTCGCGGATGATTTCCGCCCGGGCCTCGTTATTCGGAGGCGGGATGTACTCGATCAGATCCGCCCGCGAGAGAAAGGCGCCGTCGACGGCCTGCGGATAGTTGGTCGTGGCGATGAGCAGGATATTCTTGTGCTGGCGCGTGAGGAGATCGAGGCTGGCGAGGACCGCGTCGGTCGCACGATGAACATCCACGGGGTTGGCTTCGAGGCTCATCTTCTTGCGGTCGGCCGCGAGGGTTTCGACCTCGTCCAGCAGGACTACGGCGAAGCCGCCCATTCCCGCCTCCGGGATGGTCTGGTTGAACAGGGTCGTGACCTGCTGCTGGCTCTTGCCGAGCGACGCGCTGGCGAGCCCGTGCGGATCGACCTGGATGAAGTTCACCTTCGAAGGGGACAGCATCGCGGCGACCTTGGTCGCCAGCCCGCGGGCGAGCGTGGTCTTCCCCGTGCCGGGGACGCCGGCGAGCACGATCAGGCCGTGCAGCGGAGCGACGTCGAAGGAGACGGCGCGTCGGACGGTCAGGGCCAGAGTCGCCTGGGCGACGAGCCGGTCCTTGACCGCCTTGTCCATCTTGATCGAGTCCCAGGCGGACTCGAAGGCGGGATCGGGGAGGGTGCAGCGATAGGCAATGCCGGAACTCATACGAGAGTCCTTTCGATTCAAGGGGAGATGAATCCGAGAGGGCGCTCAGTCGCGGCGACGGTTGTGTGCTCGCGAACGCGATGCATAAGATCGCGCCGCCGACCCGAATGAGTCGGTAACCGGAGAGAGGGCGGCCTTCTTTTGAAGACCTGCAAGTCGGGACGGTCGTCCTCTCCCCACCATGTTCATGCTGACATCGTCAGGCACGCTCCTTCGTCTGATACGCGAGCCGCGCCCGAACACGGCGTCGGCGGATCGATCGAATTCAACGGAATTGGCACAGCCGAAACCCAACCCGGACAGACTCGATATGTTGAGTCGGGTCGCAGGGAAAGGGATCGTTAACCCGTTTTCACTCTGAGCCGATTCGTCTCACGTGTCGAAACTTTCGTCAAGATGTAGTGGCGCGTAGGGTCTGAACCGCAATAGACAGCGTTTGCGACCCCAATAACACGCCTCTGGCCCACCGACCTTCCACAGCTTTCGATTGCCTGAAGCCGAGGGTGACGGCGGGAAGTCAGGACCGCTTCGCCGCCAGGTAGGCCCGCCAGCGACGCGACAGGTCCCGACGTCGCCACCGATAGACGAGCGGCGGGACGACAGGCGCGCTCTCGACGGCGGCGTTGTAGTCCGACATCAGGAGGAGAACGTCGGCCTCCGGATAGCCCCGGGCCGCAGTCGTCTCGATGCGCCGGAAGATTTCAGCGATGGCGTGGGCGGCCTGATGATGACCGAGTAGGGCGCCGAGAACGTCGGATGACAGAACGAACACCAGCGCCGCGATCATGACCCGAGCCGCGTTGATCTGGGCGTCAGAGGTCAGGTCGACGACGCCGCGCCACGCGGCGGCGCAGAGCACCAAGCCGATAACAACGAGAATGGCGGCCACGACGCCCGCGCTCGTCTTCTGGAGATCGCCCGTCCAGTAGGCCGACTCCTCGACGAGCTCCGCCGCGCGTTGAAAGCCCGGGCGGCATCGGCTCGCGAAATAGTCTTCCTCCCGCACGAGGCGGCGGCCGCGGATCGAAAGCGCGAACCCGTCGAATATGCGGAGCCTTTGGGCCGGCGAAACGGACTGGCCGAGCCCGCTGGCCAACAGGACTGCGCGGCGCGCCTGATTGCCCGCGGTCCGGTGCCGCCCACCGCGTCGACCGATCTCGAACCAGGCGAGCGCAAGAGTGAACCCGACGAAGGCAAAGGTCAGCAGGGTGGGGCCGTCGTTGAAGAATACGGAGCCCGCGGCCACGACCGCGACGAGGAACTGAGTAGAGAGTGAAGCGACCTGAAGCTGCTGGGCGCGATCCAGCTCGACCCGCTGATGGGTTAGGAGGCTGGAGTTGCTGAAGGCGTCGGCGATCTCGATCAGGACGCCCTCGACGAACATCGCCTTGCCCGACGTGTAAGCAGGCAGGTCTTCCGCGTGTTTCTCGGCCAGAGCGGTTTTCAGCGCCGCGTACTGTTGAACAAGGCCCTCGTCGTGCGCCACCGCATCCCGAAACGCCACCATGCGCTCGCCCCACTCGGAGTCGGTAGGCACCAGATGAAGATTGAAAGCCGGGCTGTCCGGCGTGCCGGTGCGGGTAAGGAACCGCCGTGGGTCAGCTCCTCCAATCTTCTCCTCAACGCGGTAGCCCTGGTTCCTTAGGGATCGCGAGACAGCGTCCGCCGCTTGCCAGTCCGTTAGAGTGACGAGAATGTCTATGATCGGCTTCGCCGGCAGATCTGCGACTGCGGTGCTTCCGACGTGATCAAAGAAGCACTGGACTTGGCTATCGGACTTCAACCGATCGGCTTCGGCCATGAAGGCGGCGGACCATCCGGTGTCGTGATTCACGAGTGCGACGGGAGTCTGACGGAGCTCGCGAGGCCTGCTGATGGCGCGCCATGCCTCCCCGGCCGCATTGATGAGAACTTTAGGCAACCCGTGAATTGTCGTCATCGCGTTCTTGTCCCGCGATCCAAACACGGCGTCCAGTCGCGCGCCTTCTCCAAGGCCTCAGAACACCGACGCGATTTCTGTACCGATGGGGCCTGCGGATGGGTTGTAAAAACGCAGCGCAGAGCGGGCCGTCGTGGCGTAGTCGGGGGTATCTGATACCCGGTCGGCGGATGCGCCCACGACCGCGAGAAGGAGCGTCTCCAGCTGGGTGATCGCGGCGCGCTTCTCCGCCATGTAGTTGTGCTGGACATAGACGGCCATGGTGATCGGCGATCCGCCGCCGAGATCGCCGGCGTGGTTGAGAAGCTTCGACAGGATGAAAGGACTGACGCCAGCGATCGCGAGCCGGGTCGCGCCGCTGCGACGCAGGTCGTGCGTCGTCAGGTCGAGCGACCCGATCCCCTCCCGGATATCTCGCATCGCATGGCTGATCGCGGCCGGCGACAGATAGGGGACTGTCTTGCTGCGACCCACGAAGACATAGGGCGATGGATCGTCCCCGGGAGCGGGCTCGGATCGGAGCGCGATGGCTTCCCGGATCAGACCGATCGCCGTGGCGCAGAGCGGAACGGCCGTCACCCGACCGGCCTTGGTCTTCTCCGCGGGGATCGTCCAGACCGCGGCATTGAAGTCGATTTCAGGGATGCGCATCGCCGCGATCTCGCCCCGCCGCTGGAGCGTCAGCATCGCGAGCTGAATGGCGATACGGACCGGCCGACTGACCATGACGGGTTCGTCGCGGCCGCCGGGGAGGGGGCGCCGCAAGCCTGTGGGATCGATCAGGGCCCTCCACAGCGACCGCGTCTCCTCATCCGTCAGGATGCGGGTGCGGGGAATTTCCTCTGCCAGGTCGACGAGCTCGCCGGCTGGATTGCGGGCGATCCTGCCTTCGAGGACGCCCCAGGCGTAGATCTGCCGCAGGAGGCCCCGGACTCGGTTCGAGGTGATGCCGCGACCAGCGTTCAGGAGATCGCGCAGCAGCTTACGGACCGCGTCGCGGGTGAGCGCCTCGACCCTGATCGAGCCGAGCGCTGCGAGATACTTCTTGTAGAGATAGCGCTCGGCCTTGATCGTCTGCGGGCGCTTGCGCCGGCGGCTGGGGCGGTACTCTCCCGTCTCGCAGACGGCGAAGTAGGCCTCGGCCAGATCATCGACCGTACGAATGGCCTGGGCTTTGGCCTCGGCCTTGGCGACCTGTCGCGTGGTCGCGGGATCGCCGCCGTCATCGACCT
>JAIERG010000198.1 GCA_019747095.1 Caulobacteraceae bacterium | reverse complement strand
GCGAGTTCGACGTCCTGCTGGTGGAGGACGAGGACCGGGTCGCCCGCGACGAGGAGCACCAGTGGAACGTCTATAACCGGCTGGGGGCCGCCGGCGTCTTCCTCTCGACGATCGCGGCCGAGCGGGTCTCGCGCATGCAGGTGGCGTTCAAGAGCTTCATGGCCGCCGAGTACGTCCAGGTCCTGTCCCAGAAGACCAGGCGCGGCATGGCCTCCAACGCCGAGAAGGGCCTCGCCACCGGCTCCCGCCTCTATGGCTACCGGTCCCATCCCGGGGGCGCGGTCGAGATCGTCGAAGACCAGGCCGAGGTGATCCGCCGGATATTCCGCCTCTACGCGGACGACCGCCTGACGTCGCGCCAGATTGCGGCCCTGCTCAACGCCGAGGGCGTGCCCAGCCCCTCGGGCCGGCTCTGGCATGCCTCCACCATCCAGGGCTCTCGCCAGCGCGCCAACGGCGTCCTGCATACCGAGCTCTACGCCGGCACCAAGGTCTTTGGCCGGGTCGAGATGCGCAAGGACCGGGCGACCGGACGCCGGATCACCATCTGCAAGCCGCCATCCGAGCACCGACGGATTCCGGTTCCCCATCTTCGGATCATCGACCAGGACCTGTGGAACCGCGCCCAGGCGCTGAAGCTGGCCAACATGACCGGCGATATCGCGACGCGGGCGCGGCCGGCGCGGCGGCCGTTTCTCCTCAGCGGTCTTGTCCGCTGCGGCGTCTGCGGCGGCGGCTATACGGCCCAGGGGGCCAACCGGCTGGCCTGTGCCAACTACCGCGAAAAGGGACCGACCGCTTGCACGAACCGCCGGCACGTCAACCGCCGCGACGTCGAGCGCCGCGTCCTGGACGGGCTGCACGATCGCCTCCTGTCGCCCGAGGCGGTCGCCGCCTACGTGCGGGCCTATCATCAGGAGTATGATCGAGCCCTCGCCGAACTGCGGGAAACCCGCCGGCCGATCGAGCGACGGCTGGCCGAGGTGGAACGGGCGATCGGGCGCGCCGTCGACGCCATCGTCTCGGGCGACGGCACGATCGCAGCGCTTGGCGATCGCCTGAAGGCGCTCGAGGCCGAGAAAGACCAGCTGCTGCAGCAGCTGGCGGCCGCCAACGCCGATCCCGCAACCCAGACGGCGGTCACCCGCCTGCACCCCGCCGCCGGCGAAACCTATGTCCGCCGGATCCGCGCGGCGCGGGCGGCCATGGAGGAGGGGAGGGAAGGCCTTGAGCCCGACCGCGACCGCGCCCTGATAGAAAACCTCAGGGACCTGATCCAGGCCATCGAGATCCACCCGGAAAGCAACGAGACGCGATCACCGTACCGCGTCACGCTGCGCGGCGACCTCGCGCGCCTTCTCCGCCATGATGACGGCTCGCATGTTGGGGGACCGTTGGTGGCTGGGGGCGGGATCGAACCGCCGACCTGTGGGTTATGAATCCACCGCTCTAACCATCTGAGCTACCCAGCCCCTTTGAGGGCGTCGCGGGCGGGCGAACGACTGGCCGGGCGCGCGAGAGGCGTGCCTATATCGTCCGCGCCCCGCGGGTTCAAGCCGTCACTTGGGCGCGACAGGCCGTCGCGCGCGCGCTGCTGCCGGAACGGTGGCGCTTTGGCGTCGTTCCGGCCATAGAGCCGAACACCAGATCCCCCCGGAGACCGCCCCATGCGCCCCATGTTGCTTGCCGCCGCCACCTCCCTGATCGCCCTTTCTGCAGCCTGCGGAGCCAATGGCGAACCCAGCGCCGCCGGGCCGCAGCAGGCCGGCGCGCCCGTCGAGACGCGCCCTGCCAATGCGCCGGATCAGCAGCCGGCCTTCGCCAACCAGACCCGAGCACCCGGGGTCACGACCGCGCGGGCGCTGGGTCACACCGTCGTGGCGTCGGGCCTGGTCCAGCCCTGGGGTCTGGCGATGTTGCCGGACGGTCGGTGGCTGGTGTCGGAACTGGGCGGTAATCTACGGATCGTCACCGCCGACGGTCAGGTGGGTCAGCCGATCGCGGGCCTGCCCGCTGTCGATGCACGCGGTCAGGGCGGTCTTCTGGACGTCGCGGTCGGACCGACCTTCGCCCAGGACCGGATGATCTACTGGAGCTATGCCGAGCGCCGTGACGGCGGCAACGCGACGTCGGTTGCGCGGGGCTCCCTGTCCGCTGACGGCACGCGGGTGGCGAACGTCGAGGTCATCTTCCGGGCGGTTCCTGTCTATGACGGCGACAAGCACTTCGGGTCGTCGCTGGCGTTCGATGCGGCCGGGCACCTGTTCATCACGCTAGGGGACCGTTCCGACGCCCCAATGCGGCCCCAGGCCCAGCAGCTGGACAGCCATATGGGCAAGATCATTCGCATCAACGCCGATGGCTCGGTGCCCGCCGACAACCCCTTCGTCGGCCGCGCGGGAGCGCTCCCGGAGATCTGGTCGGTGGGCCACAGGAACGCCCAGGGCGTGGCGATCCAGCCCGGCACGGGCGCGGCCTGGACTGTCGAGCACGGCACGCGTGGTGGCGACGAGGTCAATCTGGTCCAGGGCGGACGCAACTACGGCTGGCCCGAGGTCACCTACGGTATCGAGTACCGCGGGACACCTATCGAAGGCAGCGTCACGGCCCGCGAGGGCACTGAACAGCCCGTCTACTACTGGGATCCGTCGATCGCGCCGGGTGGCCAGATCTTCTACGACGGGGCCATGTTCCCGGAATGGCAGGGCAATCTGCTGGTCGCCGCCCTGCGGGACAAGCACATCGCCCGTCTGGTGATCGAGAACGGTCGCGTGGTCGGCGAAGAGCGGCTTCTGACCGATCTGGGTGAGCGCGTCCGCGACATCGCCATCGCCGCCGATGGCGCGGTGTGGGTCATCACCGATGAGGATAACGGCAAGCTCGTTCGCCTGGCCGCCCGGTAGCGGCCTGAAGTCGGACGGGCGGTCAGCCCTTCCGGTCGACCTTGACGGGAACGAAGTTGGACGGGTGGCTGACCACGCGCTCACTGGCGCGCGACTGCCGCTGTCCGACCAGGAGCCCGCCCCACAGGGCAAAGGACATCATGGCGTGCTGGAGGTTCTTGTCCTTGTCGTTCATCGTGTGCGTCTCCTTTCGCTGAACGGGGGAAGGAGACACGTCGTGCGTCGGGGGATCTCACCCTCTCGTCGTTTCGCGTCATCGTCATCTTCTGCCAAACAGCGCGCGAAAGCAAGTTTTTGATCCGGTTGCGGAGTAATTTTCGTCTTTATGTCGTCCATTGAACACGCTCTTCCGAAGGCCATCGCCACACCCTGCATCAAGGTCTGTGTGGTCGACGGGGCGTCGGGCCTTTGCCTCGGGTGTTACCGGACGCTGGGCGAGATTGGTGGTTGGAGCGCGCTGAGCGACGACCAACGCGCGGAAATCATGAAGGAACTTCCGAGCCGTCGCGAACGGATCGATCCTCGGCTTCGGGGCGATTGAGTCGTCAACCTTTCGTCAGCCACATCGGTTCACCGCATCCCAACCGCGACAGGGCATAAGGACGGACAGGCCGCAGAAGCGGTCCAGTCGCATGGATGGGTGCCTGGTGCGTTTCGACCTTCAGTCCGCCGTCGTCATGGCTACGGCGACCGTCTCGTCGCTGTCCGTCGCCTGGTGGCTGACCCATCGCGAGCCGCGCGAGGCCGAGGCCGCCGTGGTCATGCCGGCTGTCGCGACGGCTCCGGCATCTGGCGGCACCGCCCAGATCGCACGCTCCGCCGACGGCCACTACTGGGCCCAGGCAGACGTCGAGGGCCGCGCCGTCCGCATGCTGGTCGACACGGGGGCCAGCGTGGTCGCTCTCACTCGCGAGGATGCTCTGCGGTTGGGCCTGCGCCTGACACCGGCCGACTTCACCCAGACGGTGGAGACCGCATCGGGCCCCGTGATGGCCGCACCCATTGAACTGGAGCACGTCTCGGTCTCGGGAGCCCGGGTCGAGAATGTGCGAGCCCTGGTCGTAGAGGAAGGCCTGCCGCACTCGCTTCTGGGCATGAGCTACCTGGGTCGCCTGTCGGCCTTTGAGGCCAGACCCCACGGCCTCACGCTCCGGCCCTAGAGCGCCTTGAACATCACCGACACCGCCGTCGCCAGCAGATAGACGGCGAAGGCCCGGCGCAGGACCTTGCGGTCCAGCCGGTGCGCCAGCCTCGCCCCGTACGGCGCGACCAAGGTGGTCAACAGCCCCATGGCTACCGCCGCGGGGACGTTGACGTAGCCGAGGCTGAGCGGTGGTCGTCCGTCCACTCCCCAGCCGAAGACAACGAAGCCCAGCGTCGCAGCGAGCCCGATCGCGACGCCAAAGCCCGATGCCGTGGCCACCGCCTGATGGATCGGACGCCCGCACAGGGTCATCAGCATCCCGCCAAAACTGCCACCCCCCACCCCCATCATGGCCGAAAGCCCGCCGATCAGGCTGCCGATCCCGCGCCGCCTCCAGCCGTCGGGCAGGTCCTGGGCCAGGGTCGCGGTCTCGGGCAGCAGGCCCATCTGGGCGGCCACGACGATCAGGCAGACGCCATAGACCACGGCCAGCCCTTCCATAGATGTCAGGCCCGCGATGCCAGCCCCGATCAAGGCCCCGAAGGCGACCCAGGGTGTCCAGCGCTGCAGGACCCGTTCGTCGACGGCCCCGTGCGCGCGATGCGCGCCGAGCGAGCGCCATGACGTGGCAACGATCGTCAGGAGTGACGTACCAATGGCGACGTGCAGATTGGCATCACCCCCCAGCCCCAGGACGGAGAAGGCATAGAACAGAGCCGGCACCAGCACTGTGCCGCCACCCACACCGAACAGCCCCGCGATCAGCCCGCCGACCAGGCCAGCCGCCAGAACCGCCGCGGCCAGCAGCAGAAGCTGGGTGGGGTCGAGACCGTTCAGAACCGCACCGTCGCGCCCAGCTGGACAATGGGGAAGATGCCCTTGTCTTCGGCTTCGGCGGAGATGTCGCGCGCCTCCTGCTCCAGCCGCGCTCGGAAGGCCGGATCGTTGGAAAGGCTTCCTCCTGTGGAGTTCAGCGCCACCTCGGGGGCCTCGCTCCAGGCCACGCCGGCGATGGCGCGAAAGCCAAAGCGGCTGTCGCGATAGAAGGCGTCGTCAAACCCGACGCCGACGAAAGGAGCCACGTCCGACAGCTTGATCGTGCCGGACAGCGTTCCGACCTGACCGGGGGTGACGATCTGGCCACCGATCTCGACCGGCACACCGGGCTGTGCCGACAAGCCTATGCTCCGGTCGCCGATATAGACCCCGCCAGAGATCAGGAAGGCGTTCTGGAACGGATGCAGGTCGACAAAGGCCGAGACCGTGTCGAAATCAAACCGCCCGGAATAGTCCACGCCATCGAAGCTCTGATCCACGTCGTAGCCGAGGGTGTCGATCCCGCCTCGCAGGACGAAGACAGGCCCAAGCGCCAGCTGCGCCTCTACCCCCGCACCAGGCGTGCCCAGGTTCAACGCTGCCGTGATCGGCGACCGGGCTCGGGTTTGTGCCTCTGCGGTGCCGGCGACGGCGACAAGGACGGCGGCGAGGGCGAGCGAATGTTTCATGGGCGAAGACAGAGCGCCCATCGTGCTTAACGGAGCCTTGACGTCAGGCGGCGTGGTCCATCTGTTCGCGGCGGGCCTCGGCTTCGCGGACGGCGTCCAGTGCCCGGTCGACGACCTCCAGCCCCGCGCCCGGACGAATGGCCTCGACCGTCAGGATGCGACGGAAGGCCCGGGCACCCGGCCGCCCATGCATCAGACCCAGCATGTGCCGGGTCATGGCCGAGAGCGACACGCCCTCCTCCAGACGCGCGGCGAGATAGGTGCGATAGCGGTCGACGGCCTCGAACGCGTCCACGTCCGCCGTCGACGCGCCGAACAGGCACCGGTCTACCTGACCCAGCAGGGCGGGCTCATGATAGGCCGCTCGGCCCATCATGACGCCGTCCAGAGCCACCCCGTCGGCGTCCGAGAGGTGCGCCGCGGCTTCGTCGAGCGTGCCGATGCCGCCATTGATCGAGATCGACAGATGCGGCCGCTCGGCCTTCAGCCGACGCACCAGCGGATAGTCCAGCGGCGGAACGTCCCGGTTCTCCTTCGGCGACAGGCCCTTCAGCCAGGCCTTGCGTGCATGAACCACGAAGACCTCGACGCCTACGGCTGCGCAGGCGTCGACCAGGGCGAACAGGCTCTGTTCCGGGTCCTGGTCGTCCACACCGATCCGGCATTTGACGGTGGCCGGGACGGATACCGCCTCGCGGATCGCCGCCATGCACTCGGCCACCAGCTCTGGCTCGCGCATAAGGCAGGCGCCGAAGCGGCCGGACTGGACCCGGTCAGACGGGCAGCCGACGTTCAGGTTGATCTCGTCGTAGCCGAGGTCGGTGCCGATGCGGGCCGCCTTGGCGAGTTGCTCCGGCTCGGACCCGCCGATCTGCAGCGCCACCGGATGCTCCACCGGATCAAAGCCCAGCAGCCGATCCGGATCGCCGTGGATCACCGCAGGCGCGGTGACCATCTCGGTATAGAGCAGTGCCTGTGTCGTCAGGGTGCGGTGGAAGGCACGGCAATGCCGGTCCGTCCAGTCCATCATCGGGGCGACGGACAGGCGGCGATGGGCCTTCAGGGGGTCAACAGGCGCGCTCACGGCGCCCACATAGGGCAAAGGGGCGTCGAAATCACGTCCCGGGCCGTCTCCGGTCAGTAGGCGAAGTCGCGGTAGATCCGGGTCACATCGCCCTGCCATTCGCCGTGATAGAGATCCAGCAGCCGCTCGGCCGGGGTGACGCCCGAGTCGGCGATATCTTCCAGCTCGGCCAGATAGCCCCGCTCGTCGACCATGCCGCCCGAGAATCGCGCCCGGTTCTTCAGCCCCTGCTTGGCGATGGCGACCATGTCGACAGCGACGTCGCGGACGGAGCGCCCCGCGACCTCGGCGCGCAGGCCCAGCTTCGTCACGTCGCGGCGCAGGCGCTCGTGATCGGCGATGTCCCAGTCCTTGCAGAGGTCCCAGGCCGCGTGGAGCGATGGCGAGTCATAGAAGATGCCGACCCACAGGGCGGGCAGGGCGCAGATGCGGCTCCAGGGTCCACCGTCGGCACCGCGCATCTCCAGATACTGCTTCAGCCGGACTTCGGGGAAGAGAGTGGTCAGGTGATCGGCCCAGTCCTTTGCCGTCGGCCTTTCTCCCGGAAGTGCGGGAAGGCGACCCTCCAGGAAATCGCGGAACGACTGGCCCGATGCGTCAATGTAGCGGCCTTCGCGCTTGACGAAGTACATCGGCGTGTCGAGCGCGTAGTTGACGTAGGTCTCGAAGCCGAAGCCGTCCTCGAAGACGAAACCCAGCATGCCGGTTCGGTCCGGATCGGTGTCGGTCCAGACGTTGGCGCGAGCCGACAGGAAGCCGTTGGGCCGGCCCTCGGTGAACGGAGAGCAGGCGAAAAGCGCCGTGGCGATGGGCTGCAGCGCCAGGGAGGTGCGGAACTTCAGCACCATGTCGGCCTCGCTGTCGAAGTCGAGGTTGGCCTGGATGGTGCAGGTGCGCAGCATCATGTCGAGGCCGAGGTTTCCGACCTTGGGCATATAGGCCCGCATGATGTCGTAACGGCCCTTGGGCATGACGGGCACGTCGGCACGGGTCCACATCGGGTCGAAGCCGGTGCCCAGGAAGCCGAGGTTCAGGAGGTCGGCGACCTGCTTGACTTCCATCAGGTGCTGGCCGGTCTCGGAACAGATGTCGTGAATGGTCAGAAGCGGCGCGCCGGACAGTTCGAACTGTCCGCCGGGTTCAAGGCTGATCGAGGCCATGAAGCCTTCGGCGTTCTTGCGCTCCAGGGCGATAACGTGACCGCCTTCCTCGACGGGAGCCCAGCCAAACCGCTGCAGGCCCTCCAGCATGGCCTGGATGCCGTTCGGCCCCTCATAGGTCGGACGACGCAAGGTCGACTTGTCGAAGCCGAACTTCTCGTGCTCAGCGCCCACACGCCACCGGTCCCTGGGCTTGATCCCTTTCGAGAGCGCGCCGACAAGTTCGTCAAAGGTGATCGGATCGGTCATGCGTGCCCCAGGTCGGGCGACTGGCCCGTGGCGGCTAGATGGGCGAGATTGCGGCCGGTCTCAAGAGGAGGGTCCCGTGGGACGCGAAGCCTTTGTGGAGGTGTCGTACGCCGGTCGGTCCGCCACGGCCAAGGCGCTTCTGGAGCCCGAAGGGATCGTCATTCGCCGCCCCATCGGGCTGACCATCCGGCGCGATGCCATTCGGGCCCTGGCGGTTCAGGGAGGGGATCTCACCGGACAGGGAGATCAGGGTCCCTTCCGGCTTTCGCTCGGGCCCGGCGAGGCGTTGAAGTGGAAGTCCAATCTTGAGGCCCCTTTGCCGACGCTGGCCGAAAAGATGGGCCTGAAGCCAGGGCTCATGGTCTGGAGATTCGGAGACCTGGACATCCCGGAGATCAGGGGGGCCCTTTCCGGAACCGTGGACATGGTCTCCGACGCGGCGACCCTCGGGGTCGCGCGGGTCGTGGCGGCCGGGGATATCGACGCCGTCATCGCGTCTTCGCCGTCGCCGGTCTGGATCGTCAACGACAAGGGGCGGGACGTCGCCTTCGGTGATGCCGCGATCCGTTCGGCGATGCGTCGGGCCGGTTGGATCGACACCAAGTCCTGTGCGGTGTCGGCGGGTCTGTCGGCGACCCGCTACAGCCGCCGCTAGCGGTCCCAGTCTCCAACAGTGGCCTGCCACAAGGTCATGGCGGCGATGGCAGCGGTGTCGGCCCGCAGGATGCGCGGGCCCAGGGACACAGCGGTGGTGAAGGAGAGGCTCCTCAGCCGCCCGCGTTCCTCCGGAGAGAAGCCGCCTTCAGGCCCGATCAGGATGGCCCAGGCGCCGGGCTCCTTGACGGCTGAAGCGACGGGTGCCCCTCCAGTCTCATCGCAGAACATCAGCCGACGGTCGGCCTCCCACGTGTCCAGAAGAGCCTCGAGCTTCAGCGGCTCGTCGACGACGGGCACATCCAGCCGCCCGGTCTGCTCGGCGGCTTCCTCGGCGATGGCGTCCAGGCGATCCAGCCGAATGCGGTCGGCGTTCGTCCGATGGGTGATCGCCAGCCGGACCCGCTTCGCCCCCAGCTCGGCGGCCTTCTCCACGATGGTCTCGACCCGCGCCTTCTTCACCAAGGCGACGATCAGTTCGAGGTCCGGGCCATAGGTCTGGGGCCGAACCTGTTCCTCGGCGCGCAGGATCACGCCTTTCTTCAGCACCTCGGCGACGACGCAGCGCCATTCCCCGTCGACACCGTTGAAGACGAGCAGAGGATCGCCCGCCTTCAGCCGCATCACCTGGGTCAGGTAGCGCGACTGATCCAGAGTCGGCGCAATCGCCGCGCCGGCAGACAGGGGCTGGGGGACGTGGAGGCGGATCATGGCCGCCCCTTAGCCTACAGCGACCGCGCGATCAGCAGCTTCATGATCTCGTTGGTGCCGCCATAGATGCGCTGGACGCGGGCGTCCTTGTACAGCTGGGCGATCGGGTACTCGTTCATGTAGCCGTAGCCGCCGTGCAGCTGGAGCATCTCGTCGATGGTCTCGCCCTGGATGTCGGTGACCCAGTATTTGGCCATGGAGGCGGTCACGGCGTCCAGCTGACCCTTCAGGTGCAGGCTGATGCAGTGGTCGACGAAGACGCGCGCCACCGTCAGCTTGGTCTTGACCTCGGCCAGCTTGAACTGGGTGTTCTGGAAGTCGAGGATGCGCTTCCCGAAGGCCTTCCGGCCCTTCACGTACTCCAGCGTCTCGTGAAGGCCACGCTCGGCCGCCGCCACGCCCTGGACGGCGATGTTCAGCCGCTCCTGCGGCAGCTGCTGCATCAGCTGGATGAAGCCCAGGCCCTCGGCGCCGCCGATGATGTTCTCGCCCGGCACCTTGACGTCGTTGAAGAACAGCTCGGAGGTGTCGTTGCCCTCCATGCCGATCTTGTGGAGGTTGCGGCCGCGCTCAAAGCCTTCGGCACCGTCGGTTTCGACCACGATCAGGCTGGTGCCCTTGGCGCCCTCAGCCGGGTCGGTCTTGGCCACCACGATGATGAAGTTCGCCAGCTGGCCGTTGGTGATGAAGGTCTTGGAGCCATTCACCACATAACCGTTGCCGGACTTGATGGCGGTGGTCTTGATGCCTTGCAGATCACTGCCCGCGCCGGGCTCGGTCATGGCGATGGCGCCGACCAGTTCGCCGGTCAGCAGGCGCGGCAGCCAGCGCTCCTTTTGCTCCGGCGTGCCATAGTGCCAGATATAGGGGGCGACGATGGCGTTGTGCAGAGAGATGCCGAAATGGTCCGCGCCCTTCCAGCCTAGCTGGCGCATCAGCACGACCTCATGGCGATAGTCGCCGCCCATGCCCCCCTCTTCCTCGGGCATGGACAGGCCCAGCAGCCCCGCTTCGCCGGCCTTGTTCCACAGCTCGCGCGGGACGGTGGAGTTGGCGATCCACGACTGGACGGCCTCGGGCGGGGCGTGCTCGTCGATCCATTTGGCGACGGAATCGGAGAAGAGGACGATCTCTTCGTCCTGCATGAAGCCAGGTTCGGGGACGGACAGGGGGTTCATGGCAATCTCCTTTCCTTCTCCCAATGGGAGAAGGTGGCCCGCAGGGCCGGATGAGGGTCGGGTGGGTCAGTCGGCGATAGCCGCCCCTCACCCTTTCGCGCGAGGACGACGGCTTCGCCGCCGTGCGCCCAAGCCCTCTCCCCGTGGGAGAGGGTCATGGGTTTCAGAACGCCTCCGCCGGCATGGCCATGAGCACGTCCGCGCCGGTCTTCAGCTTCTTCAGGTGGGCCCCGGCGTCGGGCAGGATGCGCTCGACGAAGTAGCGGCCGGTCTGGAGCTTGGTGGCGTAGTAGGGGTCGGTCGAACCCCCATCGATCGCCTTCTGGGCCGCGACCGCCATCTGGGCCCAGACATAGGCGAGCGCCGTCAGGCCAAAGATATGCAGATAGTCCGTGGACGCAGCACCGGCGTTGTCCGGGTTCTGCATGCCATTCTGCATAAGCCAGAAGGTTCCGTCCTGCAGCGCCTTCTTGGCCTCCGCCAGGCCGTCGACGAAAGGCTTGACGCTCTCTCCCGCACCGCCGTGCTCCGCCACGAAGGCGTCGATGTCGCCGAACCAGGTCATGATGGCGCGGCCGCCGTTGGCGGGCAGCTTGCGGCCGACCAGATCCAGCGCCTGAATGCCGTTGGCCCCCTCGTAGATCATGGTGATGCGCGCATCGCGCAGATACTGCGA
>JAIERG010000011.1 GCA_019747095.1 Caulobacteraceae bacterium | reverse complement strand
GCCGGCCGATAACCATGCACGGCGCGGGGCGCTGGCCCGACGGCGCCTTCCGCCACTGCGTGACCCTGTCCTACACCTATCGCGGTGAATGGAGCGTGCCGTCCCGCGCTCCGGTCGGCGAGACCCCCTGATGCGCGGCCTCCCGGGTCTGTTCATCGCGAGCCTTCTGGGTCTGGTCGCGGGGCTCTGGACCTGGACGCGGCCGGGGGCCGAGGTCGCGCCGGGCGCAGGGACGCCGGTCGTGGTCCACATCCTGAACAACGGCTTCCATACCGATCTGGCCGTGCCTCGCGCGGCCCTGGAAGCAAGAGGGGGTCCACTCGCCGAGGCGTCGCGGTCGGTGGGCGCGGGCGACTGGATCCTGATCGGCTGGGGCGACGCCAGGTTCTTCGTTGATACCTCACCGATGGAGGGTCGCCTTCTGGATGGCGCGCGCGCCTTCTTCCGGCCGGGCAATCCGTCGGTGGTGATGCTCGACCCGCATGCGGGCGATCCCCGGCGGGGGCTGGCGGCGGGGAATGTGCGAACGGTCCGCCTGTCCCATGCCAACTTTGAAGCCATGACGCGCCGGGTCGAGGACTCCCTCGCACTGGAGGACGGCCGCGCCCGGCTCTCGACGGCCCGGCCCGGAGCGGGCGCTCACTTCTTCGCCAGCCACGAGCATTTCTGGATCGGCTACCTGTGCAACAGCTGGACGGCGCGGGTGCTGAACGCCGCCGGCTTCGACATACGGCCTGTGCGCGCCGTCACGGCTGGCGAGGTCGTCGCCACGGTGGACAGGGCCGGCCAAGGGGCCTAGACCGCCCGCCTTTCGCTTTTCGAGTCGGGTCCGAACCCCGGCGGGCGGAACACGGAGACCCGAAATGGGCAAGCAACATACGCGAAACGCCTCCGGCCCCGCTGGACCCTCCCAGCGCCAGCTTCGTGCCGGCGAGCTGATCCGCCACGCCCTGGTCGACGTGCTGCGGGAAGAGGAAATCCACGACGAGGCGCTGCGGGGCGTTTCGATCACCGTGACAGAAGTCCGCCTCAGCCCCGACCTGAAGCACGCCACCTGTTTCGTGGAGCCGTTGGGCGCGGGCGTCGACGCGGCCGAGACAGCGGGCCATGAGGCAGAGATCATCAAGGCGCTGAACACCCACGCGAAGTTCCTGCGCGGCCAGCTGGGTCGTCACATCGACATGAAGTTCACGCCCGACCTGCGCTTCCGCCACGACGAGAGCTTCGACGCCGCCAGCCGCATCGACCGGCTGTTCGACGATCCGCGTGTCCGGGCCGATCTGGAACGCCGCGACGAAGACGACGACGCCTGATGGGCCGCAGGAAGAAGGGCAATCCTGTCCACGGCTGGGTCTGCCTGGACAAGCCGCTGGAGATGGGCTCGACCGAGGCCGTGACGAAAGTCCGTCGCCTGTTCGACGCCCAGAAGGCGGGGCACGCGGGCACGCTCGATCCGCTCGCCACCGGCATCCTGCCGATCGCGCTCGGCGAAGCGACCAAGACCGTGCCGTTCCTGATGGACGCCCAGAAGGTCTACCGCTTCACGATCAACTGGGGCGTCTCGACCGACAGCGTGGACCGCGAGGGCGAGATCGTCGCCCGCTCCGACGCCCGGCCATCGGTCGAGGCGATCAAGGCTGCGCTCCCGGCCTTCGTCGGCGAGATCGACCAGACCCCGCCGCGCTTCTCGGCCATCAAGGTCGATGGCCAGCGCGCCTACGACCTCGCCCGCGACGGCGCCGAGTTCGAGCTGGAGAGCCGCCGTGTGGTCATCCATGAGGCCGCCGTCACCGACGCGCCCGACCCGGACCATGTCGAGATCACCATCCGCACCGGCAAGGGCGTCTATGTCCGGTCGCTCGCCCGCGACCTGGCGCTGGCGCTGGGCGCCGAGGGGCATGTTTCGGCGCTGCGGCGCGAGCGGGTGGGGCCGTTCTCGACCGAAAACGCCGTGTCGCTGGATTTCCTGACCGATCTGGTGCATAGGGACGCCGCCTTTGAGGGCTTGCTGCCCGTCTCGACCGCCCTGGACGACATCCCGGAGCTGGCCGTGACGGACCAGGACGCCTTCTCGCTTCGGCAGGGACGGCCGATCGTTCTGCTCCCCCGACAGGTCGAAACCCTTAAGGGCCGCCTCGCTGGCGGGTCCCGGATTGTTTCCACCTTTCAGGGCCAGACGCTGGTCGCCCTCTGTCAGTTGCGGGCCGGTCGGCTCGAACCCGACCGCGTTTTCAACCTGTCCTGACCCATCCCTTCGGGGCCGGAACGGACACTTCCCGCCCTCAAGCAGCGAGGCCTCGCAGGCCGAGCGTTAGGGCACAGAAAGGAAGCTACGGATGTCGATCACTGCTGAACGCAAGGCCGAAGTCATTGCGGACAACGCCCGCTCGTCGGGCGACACCGGCTCGGCCGAGGTCCAGGTCGCGATCCTGTCGGAACGCATCGCCAACCTGACCGAGCACTTCAAGACCCACAAGAAGGACAACCACAGCCGCCGGGGCCTGCTCAAGCTGGTCTCGCAGCGTCGTCGCCTTCTCGACCACCTGGCCAAGACCGACAAGGATCGCTACGGCGCTCTCGTCGCCAAGCTGGGCCTGCGCCGCTAAGCGCGGGACACGCGGAACAGATCACGAGGCGCGGGTTCACGCCCGCGCCTCTTTCCGCATATGAAGACCGGTGCGCCGCCGGATGTTCGGCGCAACGACCCGATCCGATGCCCGAGGGCGCAGGGTCGGGTCCAGACTACTGACGCGAGGGCTCCATAGCGGTCCTCATCACACCCGGACCGATCGCCATGGGGCGGCCGGTCCATGGATCGAAGGACGAGAAAGGCCCGACGCTCCACCCCCTGACGGGACGCCCGCCCGGAATCCGCCGCGCGGGGCACGAAAGACGAAACGACTATGTTCGACATCACCCGCAAGACGATCGACTGGGCCGGCCGGCCCCTGACGCTGGAAACGGGCCGCATCGCCCGCCAGGCCGACGGCGCGGTCCTGGCCACCTACGGCGAGACCGTGGTGCTCGCCACCGTCGTCTATGGCCGCGCGCCCAAGCCCGGCATGGATTTCTTCCCCCTGACCGTGAACTACCAGGAAAAGACCTTCGCCGCGGGCAAGATCCCCGGCGGCTACTTCAAGCGTGAGGGCCGTCCGACCGAGAAGGAAACCCTGGTCAGCCGCCTGATCGACCGTCCGATCCGCCCCCTGTTCGTCAAGGGCTTCAAGAACGAGACCCAGGTCGTCGTCACCGTGCTGCAGCACGATCTCGAGAACGACCCCGACGTCCTGGCCATGGTCGCGACGTCGGCCGCCCTGACGATCTCGGGCGTGCCCTTCATGGGCCCGATCGCGGGCGCCCGCGTCGGCTACATCGACGGCGAGCTGGTCTTGAACCCGACCCTCGACCAGATGGAGAGCTCGGCTCTGGACCTCGTGGTCGCCGGCACCGCCGACGCCCTGATGATGGTGGAGTCCGAGGCCAAGGAACTGTCGGAAGACACCTTCCTGGACGCCCTGATGTTCGCCCATCGCGGCATGCAGCCGGTGATCGAGGCCATCATCGAACTGGCCGAGCACGCCGCCAAGGAGCCCTTCGACTTCCAGGCCGAGGACCACTCCGACGTCGTCGCCTCGATCAAGAAGCTGGTCGGCGAGGACATCAAGGCCGCCTACACCCACGTCACCAAGCATGAGCGCCACAACGCCGTCGGCGCCGCCAAGAAGAAGGCCGCCGAAGCCCTGGTGAAGACCGACGAGAACCCGGACGGCGTAGAGCCGGCCAAGTTCGGCGCGGCCTTCAAGGAGTGCGAGGCCGAGGTCCTGCGTCGCGACATCATCGAGAACGGCCACCGTGTTGACGGCCGCGCGCTGGACAAGGTCCGTCCGATCGTCTCGGAAGTCGGCGTCTTCCCGCGGACCCATGGCTCGGCCCTGTTCACCCGCGGTGAAACCCAGGCCATCGTTGTTGCCACGCTCGGCACCGGCGACGACGAGCAGTACATCGACGCCCTGACCGGGACGTACAAGGAGAAGTTCCTCCTGCATTACAACTTCCCTCCCTATTCGGTCGGCGAGACCGGTCGGATGGGCGGCGCGGGCCGTCGGGAAATCGGTCATGGCAAGCTGGCCTGGCGGGCGATCCGTCCCATGCTGCCCAGCCACGACGAGTTCCCCTACACCATCCGCCTGGTGTCGGAGATCACCGAGTCGAACGGCTCCTCCTCCATGGCCACGGTCTGTGGATCGTCGCTGGCCCTGATGGACGCGGGCGTGCCTCTGAAGAAGCCCGTCTCGGGCATCGCCATGGGCCTGATCCTGGAGCCGTCGGGCGAGTTCGCCATCCTGTCGGACATCCTGGGCGACGAGGATCACCTCGGCGACATGGACTTCAAGGTCGCCGGCACCCGTGACGGCATCACCTCGCTGCAGATGGACATCAAGGTCGCCGGCATCACCGAGGAGATCATGAAGAAGGCCATCGCCCAGGCGTCGGCCGGCCGCCTTCACATCCTCGACGAGATGGACAAGGCCATCGACGGCGCCCGCACCGAGCTGGGCGAGTTCGCGCCCAAGATCGAGACCATCAAGGTCCCGGTCGACAAGATCCGCGAAGTGATTGGCACTGGCGGCAAGGTGATCCGCGAGATCGTCGAAAAGACGGGCGCCAAGATCAACATCGAAGACGACGGCTCGGTGAAGATCGCCGCCTCCGAGCAGGAGAAGATCGACGCCGCCAAGAACTGGATCAACTCGATCGTCTCCGAGCCCGAGCCCGGCATGATCTATACCGGCAAGGTCGTGAAGGTCGTGGACTTCGGCGCCTTCGTGAACTTCTTCGGTGCCAAGGACGGCCTCGTGCACGTCTCGCAGATGGCTCTGGAGCGAGTGGCCAATCCCGCCGACGTCGTCTCGGAAGGGCAGGAGGTCAAGGTCAAGTTCCTGGGCTTCGACGATCGTGGCAAGACCAAGCTGTCGATGAAAGTCGTCGATCAGACGACCGGCGAGGACCTGACGGACAAGATCAACGCCGAACGCGCCGAACGTGGCGAGCCCCCCCTGTCGGAAGATACCGGTGGCCGTCCCAAGCGCGACGGTGAAGGCGGCGGTCGCGGTGGCGATCGCGGTCGGCGTCGCCGGGACTGAGGTCCCGCATCAGCGTTTGAATGAAGAAAAGGCCCCGCTGGCGACAGCGGGGCCTTTTTTCTCCCTCCCTGCCCTTCACGGGGAGGGAGGAAGGTTACCCCTCCCCATCCTCGTCGGGCGCTTCTTCTTGTGGCGGCGCATCATCCGGCATCATCGCGGGCGGCGCGGCGACAGCCTCGGCCTCTTCGGCCGCCTCGTCCTCGTCTGGCGCCTCGGCAGGCTCGGTGCCGCAGGCTGCGAGCGAAAGGCTTGCCGCCGCGATGGCCGCGAGGGGAAAAAGGGTTCGGGCGGAGCGGTGACGACGCATGGCAAGCCTTCCTGATCGAACGATGCTGGAGGATGCCTCGCGTCGCCCGGTCTGCCTAGCCACCTACGCCCGTTGGGCGAGCGCGGTCTCGACGGCCTGACGTTGCAGCGCGAACAGATGGCCGCAGCCGAGCTCTGCCAGCTGGAACAGCCGGTCGAACTCGGGGCGGGAGAAGCCGCGCTTCTCACCGGTGGCCTGGATCTCGACGATTGTCCCGGCACCGGTCAGGACGAAGTTTCCGTCGGCCTCGGCCTGGCTGTCCTCCTCGTAGTCGAGGTCGAGTACCGGGGTGTCGTTGAACACACCGCAAGAAATGGCCGCGACCTGATCCAGCACCGGATCGCCCGTCAGGACACCCTCGTGGCGCAGATAGCCCAGCGCGGAGGCCACCGCGACCCAGGCACCCGTGATGGAGGCGGTCCGCGTGCCGCCATCGGCCTGGATGACATCGCAGTCCACAAGAACCTGACGTTCACCCAGCGCCTTGAGGTCGATCACGGCCCGGAGCGAGCGACCGATCAACCGTTGAATTTCCTGCGTCCTGCCCGACTGCTTGCCGGCGGCGGCTTCGCGCCGGCCGCGCGTGTGGGTCGCGCGGGGCAGCATGCCATACTCTGCTGTGACCCAGCCCGCGCCCTTGCCGCGCATCCAGCCAGGAACATTTTCCTCGACCGAGGCCGTGACCAGCACTTTCGTGTGCCCGAACGTGACCAGACAGGACCCTTCGGCATAGCGGTTCACGCCAGTCTCCAGTGTCACGGCGCGGAGCTGGTCGGGGGTGCGGTCGGAGGGGCGCATGATCGGATCTCAGGGGCGTTGCGGAACGGGCCGCGCTGCTTATCCTGAAACCATGAGCCTGTATGCCCCCGAACGTCAGGCGAGCCCGCCCAGGGTGACCCTGCGACCCGCGACTTCGGCCGATGCGGCAATTCTGGCCGCCTGGGATCTGGAGCCGCACGTCATCGCCTGCTCAAGCGACGACCCCCTCGCCGAAGTGGCCTTCGATGGTCCCGACTGGGTCGATGAGCTGTCCGAGTCCGCCTATGAGCTGACCTACGTCATGGCCGAGGTCGAGGGCCAACCCGTCGGTGTCATGGCCGTGTGCGATCCCCATACCGAGCCGAGCCACTACTGGGGCGAGATCGAGCCGAACCTTCGGGCCATCGACATCTGGATCGGGCCCCCTGAGTGGCTGGGGCGTGGCGTCGGCACATCCATGATGACCCAGATGATCGACCGCTGCTTTGCCGAGCCCGAAGTTCAGGCCATCGTCATCGATCCGCTGGCGTCCAACACCGCTGCGATCCGCTTCTATCAGAGACTGGGTTTCGTCTCCGAAGGCCGTCGCATGTTCGACGAGGACGACTGCCTCGTGCACCGCCTGACTCGCGCCGACTGGGAGGCGCGCAGATGAGCTTCCTGCATCCGTCGCCTGGCTTGCCGGGGCTCGATCAGCGGGCGCGCGACATTTTCCGCAGCATCGTTGAGACCTATCTGGAGACCGGTGAGCCGGTCGGCTCGCGGACCGTATCTCGCGGTGGAGTGGCCCTGTCGCCTGCCTCGATCCGGAACACCATGCAGGACCTCACTCTCGCGGGCCTGCTGGCGGCACCCCACACCTCCGCAGGACGTATCCCGACGCACGCTGGCCTGCGCCTGTTCGTCGACGGCCTGCTGGAGATCGGCGACATCGGAGCGGACGAGCGGCGCGAGATCGATGCGCGTCTGGCCGGGCGGGGACGCGGTTTCGACGAGGCGTTGAATGAGGCCTCGGCTCTTTTGAGCGGGCTGGCGGGTGGCGCCGGCATCGTCGCCAGCCCGGTGCGGGACGCCGGCGTGAAGCATGTGGAGTTCGTGGCGCTCGGCTCGGGCCAGGCGTTGGCGGTGCTGGTCGCCGACGACGGCACGGTCGAGAACCGGCTGATGACCCTGGCGGCCGGGGTCACGCCTTCGACGCTGCAAGAGGCGTCGAACTTCCTCAACGCTCGCCTCAAGGGCCGCCCCCTGTCCGAGGCGCGTCAGGAGATGCGCGGCGAACTGGACGCCGCCCGCAAGGAACTGGACGCCGCCGCCGCCCGGCTGGTCGAGGAGGGACTGGCGGCCTGGTCCGGCGGCGGGGATCGCGACCGGTCCCTGATCGTGCGCGGCCGCGCCAACCTGCTGGCCGATCCCGGCGCGGTCGAGGATCTGGAACGCGTGCGGGTCCTGTTCGACGATCTGGAGCAGAAAGAGCAGCTGATCGGCCTGCTGGATGGCGTCACGACGGCCCAGGGCGTGCGCATCTTCATCGGGGCGGAGACGCGGCTGTTTTCGCTTTCGGGTTCCGCTGTCGTCGCGGCGCCCTATATGACGGGCCGCCAGCGGGTTCTGGGCGCCATCGGCGTGATCGGACCCGCGCGACTGAACTATGCCCGCATCATCCCGTTGGTGGACTATACCGCCCGGGTGCTGGGGCGCATCCTGGACGGACAAGAGACGTGACCGATACGCACAATCCCGACGCGACCGAGCCCTCGGCGCTCGACGAGGCCCTGGCCCACGCCGAGGCGGCCCTGGACGGACAGGGCGGGGACGACCTGTCGACGGTGGACGCGCTGATCGCCGAGCGCGACCAGTGGAAGGACCGCGCCATGCGAGCGGCGGCGGACGCCGACAACACCCGCCGGCGCGCCGAGACCCAGATGAACGACGCCCGCGCCTATGCCATCCAGCGCTTCGCCAAGGATCTGCTGGGTGTCGCCGACAATCTGGAGCGCGCGCTTCAGGCCGCGCCCAAGGACGCCGACAGCCAGGCGGCGGGCCTGATCACCGGGCTGGAGCTGACCCAGAAGTCCTTGCTCCAGGCCTTCGAGAGCAATGGACTGAAGCGCGTGGCACCGGGCCTGGGTGACGCCTTCGACCCCCACCTGCACCAGGCCATGATCGAACAGCCGTCGACCGAGGCCCCAGGCGGCACTGTGATCCAGACCATGCAGGCGGGTTATGAGCTGTTCGGCCGAACCGTGCGGCCGGCGATGGTCGTGGTCGCCGCCAAGGGTTCGGGTCCGCAGGGTCAGAACCCCTATGGTGCGGCGTCCGACACCAACGGGTCAGCCTTCGACGGCAAGGCCTAGGTCTTCAGTTTCGCGTCGAACAGGGCGATCAGCCGGTCCCAGCCGTCGGCGGCCTCGGCAGGTCGGTAACTGGGCCGGTAATCGGCGTGAAAGCCGTGGGGCGCGCCGTCGTAGAGCTTGATGCCGCTCTCGGTCGCCCCGGCCGATTGGAGCGCCGCCTGCATGGAGGCGACCGTTTCATTGGGAATGCCCTGATCGGCCGACCCATAGTTGCCGATGACCACCCCGGTCAGATCGTCGGCCAGATCGACCGGCCATGGCGCGCCCGCCGCGATCTGTTCCGGGGTCGCGCTGCTGGACGGGGCGAGGCGCCCGTACCAGGCGACACCGGCATCGATCGACGGAAAACGCGCTGCCGCCTGCCAGACCACCTTGCCGCCCCAGCAGAAGCCGGTGATGCCGACCTTTTCGCCGTCGGCCCAGAGCTGGCGCGAGACCCACCCCAGGGTCGCGCCGATGTCGCCCATGACCTGTTCATATCCCGCCTGCTCCACGATGGCGCGGATGCGCTGCATGTCTGCGAGCGGGGCCGGGTCCTCTGCGCGGACGAAGAAGGCCGGCGCCACCGCCGCGTACCCGGCCTTCGCCAGACGCCGGGCCACGTCCATGATGTAGGCGTGCAGGCCAAAGATCTCGCTGACGACGATCACGACCGGGAAGGGGCCCTCGCCCTCGGGCCTGGCGACATAGGCGGGCAGGTCGAACCCGTCCGGAGCAGGATAGGTCGTCATCCCGGTGGTGAGGCCGACCTCGTCCGTGACGACCGGTTGGGCGTCCTGGGCCAGAGCCGCGACCGCATAGCCCGTGAAGACCGATCCAACCGCCAGCCCGGCCAGACCCCGTCGCGACAGGTTGAAGTCCGCCGGCTCGGAGCCCTCGGGGCGGGTCAGGATGGTCATGGCGCGGTCTCCTGTGTCTCGAAGCGCGGGACCTTGGATCGGAAGGTCCATATCGTCGAATCACGGTGCCGCGACCTCATGCGGCCCTACGAAGCGTCAGGTTGATCCGCCCCCCGCCCGGGACAAGCGTGGAGGACCCGCCCAGCACTCGATCGATTCCATGCCGCGCCAGGCGCTCGGAGCCGGTCAGGGCGCAAACGTCGCCCGAGGTCAGTCGCAGCGTCCGGGTCCGCCCCCCATTGGCTGGGCCGATCCGGAACACGGCGGTATCGCCCAGGGATATCGATAGCACCGGAATCGTCAGGTCGGCCTCGTCCCGGTCCTGGTGCAGACCCATCCGCGCCCCGGCATCATAGTGGTTGACCAGACAGGCGTCGGGCGCCGAAGCCCCCGTCAGTTCTGCCCACAAGTCGAGAAGCGACGACGGGATGGGCGGCCAGCGCAGATCGGTTTCGGGGTGGGTCGGCTGATAGCGGTAGCCTTTCCGGTCCGACACCCAGCCCAGCGACCCGAGGTTGGTCATCCGCACCGAGAATGCCTGTCCTCCCGGCGTGACCGGCCGGTAGAGAGGAGCCTTGCCGATCGCGCCGCGAACCGCTTCCAGCAATGCGCCCTGCGCCGCCCCATCGAGGTATCCGGGCCAGTAGAGGAAGCCGGGCATGTCGGGGAAAGGGGTCATCCGGCTCAAGTAGCGAGCGACCGCGTCGCGAGCGAGAGCCGACCCTAACGGGTGAAGTAGTAGTCCGCGATCTGACAGCTGTTCACGCCGCCCCGTTCCACCGTCTCGCCAGTGTCGAGGCGGGCGCGGAGCGCGTATCGGCAGGCACCAGTCCCGTCATCGATGGCCACGACCGCGCTTCGGCCTGCCGCCAGACCCCGACTGCCCAGCAGGTCACCGGTCCACCCCGAACCCGAAGAGGCCTGCAGCTCGACCATCCCGACGCCTGTCTGATTGTGGATGCGGACGTCACGGTTGTTGCCGTCGCGGGACTGGCTCGCTGCTGTGAGGGACAGGGTGCCCTCCCGCGACTTGTCTGTGGACTTCGCGACGGCGGGTCCCCACCCGGCTGTCGCAAGCAGGGCCATCCCGACCAGGAGGCTCAGAGAACGGCTCGCGATCGACGGCATGACGGCACTTCAACGGCGGCCACGCGGACCTCGGATTGCGCCATCCTGTCGCATAGGGTGCCTTGGCGACACTGACCGCATCTGACTCCGCCTGATTCGATGCCTGGCCCTTGCGGCGCATCGCGACTTTCCCATATGCCGCACAGCCCGGAAGACCCCGCCGTTCGTGGGGTTTCCCGGATAATCGAACCCAACCTGCCGAACGCCGCGCCCTCGCGGGGTCGGCGCAAACCAAACGGGGGCGGTCACGCGCGGCGCTTTACGATAAGGCCGCCGCATCGCCCGCCAGACGGAGAGAAAACAGGCTCATGGCCAAGATCATCGGTATCGACCTCGGCACCACCAACTCGTGCGTCGCCGTTATGGACGGCAAGAACCCCAAGGTCATCGAGAACGCCGAGGGCAACCGCACCACCCCGTCGGTGGTCGCCATCCAGGATGGGGGTGACACGCTCGTCGGCCAGCCGGCCAAGCGCCAGGCCGTG
>JAIERG010000091.1 GCA_019747095.1 Caulobacteraceae bacterium | reverse complement strand
CGACTTGGAGCGCAGGTAGTAGAGCGACTTCACCCCGCTCTCCCACGCCTTCCAGTGCAGCATGTGCAGGTCCCACTTGTTCACGTCGCCGGGGATGAACAGGTTGATCGACTGGGCCTGGCAGATGTCGGCCGACCGGTCCGCCGACAGCTCGACCACCCAGCGCTGATCCAGTTCGAAGGCGGTCTTGAACACGCTCTTCTCGTCGTCGGTCAGGAAATCCAGGTGCTGGACTGACCCTTCGTGCTCCAGGATCGAGGACCAGGTCGCATCCGTGTTCTTGCCGTAGCCCTCCAGGAGTTGCTCCAGATAAGGGTTCTTGACCGCGAACGAGCCCGACAGGGTCTTGTGGGTGTAGATGTTGGCCGGGATCGGCTCGATACCGGCGCTCGTCCCGCCGCAGATGATCGAGATCGAGGCGGTCGGGGCGATCGCCAGCTTGTGGCTGAACCGTTCCATGACGCCGCGCTCGGCCGCGTCCTCGCACGGGCCCTTCTCCTCGGCCAGCAGGCGGCTGGCCTTGTCGGCCTCGCGGCGCAGGTGCTTGAACAGCCGCATGTTCCACGACTTGGCCATGGCGGACTCAAACGCCACGCCCTGCGACTGCAGGAAGGAGTGGAAGCCCATCAGCCCCAGACCCACCGACCGCTCGCGCTTGGCCGAATAGACGGCGGCGGCCATCTCCGGCGGGGCGCGGGTGATGAAGTCTTCCAGAACATTGTCCAGGAACCGCATCACATCTTCGATGAAGCGGGGCTCCTCGCGCCACTCCAGGAACTTCTCGGCGTTGACCGACGACAGGCAGCAGACAGCCGTCCGGTCGATGCCCAGGTGATCCGGGCCGGTGTGCAGCATGATCTCGGAGCAGAGGTTGGACTGCTTGACCTTCAGGCCCAGGTCCTTCTGGTGCTGCGGCATCTGCCGGTTCACCGTGTCGGAGAAGATCAGATAGGGCTCGCCCGTCTGCAACCGGATTTCCAGGATCTTCTGCCACAGGCTGCGCGCATCGACCTTGCGGATCGTCTCGCCGGTCTTGGGCGAGCGCAGCGCGAAATCCGAACCCGCCTTCACGGCCTCCATGAACTCGTCGGTGATGTTCAGGCCGTGGTGCAGGTTCAGGGATTTCCGGTTGAAGTCGCCCGAGGGCTTCCGGATCTCCAGAAACTCCTCGATCTCCGGATGGTGAATATCGAGGTACACCGCCGCCGAGCCCCGGCGCAGGCTGCCCTGGCTGATCGCCAGCGTCAGCGAATCCATCACGCGGATGAAGGGGATGATGCCCGACGTCTGGCCCGCGCCCTTGACCTTCTCGCCGATGGAGCGGACCCCGCCCCAGTAGGTGCCGATGCCGCCGCCGTTCGACGCCAGCGACACGTTCTCGTTCCAGACCCGCTGGATGCCGTCCAGGCTGTCCTGCACGCTGTTCAGGAAGCAGGAGATCGGCAGGCCGCGGTTGGCCCCGCCGTTCGACAGCACCGGCGTCGACGGCATGAACCACAGCTTGGACATATAGTCATAGACGCGCTGGGCGTGGTCGGCGTCGTCCGAGAAGGCCGTCGAAACGCGGGCGAACATGTCCTGATAGCTCTCGCCCGGCAGCAGGTAGCGATCCTCCAGCGTCTTCTTGCCGAAGTCGGTCAGCAGGTCGTCGCGCGAGCGGTCCAGTTCGAGCGAGCGCACCACCGTCAGATGGGGCCTCTCGGTCGTCGTCGCGGTCGCAACCGACTGGATTTCCACCGTCTTCAACGCTTCGCCGCCAGCCATGGTCGTCAGTATCCCGAACAAAATCTCGAATGAGCCGCCTGCGCCCGAACCACATCATCTTGTGGCCGAAGCGCTCCCCAAGCCCACATATGGGGCGCAGATGGTGAACGACCCGTCAACGGCTTGACGCACGCTTTTGCGCACGAATCACATCGGGGTGGGGGATGACCCTGTTGAAAAGGCGCGACGGCGATGCGACGGCGGCAAAGGCCGACCGATCAACAAGCCGTGATCGGACGTCGTCCCGCGATCTCGCCCGAAGCGTCACGCCAGACCGACCCTCGCTCTCCCAACCGCGAGATTTCGTTAGGCTCCAGGGTCGCCCGGCGTTAACTATGGACGCCACAGACCTAGGGAGGTCGTCATGATCAGCCTGTTCCTCGCCGCCATGATTGCGACGCCCGCGCCCCAAGCCGTGCAGGCGACCCTGCAGTCCTGCGGTCCGGAGAATGGACGCTTCGTCTGCCGGTACGTCGTTCCCGACATTGAGATCGTGCCCCTGCCAGGCAACGACATCGTCGCCGAAGCACCAGCGGCCGTCCTTGGCAGCCGTTCGGACGAGGCCGCTTCAGCCGCGGAACTCGAGCCCGTCGCGCCCGAGACGACTGTCGGGCCCGCGCCAGAACGTCGGGCAGTCACATTGGACGCCGGCATCCTGACCGAGCGGGAGGCCCGCCTTGTCGCGAGGTGCGCCGACGCGCCCTGGTACGCCGTCTGCCTGCCCGATGATCGCCGCGCGGCTCGGATGCTGAAGGAAAAGCAGGATAACTTCGAGGCCGCGCGGCGGGCCGTCACCTCGCGCCTCGCTGAAGGCGACTGCGAGGGCGCGGTAAAGGCCGCGCTGGATGGCGGATACCTTGACCTCGCTGGCCAGGTCCGGGCGTTCTGCCAGGCTGGGGCGGCCTCTGCCGCTGCAGGCGAAGACTAGCGCACAGCCTCCATCTCCGCCGCGATCCGTGCCGCGGCCATCAGCGGATCGTCCGCCGCGATCACAGGACGAGCGACCACCAGATGCGTCGCGCCAGCCCTGAGCGCCTCTGCGGGCGTCGCCACCCTCTGCTGATCCCCAAGATCGTCGCCCGCCGGCCGCACCCCCGGCGTGACGATCAGGAAATCCGGCTGCCCGGCCTCAATGGCGATCTCCTTGACCCGCGCTGCCTCAAGCGGGCTCGACACCACCCCGTCGACGCCGCAGTCCAGCGCCTGACGCACCCGCGTTTCAACCAGCTCCGCAGCGCCGGCCGAATAACCGATTTCCCGCAGGTCAGCGTCCGACAGGCTGGTCATCACCGTGACCGCCAGGATCTTCGTGGCGTGCTCGCCCCGCCCCTTCACCGCCGCTCGCATGACCTGCGGCTCGGCGTGGACGGTCAGCAGATCACATCCGCCCTCGGCCACCGAGCGCGCCGCGCCCTCCACCTGGGCCCCGATGTCGTGCAGCTTCCAATCCTGGAACACCTTCTTGCCCCGCGCTCGCAGCCGATGCGCGAAGTCCACCCCGCCTGGCCGCGCCAGAAGGGTCAGTCCGACCTTGTAGAACTCGACCACATCGCCGACCCGATCCACCACGGCTTGCGCTGTCTCCACGGACGGCAGATCGAGGCCCACGATCAGGCGAGGGTCCGAGACGAGAGGCGAGGTCATCGACGATCTCCGGCCGAGCGGCTAGACGTGAAGCTCACGTCAGGATTCAGCTACGGGGACCGGCCATGAACGCGCTCGATCTGGGGGTCAACCTGTTCGTGGCCCTGTTCGCCCTGCTCGACCCCATCGGCAACATTCCGATTTTCGCCGCTGCAACAGCCGGGGCCAGCGCGCGGCAGCGGTTCTCGGTATCGGTGCTGCTGTGCCTGTTCATCGCTGCCTTCCTGACCTTCTTCTTCTTCACCGGCCTTTGGCTGCTGCAGTTCTTCGGCATTTCCCTCGCGGCCTTCCGCATAGCGGGCGGCATCCTTCTTCTGTTGCTCGGGCTCGACATGACGCGCGGCGACTTCCTCACGATATTCGCCGACAAGGATGCCGCTGCCGACGCCCAGGACGTGCGCGGCTATGCGCAGCGCCGCTTCAAGCGCCTGATCGTGCCGTTCGCCATGCCGCTCCTGATCGGCCCTGGTGCCATTTCGACGATCATCATCCAGGCGGGCGAGGCCCAGGAGATCGGCTATGCTGGCACCATCGCGGGCCTGATCGCCATCGGCGCCGCCTCGCTGGCGACGCTGGTCACCTTCGCCGCCACCGGACCGATCAGCCGCGTGCTGGGCGACGTCGGCATGGCCATCATCGTGCGGGTTCTGGGCCTGATCCTGTGTGCGCTCGCCATCCAGTTCATTCTGGCGGGCCTGGGCGAAGCCATCCCGGGCATGTTCGCTACCGGCGTTACGGCCCCCTATCCGGACGGTGGGCACTGAGGCGTCAGATCCGCCCCAGTCGTCTGGCGTGGTCCGCCACCATCCGCAGCGCGATACCGTCGGGCAATAGCTTGCCGAGTGCTGCGAGAACGTTGTTCATGGCCCCCGGGGTGACCCGAGGCCGATCCGCTTCGCAGGCGTCGTAGGCGACGCGCGCCACGTGCTCGGCCGTCTGCCACATCCAGGACGGATAGGCCGACGAGACCTGCTCGCGCGACCCGTTCACGTCGTGGAACTCAGTCAGGGTGTAGCCGGGGCAGAGCGCGGTGACATGCACCCCCGTGCCCCGCATCTCGAGCCACAGCCCCTGTGACGCCTTGATCATGAAGCTCTTGATCGGCCCGTACAGGGTGTCACCTCCCGTCGCTGGCATCTGCCCCGCCAACGACGCGACATTGATCACCCGTCCGAATCCGCGCTCCACCATGCCGGGAAGGAAAAGCCGCGACAGGGCGACCGGCGCGGTCAGCATGACGCGGATCATGGCCTCATGAGCCTCCGGCTCCGTCTGCAGGAAGCCGGTGGTTCGCGAGAAGCCCGCGTTGTTGATCAGCCCGTCGACCGTGAATCCGCGCGACGCGACCGCGTCGACCAGGGACTGGGGGGCGTCCTCCTCGCCGAGGTCGGTCGACATGACCGCGACATCTGTGCCGTGAGCCGCCTCAAGCTGCGCTGCCAGGGTCTGCAGCGCGGCTTCGCGCCGTGCGACCAGGATGAGGTCCCAGCCGCGCGCGGCATAGATTCGGGACAGGGCCGCTCCGATACCGGCCGAGGCTCCAGTGATGAGAATGCGCGGACGCCGACCGACAGGTCGGCTCATGCCGCGACGGTTTCGGCCAGGCGGATCACTTCGCTGCAGGATCCATGGATCTTCACTCCGGCCAGAGCCGGAGGGTTCTCGGCAAGGAGATCGGCGATGGTGATCTTGGACAGGGCCTCCGAGGCGGCCTCATCGGCAAGCGTCAGGACCTTGCCCACCTGACGCGGGATGTGCTCGCCGATCGGGCAGCCCCTCGCACCGGCCGGGGGCGAGCCCAGGTGAGCGCAGCCGTTGACGGCCTTCAGCACCTCATCGAGGCGAATGTCCTGAGGCTGCCGCAACAGCCACGATCCACCCGCAGCTCCGGGCCGGGTGGCGATCAGTCCGGCCTTGGCCAGAAGCGCGGTGACCCGCCGAATGACGACCGGATTGGTGGGCACGGACGCAGCCAGGACAGCGCTGGGAGCAGCCCGCGACGCATCAAACGCGCCCTTGTGCGCCAGATAGGCCAGGGCGTGAGCTGCGACGGGAAAGCGTTGGCTGTCGGACATGAGTTGGGTTTCCGAAGAACAAAATAGGAGGTTCACCCGAGTTTCACAAATCGGGGCCGTCGATCGTGGATCGCAATCCTTGCGCGCGCGATTGAATCCCCTCTTCAATGAGCCTAAAGGCGCTCCGCTTTGATGGGCGCGCGTGAGGCGCGACCCGGAGGATACTCATGGCAGGGGAAGCTTCCCCCGGCGACGGCGCTCCCCCCGCCTCGCCCCAGACGCCGAACGACGCACCGGCTGCGGTGACGGGCGGCGGACACGACCACGGACACGCCAAGACCGGCAAAACGGCCCTGATCATCGGGGCCATCGGCGTGGTGTTCGGCGATATCGGCACGAGTCCGCTCTATGCCATGCGCGAGGCCCTGCACCATTCGCGTAGCGGCGGCGCGGCCGAGCTGGCCGTGCTCGGCGTCGTTTCGCTCGTCTTCTGGGCCCTGATCCTGGTCGTCACGATCAAGTACGTCGTCTTCCTGATGCGCGTCGACAACAAGGGCGAGGGCGGCACGCTCGCCCTCATGGCGCTCGCCCAGCACGCGGTCGGAAGGCGCAGCGCCGCCATCTTTCTCCTCGGCGTCTGCGGCGCGGCCCTGTTCTACGGTGACGGCGTCATCACGCCCGCGATTTCCGTTCTGTCGGCCATAGAGGGCCTGAAGGACGCGCCAGGTATTGGTCCGTCGCTGACGCCCTATGTGCTGCCCATCGCGGCGGGCATCCTCATTGCACTTTTCATGGTTCAGTCGCGCGGCACCGGGTCGATGGCGCGGTACTTCGGACCGTTGACTCTGGCCTGGTTCCTCATCCTCGCGGCGTTGGGCGTCTATCACATCTTCGACGACATCTCGATCCTGAGGGCGATTTCGCCGCACTACGGCGTGGCTTTCCTGTTCGACAACGGCTTCCTCGGCTTTGTCATTCTGGGCAGCGTCTTTCTCGCTGTCACCGGGGCAGAGGCGCTCTATGCCGACATGGGCCATTTCGGCAAAAGCCCGATCCGGCTGGGCTGGCTCTGGGTCGTCCTGCCTTGCCTGACGCTGAACTACCTCGGTCAGGGGGCGTTCGTGCTGGCCAACCGAGAGGCAGCAGAGAACCCGTTCTGGCTGATGGTGCCCCAGTTCGCCTACTGGCCTGTGCTGATCATGGCCACACTCGCCACCGTCATCGCTAGCCAGGCCGTCATCACGGGTGCCTTCTCGGTGACACAACAGGCCGTCCAGTTGGGCCTCTTGCCCCGCATGTCGATCCTGAACACGTCAGAGAGCCAGGCCGGGCAGATTTACGTCCCGGCGGTCAACTCTCTGCTGATGGTGGGGGTCCTGGCGCTACTGGTGACCTTCCAGACTTCGTCTGCTCTGGCCGCCGCCTACGGTATCGCTGTCACAGGCTCCATGTTCGTCGACAGCCTGTTGGCCTGGTTCATCGTGCGGAACCTGTGGAAGTGGTCGGTGCCACTCAGTCTGGCCGCCATTTCGCCGCTGGTGGCCATCGACCTGGTCTTCATGACTTCGAACATGCTGAAGATCCCTCAGGGCGCCTGGATGCCGCTGGTGCTCGGCGCGGGCCTTGTCACCATCATGTGGACCTGGACACGCGGCTCGCAGATCCTGACGGCCAAGGCCAAGAAGGACAGCCTGCCTCTGACAGACCTGATCGATATGCTGCGCGCGCGTCCGCCGCACCGCGCACCCGGAACCGCTGTGTTCCTGACTTCGGACCCGGATGTCGCCCCCGTCGCCCTGATGCACAATCTCAAGCACAACAAGGTGCTGCACGAGAAGAACGTCATCCTGACCGTCAAGACCCTGGACCGGCCCCGCGTACCCGAAAGCGAGCGGTTCGTGATGGAAGCCATCAACGACGACTTCAAGCGGATCACGCTCAGCTTCGGCTTCATGGAAAGCCCGGTTGTGCCCCGAGCGCTCGGCCAGTGCCGCAAGCAGGGGCTGAAGTTCGACATCATGTCGACCAGCTTTTTCCTCGGCCGCCGCTCCGTGGTGCCCTCGGCCAATCAAGGCATGCCTTTGTGGCAAGACAAGCTGTACATCTTCCTGATGCGCAACGCGGCCAACCCGACTGACTTCTTCCACATCCCGCCCGGACGGGTGGTTGAGCTCGGCACCCAGGTCTCGGTTTGACCGAGGGCAGGAACTCCTCGGCGCGCGGACGGCGTATGGCCGACAAGGCGCGGGGGCCCCGGCGCGAGCCAGTTGCCCATCCGCCGTCTGATGACCCCGCCGCCGACATCGGCGTCGAGGCCCGCATCGCCGCCGGCGTTCTTCTGAACGCGGCGCTGGAGCGCCGAAACGGCCTGGACGAGGCCATGAGCTTCGCCGAAGTGGCGGCCCTGCCCGGACCGGACCGGGCCTTCGCGCGGGCCGTGGCCATGGCCGCGCTGCGGCGGCTGGGCGAGATCGACCAGATCCTCGACCGTCGTCTGCAGAAGTCGCCACCGGAGGCCGTGCGCACCCTGCTGCGGGTGTCGCTGGCCCAGACGCTGGTGCTCGGCACCCCGGCCTTCGCGGCGGTGTCCACGGCGGTGAAGCTGGCCGAGCGAGGGGTCAAGACGCGGCCCTACAAGGCGCTGGTCAACGCGGTCCTGCGTGGCGTCGAACGCGAGGGGCCGGGTCTGACCACCGCGCGCGCGAATCTGCCCGACTGGATCGCGGCGCGCTGGGCCCAGACCTATGGTGAGGCGGCGCTGGAAGCCATCGCCCTGGCGGTCCGCGAGGAGCCGCCGACCGATGTGAGCCTCAAGCCCGGGATCGATGCCGATGCCCTGTCCGAAGCGCTCGACGGGCGCGTCCTGCCTGGGGGTACCGTGCGGACCGGATCGCGGGGTGATGTCGCGGCGTGGCCGGGGTATGAGGCCGGCGACTGGTGGGTGCAGGACGCGGCGGCCGCCGTGCCGGTGCGCCTGCTCGCGCCAAAGGCCGGCGAGACCGTGCTGGATCTGTGCGCAGCGCCGGGCGGCAAGACACTGCAGATCGCGAGCTCAGACGCCGCCGTCACGGCGCTGGATCGTTCAGACACCCGGCTGAAGCGGCTGCGCCAGAACCTGGAGCGGACCGGGCTGTCGGCCGAGGTCGTCGTGGCCAACGGCGAGGCGTGGGAGGACGATCGCGCCTTCGACGCCGTGCTGCTGGATGCGCCGTGCACCGCGACGGGAACCCTGCGACGAAACCCGGAGGTGCTGCGCGCCACCCGACCGGCCGACGTGGCCAAGCTGGCCGATGTGCAGCACCGGCTGCTGGATGCGGCGGCGCTTCGGGTGAAGCCTGGCGGGCGGCTGGTTTACTGCGTCTGCTCGCTGGAGCGCGAGGAAGGCGAGACGCAGATCATCGCCTTCCTCCGCCGCAACCCCGCCTTCCGCACCGTCGCCGCCGATCCGGCCGTCGTGGGCGCGCCGGCCGAGGCCGTGACGCCCGAAGGTTGGCTGCGCATCCTGCCGTCCCACTGGCCCGAGCACGGCGGCCTCGACGGCTTCTTCGCCGCAAGGCTGGAGCGGCGCTGAGTCGCCTCAGCGCCCCTCGGCGGGGACGGTCACCGACCGCTCGATGCGAACGCCCGGCGCGGACGCCACCGTTTCCGAGCGGGTGATCGTGGTCTCGCTTCTGCGCGTCGAACCGATGTCGATGTCGCCCGAGCCGCTGATGTCCTGGTTCAGCGTCGCCGGTTCGCGGGTCAGCTCCACGTCGCCCGAGCCAGAGATCGTCACGTCCGCGCGTCCCGTCGGCCCCAGCCGGGCCTCGCCCGAGCCGGCGATGGCGACATTGGCGTCGGTCAGATCCAGACGCGACAGGTCGACCTCGCCCGAGCCGGAGATGTCGAGTTCCAGCGTCTGGGCCCGGCCGTCGGCCTCGATCTCGCCGGAACCGGAGACATCGATGGACAGGGCGGTCTGGTCGTAGTCCAGGATCTTGAGATCCGAGGAGCCTTCGAGGTCGAAGGTGGTGACCGACGGCGCGGTCACCGTGATGCGGACCCGCTCGGAGTCTGACCAGCCGTCGATGCCCTGACTGTTCCAGCGCACGGTGACGCGCTCGGGGCCATCCTCCATCCACAGGCGCGAACCCTGCACGCGGATGCGATCGATGATGGGCTGCGGGCCAGTGATGACGACCGTACTTTCATCGCCCTGGACGTAGGTCACGTCGGCCGAGAGGTCGAGCTCGAGGCGCTGGCCGCCCTCGAAGGCGACTGTGCGGGTCACGTCGGGGCCGAGGTCTTCGGCCTTGCCTGACCGCTGAATGTGGCCGTTGCCCCATTCGTCCTCGATGAAGGTCCAGGACCAGCCGTTGGCGGCGAGATCCCGGCTGCCAAGGGCAGCGGCACCGCCGAGCGTGGCCAGGGACAGCACCAGCGCGGCGCCGGCGATGATGAAGAGAGTGCGGATCATGCCGAGGCTCCCGAAGTTGTGGTGTTGGAGGGTTCAAGCGCCGGCTTGAGCAGCCGGTAGTGAAGGCGGGCGAACCAGATCAGGCCGTTGACCAGCCAGATGCTGACGATGGCCAGCAGCGCGCCCAGGGTCGTCGCCGCAGCCATGAGGCTGAGCCCGAACAGGATGGCGGCCAGCGGCCCGCCCGGAGGCGCGGCGAAGGGGCCCGCGACCATGACCGCACCGCCCGAGAAGAACAGGGCGATGGCGGCGATGAAGAAGCCGAACAGGGTGCCTATGACGCCCATCAGGATGGGCAGAAGGATCAGGATGTCGATGGCGCCCAGCCCCAGCACCGCGAAGACAGCGGCGGCGGCGGCGGACGGATTCTTTTCCTGGTGCCAACGCTGGGCCCCGGCCTCTGCGCGCAGTTCGCGGGCCAGGCGGTCGGGATCACCCAGGGCGGCTGCGACCTCGGCCTCGGTGCGGCCGGCGGCGATGCCGTCATCGAAGTGGGTCTCATAGTCCGCCGCGATCTCATTGGCGGTGGTGGTGGGAAGGCCAACCAGGCCGGCGCGAAGGCGACGAAGGAATTCCTGACGGGTCATGCGGGCTCCCCCTGAGCTTCTGTTTGGGCCTCAGTGGCGGTCGGCGTGACGATGGCGTCGACGGCCCGGGCGAAGTGGGTCCATTCGGCGGACTGGGCGGCGAGCGCCTGACGGCCGGCCTCACTGAGGCGGTAGTATTTGCGCGAGGGTCCAGCGCTGGATTCGACCAGATAGGTCTCGACCAGTCCGTCGGACTGCATCCGGCGCATGAGCGGGTAGATGGTGCCCTCGCCCATGTCGATGGCGTCGGACAGCCGGCTGGCGATCTCGTAGGCGTAGCTGTCGCCTCGGGCGAGGAGGGCGAGGACGCACAGCGACAACACCCCCTTCTTCAGCTGGATTTCTATGGTTTCGGGCATGCCGATCACCTCCTTGACGATCCGACACCTATCGCAAGGTATCTGTCGTCGCAAGGTAGCTGGTGAAACATGACTTAGATTTAAGGCATGCACCGGCATCCACGCCTGAATGCGGCGAGATGGGAGGGGCGGGCGGAGCAGCCGGGCCTTCGCCCGGAGACCGTATGGGTTTGTGTTTCGGCGAAAGACGACTGCTCCGCGCG
>JAIERG010000049.1 GCA_019747095.1 Caulobacteraceae bacterium | reverse complement strand
CGCGCTGACCGGCTACAATCGCTGGCTCCATGCCAAGGGGCGGTCCGATCCGGACATGGCCGGTGCCGCCACGACAGTCACCGCGCTGGTCATGCGAGGGCGTGAAGCGACCGTTCTGCACGTCGGCGACAGCCGCGCCTGGCACTTCCGCGACGGCGTGCTCACGCCGCTGACCGAGGATCACGTCCTGGCCCAGCCCGGTCTCAGCCACGTCCTCTATCGCGCGGTCGGCATCGAGCCGGACCTCAGGCTCGACACTCGCGCGGTGACGCTGAAGGCGCACGATCGGCTGCTCCTGACCACCGACGGCGTCCACGGCGTGGTGCCGGAAATCGAGCTGGCGCATCTGCTCGCCCGCCGCGCCTCACCCGAGGCCGACGCCCAGGCCATCGTCGCGGCGGCGGGGGAGGCTCAGACCCGCGACAACGCGACCGCCATCGTCATCGACGTGATCCGGCCGGGCGCCGTGGATCAGGACGCCATCGGGGCCGAGGCGGCCGGACTGCCGATCCTGCAAGTCCCGAACGCCGGCGACCGCATCGACGGCTTTCTGCTGGAACGGGTGCTATCGGACGGCAAATACACGCGCGTCTTCGCCGCGCGGGACGGGGAGGGCGGCGACCGCCTGGTCCTGAAGTTCCCCAAGCCCGCCCTGTTGTCGGAAAGCGGCGCGCGCGGCGCCTTCCTGCGGGAGAGCTTCATCGGCCGTCGCATCGACAGCCCCTTCGTCGGCAAGACCCTGAGCCTGGAGCCCGGCCGACAGAGCGGCCTCTACATCGCCCAGCCCCTCTATGTTGGCCGCACCCTGCACGCGAGGATCGCCGACGAACCGTTTGATATCGCATCGGGTCTCGACGTCGCCATCCGCCTGTCAAGAGGTGTGGCGGCGCTCCACCGACTCGGCGTCGCCCACCGCGACATCAAGCCGGACAACGTCATCCTCGAAGCGGATGGCGGCCTCAAGCTGATCGACCTCGGCGTCGCCCGCCTGCCGCGCGTGGAGGAGTTCGCCGAAGCCGAGGCCCCCGGCACCCCCGGCTACAAGGCGCCGGAGATGTTCGCGGGCACCCCCGGCGACGCCCTGACCGACCAGTATGCGCTCGGCGTCACCCTCTACCGCCTCTTCACCGGCGACTATCCCTCCGGCCAGGAGACGGAGTTCAGCCGCATCCGCTTCGACCGCCCGACCCGCCCGACCCAGCACCGCCCCGACATGCCGGCCTGGCTGGAGGCCGCCATCCTGCGCAGCCTGTCCGTCGATCCCGCCGACCGCTTCGACAGCGTCGAGGAGCTGATCCACGTCCTGGAAGCTGGCAGCGCCGCCGCCGTCCCGCCCCGCCGCGACCTGTCCCTGATGGAACGCGAGCCGGTGCGCTTTTGGCAGGCGGTGAGCGCGGGGTTGTTCGTACTCCTGCTGCTGAGTTGGATGATGCGATAGTTGGTGCAACCGTTGGAAATGGAACAGTGGTCTGCTTGGGTTCGTAGATAGGTCTGACGATCAAATTGAGTTGGAAGCGAGAGACTTTTGACATTTATTGCTAACAAGCTGCGAAGACGAGTCGATGCCCTGCTTGGTACGATCACTTCAGCTTATCGAGTGACTTCCGATGGATCACTCAGCACAAATGACATGAGCATTAGGCTCTACGAGCAGGCCCTCCTGCAGCTGCTGTCGGTGGAAAAGAGCAGCCTTACGGCTGTTGAGTTTGAGCAATGTTCTCACAAGTCTTTGCGTCAGTTTATCAAAGCCGGGGAAGGGGGATCTGACGCCTACAACGCAAAATTGGAGGCCGAGATTCGGCGATACAAGCGAGCTCGAACAAAAGCGCACCAAATATGCACCCGATCCTATGCGCAATTTCCAGCTGGATTCTCGTTCGATATTGAACTCTGGGGCACCAAAGCGACTATTTCGTCTGAGCGTCCTCATTATCTGAGCCCTGATCAGCCAAAGCTCAAGAGAGAGGAGGTTGCGCTCTCCGTTCCAGAAGCCGGCTCATATCTGTCTCTGTCGGTGAGGTCTCGCTCGATCTCTGGAGCTTTGGATCAGGCGACTAACGATATTGCCCTGCTGCTTGGTATCCTGAACTTCGGTTTGAACCACGGCACTCTGACTTGGTCGTGGTTTGGTTCCAATCGTGACGTTCGCGCGAAGGTGTTTCCGGGTAGAGACGTGTTTGTCATTGATCAGTCTGGTCAGGCGAACGTCGAGAGTTGGCGATACTATACAGTGGTTCCTAAAGACACCAAATGGCTGTCACAAAAGGAGCTATCGCGTTTCGACCACGTGAAGCGTCTAGTTTCGATCTTGGAGACGCGATCCTCAGGTGACCGTGGATTCTATCAAGAATTCTTCCGAATGTACTTCGATGCACTGAGCGAAAGCGATGAGGATATGATAGTAATTCGCCTTTGGAAGGCTGCTGAACATCTAACGGGCTCGCAGTCTGCTGAAGAAATGGCAGATCGCCTAGCTCTGACGTGGAGTGATAAGGATGTCGTTAGCGCGGTCTGCTTTGCCTTGGGGCATCGACGCAATAATATGATCCACAACTCACGCTCACTAGTTGAAGTTGGCGAGCTTGCCTAGCTATTCCGTCACTTTCTGGAGTTTTCCCTTTGGAAGTCGTTGTCACCTGATGTCAGGGGCGTCGAGCACTGGAAAACCATAATGAAAATGTCAGGTCTCAATTTGGATCTGGACCTAGCTGAGGAGACAGTCTCTATCCTGAAAGCGTTGCGTTGAAACAAAGGCGCCATTAACGACCGATCAGTTTGTCCGCCCCCAGTCCCCGCACTGGTTCCTGAACCACGTCAGCTGCCGCTTGGCGTAGTTGCGGGTGGCCTGCTTTATCGCATCGATGGCCTCCGCCAGCGTCGTCTCGCCGGTCAGATAGGCCGCCAGCTCTCGCACCCCAACGGCCTTCATGGCGGGCAGGGCCGGGTCCAACCCGCGCGCGATCAGGGCTCGCACCTCATCCAGCGCCCCCGCCGCGATCATCGCCTCCATCCTCGCGTCGCAAGCCGCATAGAGCGACGACCGTTCCGGCTCGATCACGAGACGGTCATAGGTCGCCGGGGCCAGCAGCGGCCGCGTCGCCGCCTTCCAGTCCGACAGCGATCGCCCCGTCGATCGCGCCACGGCATAGGCGCGCGTCAGGCGCTGGCGGTCGCCGCTCTCGATCGCGGCCTCGGCGGGCGGATCGAACGTCGCCAGACGCAGCCGGAACGCCGTCTCGCCCTCGGTGTCGTAGAGCGCCAGCGCCTCCTCGCGCACTGCGGATGGAACATCAGGAATATCGGCCAACCCCTTTGTCAGGGCTGAGAAATAGAGCCCCGTCCCGCCGACCAGCAACGCCGGCTGCCCCATCGCCTTCAGCTCGGCCAGCAGCGGCATCACCGCCCGTACCCACCGCCCGACCGACCAGGCCTCCGCCGCATCGGCGACGCCGTACAGGTGATGCGGTGCCCGCGCCTCGTCCTCCACCGATGGCCGCGCCGACAGGATGCGCAGATCGGCATACAGCTGCTGGCTGTCGGCATTGATAATGGCCGCGCCTGTCGCCTCGGCCATCTCCAGCGCGCGGCGCGATTTGCCCGAGGCGGTCGGTCCGGCGATCAACGTGATGGGGGCGGTGCGGGGCACGGAACGCTCGCTTGCGGCTAGGTCTGCGGATAGAACGCGCGTCCCGAACCCGCAACCACGCCTCGCAATCCCCCTGGAGCCCGCCTTGATCGACCGCACCGCCGTCGAAGCCGTCCTGAACGCCATCCCCGATCCCGCGACGGGCCAGGGGCTGGTCGCGTCAGGCGTAGTCAAGGGCCTGACGGTCGCCGACGACCGCGCGGGCTTCGTCATCGAGGTTCCCGCCGCCGCCGTCGCCGCCTACGCCCCCGTCCGCGAGGCCGCCGAGGCCACGCTGAAGGCCATGCCCGGCATGGCGCGCGTCTCCGTCATCCTGACCGCCGAGGCCGCGCCCGCCGCTCGCAAGGCAAGTCTCTCGAAGGAAGCCGTCGACCAGACCCGCCCCCGCGCCCCGGTCCCCACCGAACGCCCCGCCCACATCCGCCGCGTCCTGGCCGTCGCCAGCGGCAAGGGCGGGGTCGGCAAGTCCACGGTGTCGGTGAACCTCGCCGCCGCCTTCGCCCGCGCGGGTCTGTCGACAGGCATCCTCGACGCCGACGTCCATGGCCCCAGCCTGCCGACCATGCTGAGCATTTCGGGCAAGCCCGACTACCGCGACGGCATGATGGAGCCGCATCTCGCCCATGGTCTGAAGGCCATGTCGGTCGGCCTGCTGACCAGGGCCGAGGACGCCATGGTCTGGCGCGGCCCGATGGCGTCCCAGGCCCTGACCCAGATGCTGACCCAGACCCGCTGGGGCACGGCGGAGACCCCGCTCGACATCCTCGTCGTCGACTTGCCCCCCGGGACCGGCGACGTGCAGCTGACCCTGATTCAGAAGACGCCGCTGGACGGGGCCGTCATCGTCTCGACCCCGCAGGAGGTCGCGCTGGCCGACGCGCGCCGCGCCCACACCCTGTTCCAGCGCGTGAATGTCACCACGCTCGGCCTGATCGAGAATATGTCGGGCGACATTTTCGGACACGGTGGTGCTGCCGCCGAGGCGGGGCGGCTGGAGATCGCCTTCCTGGGGGATCTGCCTCTCGATGCCTCTGTGCGTCAGGCCGGCGACGCCGGCGCACCCTTGTCGACCGGCGACATCGCGGCCCGGTTCGATGTCATGGCGAGGGGGCTGGCACGTGAGCTGGGCCTCTAGCGCGCCCGTCCTCCTGAGGGCGATGCCGGTCGGGCCGGAGAACAGGTGAGAAAAGTCGCTGCGGCGGGTTTTCAAACGCAACGCCACACGCCACCTTGTCTGCATCGTTCCGTCCGAGGGTCCCCATGAGCGTCGACGTCCTGTTCCGCCCCTTCACCATCAAGGGTCTGACCCTGCCCAACCGCATCGTCATGGCCCCCATGACCCGGTCGTTCAGCCCGGGCGGCGTGCCGACGTCGGAGGTCGCCGCCTACTATCGTCGCCGGGCCGAGGGGCAGGTCGGCCTGATCGTCACCGAGGGCACGGTCGTTGAGCGCCCGGCCGCCCGCAACGACGTCAATGTGCCCGTCTTCCACGGCGAGGCCCTGCCGCAATGGAAGACCGTGGTGGACGAGGTCCACGCCGCCGGCGGCCTGATCGCTCCGCAGATCTGGCACGTCGGTTCCGCCCGCGGGCAGGGAGCGGAGTGGCAGCCGCTCGGTCAGGTCGACAGCCCGTCCGGCCTCGTCGCGCCTGGCAAGCAGAAGTACGAGCCGATGACCGAAGAGGACATCGCCGACACCATCGCCGCCTTCGGCAAGTCCGCCCGGGCGGCCCGCGAGCTCGGTTTCGACGCCGCTGAAATCCATTCCGCTCACGGCTATCTGATCGATCAGTTCTACTGGGCCGGGCTGAACGCGCGCGGTGATCGTTGGGGTGGCCCCTCGATCGCGGAACGTGCGCGGTTCGGCGTTGAGGTGGTCAAGGCAGTGCGCGAGGGCCTTGGTCCCGACCTGCCGCTCATCATCCGCCTGTCGCAATGGAAGCAGCAGGACTACGCCGCGAAAATCGCCCTGACGCCTGACGAAATGGCGGACTGGCTGATGCCCCTGTCGGAGGCGGGCGTGGATGTCTTCCACTGTTCCCAGCGCCGCTTCTGGGAACCGGAGTTCGAGGGTTCGGACCTGAACTTTGCCGGCTGGGCCAAGCAGATCACAGGCAAGCCGACCATCAGCGTCGGCTCGGTCGGCCTGGACGGCGAGTTCATCGCGGCCTTCGGTGGAGCCGGGTCCCAGCCCGCCTCGCTGGACGGCCTGATCGCCCGGATGGAACGGGAAGAGTTCGACCTCATCGCCGTTGGCCGCGCCCTGCTGTCCGATCCCAACTGGGTCCTGAAGGTGCGCGACGGTCGTCAGGATGAACTGAAGGCCTTCTCTCGGGGCGACATGGCGGTCTTGCACTAGGCTCGCCAACGTGATCGCGGCGTTCGCGCACCTCGTGCGGCGTCTCCGGAGGCACTAAGGTCGGGTCATGACCGTCACGGGCGTCCTGCTTTCCACCTTCTGGCTGAGCCTGATCATCGGTGCCCGCTATCTGGTGATCGCTGGCACCGTCTGGTGGGCAGTATGGGGGAGGGCGACCGGGGTGGGCACGCGCCTGAACCGGGAGCGTCCTTCGCGCCGCTTGATGCTGCACGAGATCCGGTTCTCGCTGCTGTCCACGCCGATCTATGCCTTTCCGACCGCCATCGCGCTGGAGGCCTGGAAGGCGGGCGGTACCCTGATCTACGTCGATCCTTTAGCGTATCCGCTGTGGTGGCTGCCGGTCAGCTTCCTGCTGCTGCTGATCATCCAGGACACCCACTATTACTGGACCCACCGACTGCTGCACGACCGACGGTTCTTTAGTTGGGCCCACGCCGCCCATCACCGCGCCCGCGATCCCAGTCCCTTCGCCAGCTTCGCCTTCGACCCGGCCGAGGCCGCGCTGACGGCCTGGCTTCTGCCGCTCTTGGCGTTCGTCATGCCGCTCAACATCTGGATGCTGGCCATGCTGCTCGCCGTCATGACCGCCACCGCCGTCATGAACCACTGCGGCTGGGAGATGTGGCCCCAGAACTGGGTGCGGGGCCGGGTGGGCTCGCAGCTGATCACCGCGACGCATCACAGCCGCCACCACACTCACATGAAGACGAACTTCGGGCTCTACTTCCGCTTCTGGGACAGGCTTTGCGGTACAGATGCGATGCCGGAAGTGAAGGGAATAGGGAGTAGGGAGTAGGGATCGGGCCGCAGGGCTCAGGTCTTCAGCACATCCGGCCAGGACCGGGCGTCCACGCACCCGTCCGCTAATCCCTAATCCCTAATCCCTCCTCTTAGCCTTCCTCGACCACCACGGCCGTCCCGTACGCGAGAACTTCCGTCACGCCCGGCATGATCTCGTTGGACTCATAGCGGACCGCCAGCACCGCATTGCCTCCGGCAGCGCGGGCGTGTTCCAGCAGCAGGTCGAAGGCTTCCTGACGCCCAACCTCGGCCAGCTTCACATAAGCCCCAACGCGGCCGCCCAGCATGGACTGAACGCCCCCGATGGCGTCGGACACCAGGTTCCTGGACCGTACGGTGACGCCGCGCACCACGCCGATGTGGCGAACGATGCGGTGACCGTGGATGTCGTTGGTGGTGGAGGTCAGCATGGGGAGGGCTCCTGATCTCAGCGGCGGTCCAGAATGCGGAAGACGAAGGCATGATCGTCCTTCTCGCCCGCATCATGCCGTTCGTTGGCCGTCTCGACAAACTGGCTTTCGTCGAAGGCCGGGAACCAGGCGTCGCCTTCCGGTTCGGCCTCGACCTCAGTGAGGTAAAGCCGTTTGGCGCGCGGCAGGGCCAGCTCGAACAGGGCGACCCCACCGATCACGCAAACCTCGTCCACGCCATCCTCGACCGCCTGCTCGCGCGCGATCTCGATGGCCTCGTCGAAACGGGTGACCGGCACCGCGCCCTTCGGGTCGAATGACTCGTCCTTCGACAGCACCAGGTTCAGCCGCCCGGGCAGGGGCTTGAGCGGCAGGCTCTCCCACGTCTTGCGACCCATGATGCAGGGCTTGCCCAGCGTGATGGCCTTGAACCGCTGCAAGTCGCTGCGCAGCCGCCACGGCAGATCGCCGTCCCGGCCGATCACGCCATTCTTTCCCCGCGCGACGACGATGGCGATGTGAGGGAGGGTCATCCTAGACCGCGACCGCCGCCTTGATGTGCGGATGGGCCTCATAGCCGCTCAGCACGAAGTCCTCGCGCTCGAAGGCGAACAGGTCGGCGCGCGGCGCGATCGCCATGGTCGGAAACGGCAAGGGCTGACGGGTCAGCTGAAGCTGGGCCTGCTCGACGTGGTTCAGATACAGGTGGGCGTCGCCGAAGGTGTGGATGAACTCGCCGGGCTTCAGGCCCGTCACTTCGGCCACCATGTGAGTCAGCAGCGCGTAGGAGGCGATGTTGAACGGCACGCCGAGGAAGACGTCCGCCGATCGCTGATACAGCTGGCAGCTCAGCCGCCCGTCCGCGACGAAGAACTGGAACAGGCAGTGACAGGGCGGCAGGGCCATGTCCTCGATATCGGCCGGGTTCCACGCCGAGACGATGTGGCGGCGGCTGTTGGGATTGGTCTTCAACCCCTCGATCAGGCGCTGGATCTGGTCGATCGACTGGCCGTTCGGCGCGGCCCACGAGCGCCACTGCTTGCCGTAGACCGGCCCCAGCTCGCCCTCGACGTCGGCCCATTCGTCCCAGATGCTGACGCCGTTTTCCTTCAGCCAGCGGATGTTGGTCTCGCCGCGCAGGAACCACAGCAGCTCCACGATGATCGAGCGCAGATGCAGCTTCTTGGTCGTCAGCAGGGGAAAGCCTCTGGCCAGATCGAATCGCATCTGGCGGCCAAACACACCGAGCGTTCCCGTGCCGGTGCGGTCATCGCGCCGCGCCCCGGTCTCCAGGATGTCGCGCAGCAGGTTCAGGTACTGCCACTCGGGATGATCGGCGGGCGCGGCGGCCTGGGCTCCGGTGCGGTCCTGAAGATCGGCGAGGGCGGCGAGCGCGTTCATGAGTCCAGTCTGACGATGATTCGCGACAATGGCAGCGGCGTGATTCGTTTGCCCACAGAAAGGCTCAGCCGCCGAACCCGCCCCCATCCAAAAATGCCTGTTCCTCGGCCGTCGTCTCCCGGCCCAGCGCGGCGTTGCGATGCGGGAACCGCCCGAACCGCACGATGATGTCCCTGTGGATGTGGGCGAACTTCAGCGTCTCGGGCATCTCGGCCACCAGGGGCAGCAGGGCATCCTGATCCGCCAGCGCCTCGGAGTGCATCAGGGGCATCAGCAGGAACTGCCGCATCTCCGGCTCGAAGGCAGACGGATAGTCCGCCGCGATCGCCGTCTTGCAGAACAGCCGCGCCAGCGGGTCCGTGGCGAACTGGTGCGCCGAGCCCCGGAAGATGTTCCTCGGAACCTGATCCAGCAGGATCAGCACGGCCAGTCCGCCTTCCGCCGCCTCCATCCACCCGTCCAGCTCGCGTCGCGACGCCATGAAATGGGCCTCGCCCAGCGCCATCCGCACTTCGGCGTCGAAGGCGTCGGACTTCTTGTACCAGCGCTTGGGTCCGGCTGCTTTCCAGAAGCCGACGACGTCCGATGGCGCTAGAAGGCGGGTCATGAACCAGACCCTAGCGCCCGCCCCCCTGCCTGTCTTCAAGGACAAGGACTGCGACCTGTCGATCATTCGCGGCAAGCGCGTCGCGGTCATCGGCTACGGCAGCCAGGGCCGCACCCATGCCCTCAACTTGCGCGACTCCGGCGTCGCCGATGTGGTCGTCGGGCTGAAGTCCGCTTCCACCACGCGCGCAAGGGCCGAGGCCGACGGCTTTCCGGTGCTGACGGCGGGTGAGGCGGCCGCCGGTGCCGACGTCGTCGCCGTCATGGTCTCCGACGAAGCTCACAGGGATCTCTGGACCCGGGAGATCGAGCCGAACATCCGTCCAGATGCGGCCCTGATCTTCGCCCATGGCCTGTCGGTCCGCTTCGGCCTTGTCACCCCGCGTCCCGATCTGGACGTGATCCTCGCCTCGCCCAAGGGCATCGGCCCGCGTATCCGCGATCTGTATGAGGCGGGGGAGGGGGTCTTCTGCCTTTTCGGGGTCCATCAGGATGCGACCGGAGACGCCCATGCCCTGGGCCTCTCCTATGCAGCAGCGCTCGGCTGCGGTCGCAAGGGCATCCTGGAGACCACCTTCGCCGCCGAATGCGAGAGCGACCTGTTCGGCGAGCAGGTCGTCCTGTGTGGCGGCGTGGCCGAGCTGATCGATGCGGCCTTCATGAAGCTGGTGAACGCCGGCTATCCGCCCGAGGTCGCCTGGTTCGAATGCTTCTATGAGGTCAAGCTGGTCACCGACCTGATGTTCGAACGCGGCGTCGCCGGGGCCTTTGCCAAGATTTCCAATACCGCTGAATACGGGGCCTATCTGACCGGCCCGCGCGTCATCGGGGATGCGTCCCGGGCAGCGATGGACGAGGTGTTGGAAGATGTGCAGGACGGGTCGTTCGTTCGCAGGCTGATGGCTGACTATGACGCCGGGTCTCCAGAGTTGCTGGCACGGCGACGCGCGCTTGGTGATCGCTTGATCGAGGCCGTCGGCGCGCGGCTGGGCAGGATCGCGGCCGGGCGTTGATCGGCCCCGGGGCGGCCGCTACCCTCGAGACCTGTTCTGAGGAGAGTGAGATGTCGATGCGGGTTGCAGCAACAATCGCCGCGATGGGGGCCTTTCTTGTCGCGGAACCGGTCATTGCCCAGACCAGTTCCCGAACCACGACAACCACGACTGTCGAACAGGAGGGCAATCGAACCACGACGACGACACGGTCCCGCAGTTCCTCGGTCAGTTTTGATGCGAATGCCGCAGTAGGAGCTCTGGCTGGCGCGATCGCGAATGCATCCAGACCGGCACCGTCGCCGGAAGCCGTGGCCTTGGCCAATCGTGCCAATCCGGTTCGCGAGACCGCCGAGGTCTTTGGGGAGTGGAAGCTGGATGACGGCAGCGAAGACGCGATGAATTGCGTGCTCACCCTGCGGGATCGTGGGGGTCTGTTTGGTCTGCGGGGCGTCGAACGGACGAACTGCCCGCGCCGCTTCGACACGATTCGCTACTATGGCAACGATCAGGGCGACATCGTTCTTTACGACAACGGCAGCCAGCCTCTGGCCCGGCTGCTGTATATCGAGGGACGACTTCTGGGCGGGGGGCTGACCCTCCATCGTCTCGATGACGATCGGAACGGCCCCTGGGTCGAACAACTCGAGGACCGCTACCGCCCCGGTCTTTACGACTGAGGCGGGCTGTCACTTTTCAATCCCGGGAAAGATGGTCGGAGTGGCAGGATTCGAACCTGCGACCCCTGCGTCCCGAACGCAGTGCTCTACCAGACTGAGCCACAC
>JAIERG010000025.1 GCA_019747095.1 Caulobacteraceae bacterium | reverse complement strand
GCTTCGGCGGCGCGCGCGGCGGCCGCATCGCCGGTCTCGCCAACGCCGGGCCGGACCTGGACCGTCGCCTCGCCCCTGAGCTCGCGCGCCCAGCCGCTCGCGGCCCGCTCGGCGGCCAGGGCGCAAAGACCCGCGAGGCATGCGACAAAACAGAGGACCGCAATGACCCCGCCCAGCCATCGCTCGCCCGCCCCGTCGCGCGGAAGCAGGTCCCGTTCCGGCAGCACAGGGTGGGGCCCGCTCGACCCGAAAATCGTCGACCAGCGGATCATGCGGCCCGCGCCTTGGGCACTGGCTCGAGCCGTCCATCCTTGAGCCGCAGCAAGGTCGCGCCCGACCGCTGAGCCAGAGCCTCGTCGTGACTTGCGATGAGTACGGTCACGCCCTGCCTGTTCAGCGACTGAAACAGCCGCAGCAACTTCTCGGCCATGACGGGGTCGACGCTGCCTGTCGGTTCGTCGGCGACGATCAGTTCGGGCCTGGCCATGACGGCGCGGGCGATGGCGAGGCGCTGCTTTTCTCCACCCGAAAGGCTGGCAGGCCGTTCCCCCATGCGGTCGCCCAGGCCGACCCAAGCGAGCATTTCCTCGACGTCGGGGCCATAATCCTCAGCTCTGTCCCCGCGCAGCCGGCGCGGCAGGGCGGCATTGTCGAAGACGCTGAGGTGATCCAGCAGGCGGAAGTCCTGGAATACCGCCCCCATGCGCCGCCGCAGACGGGGTCGATCCCTCGCCGAAACCTGTGTCGCGTCCTCTCCGAACAGGACGATTCGTCCCTCTCTCGGCCGGACAGACAGGGTCATGAGCTTGAGCAGGCTCGACTTCCCCGATCCCGACGCCCCGGTAAGGAAGTGGAAAGAGCCGGAAGGCAGAATCAGCGAGATGTCCGAAAGCACGTCCGGGCGTTCCGCATAACCAAATCCGACACCCGTCAGGCGGACGGTCTCGGGCGAGGGCGCGGGATCGGCGGCCGGGCGGCGCGTTCGGGGCATCAGTGTCTAGTCGTCAGGAACGGCGCGGAAACGCGCCGATGGGAGGGGGGCCGAGGGATCGGCCTCGCGTAGTCAGCGAACATGATACTGACCTGCCCGTCCTGCGCCACCAGCTATTTCGCTCCGGACGACGCGTTTCCGCCCGGCGGCCGCAAGGTTCGCTGCCAGTCATGCGCCCATGTGTGGCACGCGACGTCCGAAGAGCCCCTGACGCTGCAGGCGACCGCGCCCGCGCCGGCGGAGATCGTCAAGGCTGTCGCCGCCTCCGAGCCTCCGCCCGTCGCGCCCGAGACGCCCGCGCCCGAACTGCCCAAGGCGTTCCGCGCCCGCGCCGAGCAGCAGCGCCGGGTGCGCCGCGCCGCGACCCACGGTGCGGTCTGGGCGGGTCTGGCGAGCATGTTTGTGGGCCTTCTGGCGGGTAGCTGGTTGTTCCGCGTCGAGGTGGTGGAGCTCTGGCCGCGCGCAGCCGCAGCCTACGCCATGGTGGGCGCTCCGGTGAATCCGACCGGCCTGGAGTTCGAAGCCGTCACCGCCAAGGCCATGCTGGACCGCCCCGACATGGTCATGGTGTCCGGCGCGCTGCGCAATGTTCGGGGCCGCGAGATCCAGCCGCCGCCGGTCCGTGTCGCCCTTCTGGACGACCACGGTGCCGAGGTGGGGCATGCCATCATCGAACTGGACGTGGCGCCGGTGCTGCCCGGCGGTGTACAGGGCTTCGCCGCCATGATTCGCGATCCGGGCGCCAAGGGCGTGGACGTCGGCGTCCACTTTGTTGGTACGACGCCCGCCGCGCATGGGCCGGCCCACGACGCAGCGCCTGGCCACGGCGACAATCACACCGCCCCTGCTGGTCATGATCGCCCGCGTCCCGCAGCCGATGACCATGGGCTGCGCCCCGCCATCATCGAGGAAGCTCCGACCGCTCACGCCGAGCCGGTGGACGCCCAGCCGATCGCGGACGCCGGCCACGCCGCAGGGGCCGCGCACCACTAGGAGCTATCGACAGCGACGGCACCCAGGCGCTATCCGCCACCCATGGCCGAAGCTCCCCCGTCGCCGACCGTCCTTTTGCCCGAGGCCGAGGTTGCGCGCGTCGTCGCCGACCTCGCCGCCCGGGTCGCGCCCCATGTCGATGACGAGACGGTCGCCGTCGTGCTCCTGACCGGCGGGCTGTGGTTCGCCGCCGATCTGACACGGGCCCTGTCGCGGCTGGGCCGGAACGTGCGCTTCGATGCACTGTGGCTGGCCTCCTACGGCGACGACACCGAGAGCAGAGGATCCATCGACGTCCGCGCGCCCCTGCAGCGCCCCGTCACAGGTCGAAAGGTCCTGATCCTCGACGACGTGTTCGACACCGGCCTGTCGCTCGCGGAGGCCGTGCGGATCACCAAGGAAGCGGGCGCCGCAGAGGTCCTGACCTGCGTCTTCGCCCGCAAGCCCTGGCCCCGGCCGCGCGCGCCCGAGCCCGACTTCGTCGGCTGGGAGGCACCGAACCGATTCCTCGTCGGCTATGGCCTGGACCACGCCGGCGGCCTTCGCGGCCTGCCCGACGTCTGCGCGATGGACTGAAGCCCGCGCCTACTGCATCGAGGTCTGGCTGTCCCCGTCGCCGCTCTCGGCCGCGTCGATACGCAGGAGCGCCGTCAACACCTCGACCCGGTCTTCCAGGGTGGGTGTTTCCATCAAGGCCTGCTTCTCCGCAGGTTCAAACGGCAGAGCCATCGACAGGCTGTTGACCAGGGCCTCCCGAGGTGCCGCTTGAGCCGTTTCCCAATCGACGTCGAGCTGACGCCGCTCGAGGTAGTGACGGAGCGCCCCCAGAAAGGCCTCCCGGTCGAAGCCCTCGCCGCCGGTCGGCGCGGTCAGGTCGGCCTCGAACGGCTGGAATGCCGCGCGCACCTGACGATACGGGGTCTGGACCGGCAGTTCGGACGCCACGCGGAAGCGCGCCACGCCCGTCAGGGTGATCAGATAACGCCCGTCCGAGGTCTCGGCGAAGGTGGTGATCCGCCCGGCGCAGCCCACGGCCGACAGGCTGGGCAGGCGGCGCGGACCGCCGACCGGCTGGATCATGCCGATGATCCGGTCGCCGGCCATGGCGTCGTCGATCATGTTCAGATAGCGCGGCTCGAAGATGTTCAGCGGCAACTGGCCGCGCGGCAGCAGGATCGCCCCCGGCAGGGGGAACACAGGGATCACCTGCGGCAGATCGACCGCCTTCACATAGCCCTGCGCCATCCGTGGCTCCTTACGCGAACAGAATGGAGGACAGGCGGCGACGCCCGTCCTTGGCGATGTCGGACGTCAGGCCCGCGGCCTCGAACACGATCAGAAGCTGCTTCCTCGCCGCCTGCTCGTTCCACTCCCGGTCGGCCTGGACGATGGTCAGCAGGCTGTCGACAGCCCCCTTCAGATCACCCGAGGCGGCCTGGGCGAGAGCGAGGTCATAGCGCGACTGATGATCGTTCGGATCGGCGGCGACGCGGGCCTGCAGCTCGGCGGTCTCGCCGGTCTCGGCGCCGGACGCCAGCGACAGCTGGGCGCGCACGCTGACCACCGACGGCTCCTTGCTATCGGCCGGAGCCATGGCGATGGTCTGGCGCGCCTGATCGGCATCGCCGCCCGCCAGATAGACCCGCGCCATGCCGGCGATCGCCTTTTCGTTCTCGGGTTCCAGCGTCAGAACATGGGCGAAGGCCTGGGCCGCCCCGCCGAAGTCCGACAGGCCGAGCGATTCCTCGCCCAGGGCCAGCAGCTGCTCCACGTCAGAATTGGCCGATGATCCGCCCGTCAGCTTCTCGATGAAAGCCTTCACCTGGCTTTCGGGCAAAGCGCCCTGGAAGCCGTCGACCGGCTGGCCGTTGACGAAGGCGTAGACCGTGGGGATCGACTGCACCCGCAGTTGGCCCGCATAGGCCGGGTTCCTGTCGACGTCGATCTTGACCAGCTTGACCGCGCCGCCGGCGGCCCGGACCTGCTTCTCCAGGATCGGCGTCAGGGTCCGGCACGGCCCGCACCAGGTCGCCCAGAAGTCGACGATGACCGGCTGCTGCCTGGAGGCGGCGATCACGTCGGCCATGAAGCCGGCGTCCGAGCCTTCCTTGATCAGGTCGTCGTTTCCGGCGGCGGTCGGGTCGGCGAGGCTCATCGTGGGATCATCCTGTCGGCGTGGAACGCGAGAGCCGACAGATGGTCGCGCCGTGGCGAAGACTCAAGCGTCTACCGCTGTCGCAAAATCGATAACGAGGGCCTCGCGGCCGATGGCGGCAAGAAACCGGCGAAACTCGGTCTGACCGAGCGCCGTTGTCGCAGTATTGGTCAACGGGTGGAAGTTGACGATATCCGCCTCCCACAGCCGCTGGTCCAGCACGAAGGTCACGCGCCGCTCCACATCGTTGATCAGGCCCAGCGCGGTCACAGATCCTGGCCTGACACCCAGCGTCTCCCACATCAGGGTCTCATTGCCGAACGACAGCCGGTCCGAGCCGATCCGCTTGGGCGCCGCCTTGAGGTCGATCACCGTGTCCTGTCGCGCCGAGATCAGCCACAGCCGACCTTTCTTGTCCTTCAGGAACAGGTTCTTGGTGTGGGCACCCGGCATCGCAGCCTTGAGGTCCAGCCCCTCCTCCACACGAAACACGGCCGGATGGTCATGCGTCGTCTGCGCGATCCGCCGCTCAGCCAGGAAGGCCAGCAGGCTGTCACGATCATGCGGCGGTTGAGCGGTCATGGACGGGCCGATAGGAAGACGACACGACCCGCTTAGCCGAAGGACGCCGTCTCTTGGAACTGGAATGCTACCCGATGTCGTCGCGGCCGCCTGACCTGGTGGCCGGTCGGCAGTCGCGCAACTGGATGGACGCTTTCGCCAGCCGCCACCCCTATCGCTGTCTGCCGCTGACCATGGCCAATACGACCGGATGGGAAATTCTGTGCCCGTTCACCTTCACGGCCGAATGGAACGGCGGGCCGTCGCAGAACGACATCACCATCACGCCCGAGCGGCATCAGCCGGAGCTGGACCACTTCGTCACCTCGCACTTTTCGCGCGGGGTGCTGACCATGCACCCGCAGTATCTGTTTCGCACGCCGCCGGGCTGGGGGATGATCTGCTCAGGGTCTCCCAATCATGTGAAGGACGGCATCCAGCCTCTGGTCGGCCTGATAGAAACCGACTGGCTGCCGTTTCCGTTCACCATGAACTGGATCTTCACCCGACCGGGCCGGATCAAGTTCGAGCGCGGCGAACCATTCTGCTTCATCACCCTGGTGGAGCACCGGAAGATGGAGGCGGTCCAGCCGGTGATCCGGACGCTGGAGTCCAACCCGACGATGAAGGGCCAATTCGAGGCCTGGAACCGGCAGCGGACCGACTTCAACACTCGCCTTGCGTCAGGCGACCCAGATGCGGCCAAGGAGGCCTGGCAGCGGTTTTACTTCAAAGGCGAAATTCCCGAAGCCTTGGGAACCGCTCCCGCCACGCACGCGAACAAGCGGCGGCTGAAAAACCCCCGTGTGGGTTAGGGGTGAGGTTTGAGGTCTGGGGTCTGGGGTCTGCGGACCCATGTGCTCTTGGCTCCAGGTACACGGGCGTCGGCAGCGACGCCCCTGTCCCCGGAACCTAGAACCTAACCCCTCGATCCTTCCTTACATCGGCCGCGTCACGCGACCGCTGAGGTTCGAGATGACCTCGCGCGCATCGAACGCGTTGGCATCGCCAGCCGGCTTGGCACCACGCCCCAGCACGATCTCGGCGGTCGCCTCGAAGCGATCGATTTCGCGCACGTCGAAGTCGTTGCGGCCCCAGAAGGGATCGTCCCACCGGCTCCAGCCGCGAGGCCCAAAGTAGCGCCACGACGGCCCCCAGAACGGGCTGTACGGACGATACAAGGCGTCAGGGAAGGCCTGATAGCGAACATCGCGGTCGGTGGCGCGCTCGACGGTCGAGAACCAGTCATAGCCGTTCTCGACGGTCAGTTCGGCGGCGCGCAGCAACAGACCCATCTCGACCTGCTCGCGCGATGTCACAGAGTTACCGGCAAAGCTGACCCGATAGCGGTCTGTCTCCAGACGCTGCTCGGCATAGCCACCGCGCTGGCCGTTGAATCCGGCAGGGGCGTAGGCGGTGGAGGTCGCGCATGCCGAGACAAGAAGGGCCGCAGCAGAGACCAAGAGAATGGACTGGGTTTTCATGGGTACGCTCCGGAGGGTGACGGACACTGAGTCATCCGACCTGAACGGCGCATGAACGGCACCGTTCCGGGGACGCACAAGTCCCTATAAACGCGAAACAATCAGCACGGCGGCGGTCAGCAGCAATAGGCCGACGATCAAGCCGAACGCCCGCCGGAAGCGGGGCTCGTCCATGCGCCGGGCCAGCGCCGCTCCGCCGAAACCGTAGGTCGTCATGGTCACGACGTCCATGAGGATTACCGCCGCAGCGAACAGACCCAGCTGCGGTGCGGCAGGCCGACCCACATCCAGAAACGGTGGCAATACCGCCGTGAAGAACAAGACCGCCTTGGGATTGGCCAGCTGCACCAGAAACCCGTCGACGAAGGCCGGTCGATGCGTCTGTACCGCCTGAACGGAGTGCCCGGCCGAAGCCCTTGCGCGAATCGCGCCCAGGACGGAAGTGACGCCCAACCACCCGACGTAAGCGGCACCGCCGATGGCGATCCAGCGAAACGCATCCGGGAATGCCGTCACCAAGGTCCCTAGCCCGAGCGCTGCCGCTCCGAACCAGACCAAAGTCGCCGCGTTCATGCCGAGCACCGCCAGCAGCACTGCACGGCGACCTCGCTCCATTCCCGTGGCGATGGAGAAGAGATTGGCCGGGCCCGGCGTCACGGCGAGCACCGCCATGACGCCGCAAAAGGCGACGTAGAGCTGCGGATTGACGGGGAGGTGCATCAGGCGGACAGGCAGACCACCTGGGCGACCCGGAGGTCGCGCCGCAGATCGTCGGCGACCCGGCCGTAGTTGTCGATCGTGACCGGCTCGCCCAGTTCCGCCTCATCGGCCCGCTGTTCGCCCCGAATGGCGGGGCCGAGGGTGTCGGGCGCGGTCGTGTAGATCCGGCCTCGCCGGGGGGCCTCAGCAATGGTCACGGCCACGGCGCGACCGGCCCGGTCCAGCGTGGGTGCGCCGGACAGACCCGCCAGCGTGCCCTCCAGACCCTCCGTGCGTCCGACCTCTGCCCAGGCCAGCACCGGCTCTTCGCGTGCCCCGCGACCGCGAACCCTGAGCACCTCGCGACCGAGCAATCGTGAAGTGACCTCGCCCGGCTTGCCCTGAGGAAAGCCAGGGTGGAAAGCCCGCTGACCGACGCGGAGTCGCTCGGTTGTCGTCACTGGCAGGGCAGCCGGTCCCCCGGCCGTGATCAGCAAGGCGATGTCAGCGCGAGGGGAGAGCCGCACATCAGCGGAGACCGCACGTCCTCCGCCGACCACCAGGGCTGGCCTGCGACAACCCTCCACGACATGCCGCGCAGTCAGCCAGCGCCCCTGTTCTGCGATGGAGAAGGCCGTGCCTGCCGCAGGCACAAAAGGAATATCCGGGGCGGTTACCGTCACCGAAGGATCAAAGGGCGTAATGGGCCCCAGTAGCGCCCCTTCCATCTCATCGGGCGGCGGCGGAGCAGGCGGAGCATCAGCGTTCTCCCTGCGGCTCAGCGAGAAGATCAGCACAACGACCAGCAAGCCGCCGTACACCAGCCAATCCGGCGGACGCGCTCCGGCCATGACGACCTCAGCCCGTCAGGGCGGCGGCAAGGATCAGCGCCGTTGCGAGCTTGGCGGCGACAAGCAGAACAGCGGCCGAGACCTCACCGTCCTGGATGCGCTGCGGCAGCCCGGTCAGAACCAGATCGACCACGCGGAAGGCCAAAAGCTGCAAGATAAGCGTCGCCAGACCCCAAAGCAGGATGTCACGAACCGAGGTCGAAACTGACAGCGACACAGCCAGGGGAATCGCCAAGCCCAGCAGCACGCCCCCGAAGGCCACGGCGGCGGCGGAGTTGCCTTCCCGGATCAGGCCGATCTCTTTCCACGGCGTCAGCAGCGCGTAGATCACCGCTCCGCCCGCCAGCAGGGCAAGCGTCGCGAGAAGGTGCACGACAAGCACTGGAAAACCGCTGGCGAAGGCCTGAACCTCAGGACTGGCGAGGGCGTCGGTCAGGGGACTGGCGGCCATGGGCGAACGAGAACCGGCGAACGGATGGAGGGAACGAAAGTCGAAACGACTTGCCCCATTGCGGTCACGATCCGCAAGGTCACGTCGGCCACACTGTGTCACCAATGATTGCGGAAGGGTGAGCGCCCGTCTAAGCGCCCGCCATGACTCAAGCGCCCGCACCTTTGCCGACCGTCCTCGTGGTCGCCTGCGCCCTCGTCGACACCGATGGCAGGGTCCTGATCGCCAAGCGTCCGGAGGGCAAGGCGTTGGCGGGTCTCTGGGAGTTTCCGGGCGGCAAGGTTGAGCCCGGCGAGCGGCCCGAGCAGGCCATCATCCGCGAGCTAAAGGAGGAACTTGGGATCGATGTGACCGAGGCCTGTCTCGCCCCGTTCGTTTTTGCGAGCCACGCTTACGATTCGTTTCACCTGTTGATGCCACTGTATCTGTGCCGACGCTGGTCGGGAGTGGTCACAGCCTGTGAGCATCCCGACCTGGCCTGGGTTAAGCCGTCCAAACTGGCGGACTATCCCATGCCACCCGCTGACGCGCCGTTGGTCGCCTGGCTGCGCGACCTCCTCTAGAGCCCGGAGGGCGAGATGACCGAGCTGATCCGCCGCTTCCTCTCCAATGAGCGCGGAGCGACCGCTATCGAGTACGGTCTCATCTGTGGCCTGATCTTCCTGGTCATCATCACAGCTGTGACGCTGTTCGCGAACCGCGCCACGGACATGTTCGAGTTCGTCAGCTCGACCATCGCCGCGACGATCTGACGTCGCTCAACCGGATCCGCCATGCTCGGTCACACCGAGGACATCGGCCAGCCTTTGCTTCGCTGAACCTCGCTTGAGCGGCTTTTGCTGGCTCTCATGCGGAGACCAGCCGGCCAGATGGACGATCTCGAACGTAGCTGGAATCCGCCCGTCAGATGCAGCGTAACGCTCCGCATAGAGCGATGCGGCGCGGATCAGCACAGACCGATTCAAGGGTCTGACGGGTCCGGCCAAGACGTTGGTCTCTCCCATGGCACGCAGGTCACGAACCAGTTCGGGCAGGCCGGCATAGCGGACAGTTACACGGTCAACGTCAGCGACCGGCAGGGCAAATCCGGCGCGCTGCAACAATCCGGCGCCATCGAAGCCGTCCGCGAAGGGGGATACACGCGCGCTCGCTCCGCCGCGCATCTCAAGCTCGGCTTCGGTCAGCACCGCCCGCAACTCCTTGAGGGTTCCTGCCCCGAGCAATGTGCCAAGAAACAGCCCATCTGGCCGGAGAGCGCGCCGGATCTGGGTCAAGGCCCCTGGAAGATCGTTCGCCCAGTGCAAGGTCATGAGCGAAACGACCAGATCGACCGAACCCTCACTGAAAGGAAGGGGTGTGGCCCCGGGATCCGCGAGTGAGTCAAGCTCGGACGGCTGCGATGGAACGCCCACACGCAGGGCGGCATCGGACTCAGTCAGCGTCCGAGAGAAGATGCCGGGAAACACCGAGAGGTCGACGGCGACCGGAAACTCCCGCAAGGTCGCCTCCAGGCTCTGGACGGCGTTCTCGGCGGCGCGGCGATGCAGGAAATCGGCGTCGGCGAAACGCCTGGCCGCGCGGGCCAGCCTCGCTGCCCGGCGGCGAGGATCGAAGATGACGGGGGGACCGGACGCGCTCATGCGCCATCAGGATGGGGGCTGGAGGGACCGATGGGAAGCGGGCAGGTCGCGCGCCGTCCCGGTGCTGCGTGATTTCGCGCGCGGCCTGACCGACCTGATCCTGCCGCCGCTCGCCCACGACAGCCCAGAGGCCACGGCCCAGGCCGGCCTGACTCCGGACGCCTGGAGCCGCGTGGTTTTCCTTGAGGACCCCGTCTGCGACGGCTGCGGCGCGGCCTTCGAATACGACGGCGGCGACTTCGCCTCGGACCGCTGCGCCGCGTGCCTCGCCAAACCCTATCGCTTCGAACGATGCCGGGCGGCCTGCGTCTACGACGAGGCGTCGCGCAGCCTGATCCTGAGGTTCAAGCACGGCGACCAACAGCAGTTCGCTCCCCTGTTCGCCCGCTGGCTGTCGCGCGCTGCCGCCCCCCTGATCGAGGAAGCCGATGCGATAGCCCCCGTACCTTTGCATCCCCGACGCCTGCTGATGCGCCGCTTCAACCAGGCCGCAGAGATCGCCCGGCCGCTGGCCCGAGATGCCCGGCGGGATTACCTGCCCGACGCCCTGATCCGCGCCCGCGCCACCGAGACCCAGGGCGGCCGCAGCGCACGGGGACGTCGCCTCAACGTCAAATCCGCCTTTGCCGTCACCGAGACAGGGGCCCGACGCGTCCGGGGCCGCCGCATCCTGTTGATCGACGACGTGCTGACCACCGGGGCCACCGCCGAAGCCTGCGCCAAGGCTCTGCTGGAGGCCGGTGCGCGCTCAGTGGACCTGGCGGTAGTCGCGAGGGTGCGAACGGCCCGCGAACCTCCTAAATAGTCCGAACCCGTTCGTTAACACTCTGGAGTTTCCGCCTTGGCCGACGTCGTGATGTACACCAAGCCCGGCTGCCCCTATTGCATGGCCGCCATGGGCCTGCTGGATCGCAAGGGCGTCGACTTCACCGAGATCGTCGCCTCGTTCGATCCGGCGAAAAAGGCCGAGATGGTCGAGAAGTCCGGCGGCCGTATGACCTTCCCCCAGATCTT
>JAIERG010000160.1 GCA_019747095.1 Caulobacteraceae bacterium | reverse complement strand
GGCGGCTCCGACGACCTGCATGCGCTCGACCGCAAGGGCGAGCTCGACCCTTTGCTGGCCGCCTGATGCCCAGCGGGCTCCCCATCGCCCTCCTTCAGACCCGGACCCCGGCCACCGCCGAGGCGGGCCTCGCGCACGTCGATCCTTTGATCCGCAAGGCCGCAGCAGACGGGGCCAAGCTGATCCTGACACCCGAAGGCACGAACCTGCTCGAACAGCGCCGCGATCGCCGTGCCACCGCCATCACCGACGAGGACCAGGACCCCTGCGTGCTGGGCCTACGCCGTCTCGCCGCCGAGCTGGACATCTGGCTGTTGATCGGCTCCGCCATCGTGCGCTCGGGCCGAGCGGGCGACGACCGCGCCGCCAACCGCTCCCTGCTGATCGACCCGGCCGGAGCCATCGTCGCCCGTTACGACAAGCTGCACGTCTTTGACGTCGACCTGCCGAACGGCGAGACCTATCGCGAGAGCGCCACCATCCGCCCGGGCGACGCTGCGGCGATCGCCGACACGCCGTGGGGACGCCTCGGCCTGACCGTCTGCTACGACGTGCGCTTCCCTCATCTGTTCCGCCAGCTGGCGAAGGCGAACGCCGACCTGATCGCCGTACCCGCAGCCTTCACCGTGCCAACAGGCGAAGCGCACTGGGAGACCCTGCTGCGTGCCCGTGCCATCGAGACCGGTGCCTTCGTCCTGGCCCCGGCCCAGGGCGGCCAGCACGAGGACGGCCGCAAGACCTGGGGGCGCTCGACCGTGGTCTCGCCCTGGGGTCAGGTGATCGCGAAGCTTGACCATGACGACCCCGGCGTGCTGCACGCCACGCTAGATCTGTCGGAGGTCGCCCGCGCCCGCGCCGCGATCCCGGCCCTGACCCACGACCGCGAATACGCACCGCCGCAATGATCCGCTACGCCCTCCAATGCGACGCCGACCACGGCTTCGAGGCCTGGTTCGGCTCCTCGTCCGACTATGATGACCAAGCCGCGCGAGGTCTGGTCGAATGCCCTTTCTGCGGCTCGCGCCAGGTCTCCAAGCAGATCATGGCCCCCGCCGTGGTCGGCACCAAGCGCACGACGCAGGCCCCCGAAGTGGCGCAGAAGATGCAGACCATGATGATGGAGATGGCCCGCGAGGTCCGCTCCCACGTCGAGCAGAACTTCGACTACGTCGGCGACGCCTTCGCCAGGGAGGCCCGCGCCATCCACGAAGGCAAGTCCGAAAAGCGCGAAATCTACGGCGAGGCCACCCCCGCCGAGGTCAAGGCGCTCAAGGAAGACGGCGTCCCCTGCGCCGCCCTGCCTCCGGCCCCGCCCGACCCGGCCAAGGTCAACTGATCGGGCATGGCGGACGACGTCTACGAGGAGATGGCTCCGCCGCCCCGGCTCGCCGACTTCGTCCTCAAGCTCTGGACCTATAGCGCCGCGGCGCCGTCAGGGGTCGTTCAGAGGATTGTCCCGGACGGGTGCTGCGAGCTCATCGTGCATCTCGGGGCTCCCTATGAGGAACTGGGCGGGGACGGGGCATGGCGGCTCCAGCCCGAGGTCCTGTTCGCTGGTCAGCTGACCCGGCCGCTCGTCCTGCGACCGACGGGGCCCGTCCACGTCATCGCCGCACGCTTCCACCCCGACGGGGCCCGGCCGTTCCTCGATCGCTCGCTCAGGCAGGCCACGGATCGCAGGATCGATCTGATGGGCGAGATGGCCGTGCCACCCCGGACGCTCGCGCAGCTCGCGGACTGGCTGGATCGCCGACGCGAGGACGACCGGTGGAGCCTCGACCCCGCCGTCCGGGCCGCCCTGGCTGAACGGCCCGCCGATCTCGATCCAGCCGCGCGACGCGCCCTGCAACGCGCCTTCCTCGACCGGGTCGGCGTTTCCGCCCAGACGCTGCGGTCGATCCGTCGATTCCGACAGGTCTTCGAGCGGGCCGAACATCTGGATGGGGCAGCGGGACTGTGGCTCAAGGCCGGGCTGGAGGCGGGCTACTTCGACCAGCCCCAGATCGCCCGGGACTTCCGCCGCTTCCTCGGCTGCACCGCGACCGACTGGGCGCGACAGCAGTCGGAGCTGGCGCGCGCCCTCTCGTCGGAATCCTACAAGACGATGGGGGAGGCGACGGTCTAGAAGCCGCTCCGCCTCCCGGGAGAACCCACCATGTCCGCTGCCCTACTCGCCGCCGTCGCCCTCCAGACCTCGCCGACGCCCATCGACGACCTGTCCTGGATGGCCGGCTACTGGCTGAGCTGCGAGGGTGGCCGCGAGGTGTCGGAGACCTGGAGCGATCCGCGCGGCGGGTTGATGGCGGGCGTCTCCGTCACCGTCGGCCGGTCCGGCCGAGGCTCGCTGGAGTTCATGCGCATCTGGCCCGTCGGCGAGAATCTGGCCTTTCTGGCCCAGCCCAGCGGCGTGCCCGCCACCGTCTTCCCCCTGATCGAGTCCAGCCCCGGCCGTGCCGTGTTTGAAAACCCCGAGCACGACTTCCCGCAGCGGGTCATCTACAGCCGCGAGGGTGACGTCCTGACCGGACGCATCGAAGGCCTGGCAAACGGCCAGCCCCAGTCCATGACCTGGACCTACACCGCCGCCCCGCTCAATGGCCGATGCCCGAGCTGATCTGGCGGCCCATGACGGCGGGCGATCTCGACGGCGTCTGCACCGTCGCCGCTGTCGGCTTTCCCGATCACTTCGAGGACCGCGACTGCTTCGCCGACCGGATGGCGCTCTATCCTGAAGGATGTCGCGTCCTCAGCGACGGCGACCGCGTGCTCGGCTACCGCATCGCCTACCCCTCGCGCCGGGGATCGATCCCACCGCTGAACAGCCGCCTCAGCGCCCTGCCCGCCGACGCCGACATCCTCTACCTGCATGACCTCGCCCTGCGGCCCGAGGCGCGGGGTGGCGGCCACGCCCAGGCCGACATCGTGGCCCTGATCGATCAGGCCCGGACCGACGGCTGGCCCGCCGTCGCCCTCGTCGCCGTCAACGACGCGCAGGCCTTCTGGACCCGCCAAGGCTTCGCTATCGACGCCTTCCCAGACGTTCGCGCGAAGCTGGCCAGCTACGGCCCCGACGCCGTCTACATGATCCGCCCGCTCTGACCGCTCAGCCTCGCGCCAGAGGCAGGAAGTCCACGACCTCGCCAGCCCCCGCCGCCAACGCTCCCACCGGCCTTCGGATCAACCCGTCCGCCCCGCCCAGCACCGTCAGCATCGCCGAATCCTGATCCGGCAACGCACGCACGCGGACTTCTCCTTCCGCCCCCGGTGCCCGCACCGCCCGCATCCAGTGCTCGCGCGGCCCGTTCGCCGCCAGGGGCTCGGCCAGCCGCGCCGTCTCCAGCACCGGCCGCCCGTCCCCGCCCTGCATCGCCACCAGCAGCGGCTTCAGGAACAGCTCCGCGCACACCAGCGCCGACACCGGATTGCCCGGCAGACCCAGCAGCCGTCGCCCGTCGGGCAGCACCGCCCCCCATAGTGGCTTGCCCGGCCGCATGGCGATGCCTTCGACCCGGAACGCCGCCCCCAGCGCCCGCGCCGCCGGCTTGACCCGGTCGTGATCGCCCACCGACGCCCCGCCGATCAACACGATCACCTCGGCTTCGGCTGTATGCAGCGCCGCCTCGATCTGGTCCTGAGAGTCCCCGACGAGCGCCAGCCGTGTCACGGACGCCCCCGCCCGCCCCGAGACCCGCGCCACGCCCGGCCCGGCCGCGTCGAAGATCTGGTGCGCCCCCGCCACCGCGCCCGGCGCGACGATCTCGTCCCCCCCCGCCAGCACGGCCACACGGGGTCGCCGCGCGCACACCACGCCCCCGACCCCGGCCGCCGCCGTCAGCGCGATCCGCCACGGATCCAGCCGCACGCCGGCCGCCAGCAGCACCTGCCCCGCCGCGAAGTCCGCGCCCCGTCCACGCACCCACGTCGGTGCCTCCGGTCCGGCCCCGATCACCAGCCGTCCGTCCTCGACCTTCGCCTCTTCCTGGATCACCACCCGATCGGCCCCGACCGGCAGCGGCGCCCCGGTGAAGATGCGCACCACCTCCCCCGGACCCAGCTCGCCCCCGAACCCCGCGCCCGCCGCACTCTCGCCCACGATCCTTAGAGGCCTGGCGCCGAGGTCCGCCGACCGCACCGCCCAGCCGTCCATCGCAGAGGCGTCGAACGGCGGCTGGTCCCGGCCCGCCTGCACGGGCTCCGCCAGCCACCGCCCGTCCGCCCCGTCCAGCGCCACGGGCTCAGCACTGAGCGGCTCGACATCCGCCAGCAGCGCCTCGCGCGCCGCCTCCACGCTCATCAGGCTCACGCCGACGCCGTCCAGTCGCCCGACGCCCCGCCGGACTTCGCCAGCAGCCGCACCCCCTCGATCGTCATCCCCCGGTCGGCCGCCTTCAGCATGTCGTAGAGCGTCAGCAGCGCCACAGACACGGCCGTCAGCGCCTCCATCTCCACCCCCGTCCGTCCCGTCGTCCGCGTCACCGCACTGACCGTCAACCCCGACCCATCCGCGCTCGGCTCGACCGACACCACCGCCGCGTCCAGCGGCAGGGGATGGCACAAGGGGATCAGGTCCGCTGTCTTCTTGGCCGCCATGACCCCCGCGATCTCCGCCACGGCCCGCACGTCGCCCTTTCGCCCCCCGCCCGACAGGGCCAGCGCCAGGGTCTCGGCCGCCATGACGATGCGCCCCTCAGCCCGCGCCTCCCGAGCCGTCTCGGCCTTGGCCGACACATCGACCATCCGCGCCCGGCCGTCCGGGTCGATGTGGGTCAGGGTCTGGCCCATCTCAGGTCTCCATCAGCCGCGGCATGATCTCGACCAGGTTGCAGGGCCGGTGCCGGCTGTCCAGTTGCCAGCGGATCACCTTGTCCCACCCGTCGCGCACCGCCCCGTTCGACCCCGGCAGGCAGAAGACGAACACCCCCCCGATGATCCCCGCCGTCGCCCGCGACTGCAGCGTCGACAGGCCGATGGTCTGGTAGCTGACGGTGTGGAACACCACCGAGAATCCCTCGATCCGCTTGTCGAACAGCGGCTCCAGCGCCTCGGGCGTCACGTCTCGCCCGGTCAGACCCGTCCCGCCCGTCGTGATGATGGCATCGACCGCGCCCGCCTCGATCCAGCCCCGCACCGCCGCCCGGATCGCCTCGACGTCGTCCGGCACGATGGCCTTGCCTGCCAGAGCGTGACCCGCCGCCTTCACCCGGTCGGCCAGGATGGCACCCGACGTGTCCGTCTCGTCATCGCGCGAGTCCGACACGGTCAGGACCGCCACCCGCACCCGCGTCACCGCCTGATCCAGCAACAGCTTTCCGCCCGGCGCCGGCAGCACATCCGCATCGCTCATTGATCTGTCTCCCTGTTCCACCGCGCCGCATCGGCGTGATCCGAGGCCCGCGGCTCGATCCAGCGCCGCCCGTCCGGCCCGTCCTCGCGCTTCCACAGCGGCGCGCGGGTCTTCAACTGATCCATCAGGAAGTCCGCCGCGTCGAACGCGGTGCGCCGATGCGCCGCCGCCGCCGCCACGAACACGATCGCCTCGCCCGGCCGCACCTCGCCCCACCGATGGACGGTCAGCAGGTCGATCAGGTCGAACCGGGCCCGCGCCTCGGCCTCCAGCGCCGCCATCCCGTCCTCGGTGAAGCCGCGCCAGGCGTCCAGTGTCAGTGTCTCCACCGCCCGCCCGTCGGTCTCCGCCCGGCAAAGCCCCGTGAAGCTGACCACCGCGCCCACGTCGTTCCGCCCGGCGCAAAATCCCGCCAGCAAGGCCCCCGGATCGATCGCCCCATCCTCCAGCCGGGCCAAGGCTTCAGCCCCCCGAGACGGGCGGCGCGAACGCCACCTCGTCGTCGGCGCTCACGGGCGTGTCGCCACGCACCACCACCTTGTTCACCACCGTCATCCGCCCCGGCCGCGCCAGCCGCTCGGCCAGACCCTCATGCTCTGACAGCACCGCGACCAGCGCCTCGGTCGAGGCCCCCTCAACCTCCCGCTCACGCCATCCGGCCACGTCGGCGAAGGCCCCGAACAACAGCACACGCGCCACCGCTCAACCCCCCGTCATCGACATGGGCCTGACCACAGCGGCGGCCGCCCCCGCCGCAATGCGGAAGTCGTGGGCTCCGGGCTTCCTCGCCACAGCGTCGCGGATCGCCCGCTCCACCGCCGCCTCTCCGCCCTCGGCCAGGGCACCAGCCAGATCGGCATGATCCTCCTGCCCCAGGCACAGATAGAGCCGCCCGGTGCAGGTCACCCGCACCCGGTTGCAGTCGCCGCAGAAGTTGTGGGTCATCGGCGTGATGAAGCCCAGCGTGCCGCCGGTCTCCTCGACCCGCACATAGCGGGCTGGCCCGGCTGTCCGCTTCGCCAGCGGCGTCAGCGTCCAGCGCGCCTCCAGCCCGCGCCTGACCTCGGCCAGCGACAGGAACTGCGCCGTCCGGTCCGCCCCGATCTCTCCGATCGGCATGGCCTCGATCAGGCTGATCTCATGGCCCTCGCCGTGGGCCCAGGCGATCAGGACTGGGAGCTCGCCCGCATTGTCTTCCGCCAGGGCCACCGCATTGATCTTGACCGCCAGTCCCGCCGCCTTCGCCGCCGCAACGCCCTCCAGCGCGCGGCCCACGTCCCCGCCTCGCGTCAGCCGCCGATAGGTCTCCGGATCTCGCGAATCCAGCGACACATTCACCCGCCGCACGCCGTGACCGGCCAGTGCCGCCGCATGCTCGGCCAGCCGCGTCCCATTGGTCGTCAGCGTCAGCTCCTCCAGCGCGCCCGACGCCAAATGCCGCGACAGCCGCGCCACCAGATCCATCACATCGCGCCTGACCAGCGGCTCCCCGCCTGTCAGCCGGATGCGCCTTGCCCCCAGTCGCACGAAACTGGACGCCAGCCGATCCAGCTGCTCGACGGACAGGACCTCATCCCTGGGCAGAAATCTCTGCCGTTCCGCCATGCAGTAGACGCAGCGCAGATCGCACCGATCGGTCACAGACAACCGGACATAGCGGATTGCCCGACCCAGCGGGTCGATCAGGGGGCTGGCGTCATCTGCGATTGCGGCGGCCGACATGGAGAGGAAAGCATAGCCCCCGCGCGGCCAAGCGAAAGCCGCCGTGCGCTTTTCGTCGATCGCAACGCGCCGGTTACAGCGCGCATGCGGAGGATTTCCCGGGGAAAAAGAATGGCGCACCCGAAGAGATTCGAACTCCTGACCCCCAGATTCGTAGTCTGGTGCTCTATCCAGCTGAGCTACGGGTGCGCGCGGCCGTGAACGGCGAGGGCGGGTCTTTAGCGGCTCGACCCCGACCGCGCAACCCGGATTTGGTGCCCTCCTGGTCTACTCCGGACTTGGCGGGGCGACGCGGTGCCCCTAGGTCGGAAGACGACCTTCCCGTCGCCGGACTTTCGCCCATGCGTCTCGCCGCCTTCGCCCGTCCTGTGGTCGCTATCGTGGCCCTGGCTCTGGCCGCCTGCCAGCCCTCGCTCGCAGCCTGGCTCGCGCCGACACAGTCGCCGATACCCAGCGCCCCGGCCGCGCCACCCGCCCGAGGCCCCTTCGTCGCCGCCGCCAATCCCCTCGCGGTCGAGGCCGGACTGGAGGTGCTGCGCCGCGGCGGATCGGCGGTCGATGCGGCGGTCGCGATCCAGGCGGTGCTGGGCCTCGTCGAGCCGCAGTCGTCCGGCCTCGGCGGCGGTGCCTTCCTCATGCATTTCGATGCGGCGACCGGCGAGACCGTTGTCTACGACGGCCGCGAGGCCGCGCCAGCCGCCGCCACGCCCGAGCTGTTCTACGAGAACGGTCGCCCGCTGGGCTTCGGCGATGCGGTGCTGAGCGGGCGATCCACCGGCGTTCCGGGGGCCGTCGCGGCCTTGGCGATGGCGCAGGAGGAACACGGCCGCCTGCCCTGGAGCCAGCTGTTCGGCGAGGCAGAGCGTCTCGCCCGCGACGGCTTCGTCGTCAGCCCCCGTCTCGCCGGCATGATCGCCCTGACGCGCGGCCAGGCTCGGACGGAATGGGCCAACGCCTATTTCACCCGGCCGGACGGCCAGCGATATCAGGCGGGCGACACCTTGCGGAACCCGGCCTATGCCGACACCGTCGCGACGCTGGCCCGCGACGGAGTCGAGGCTTTCCGCTCCGGCCCTATCGCCGATGCCATCGTTCAGGCCGTGCGCGCCGAGCCACGCCCCGGTGCCCTGACGCAGGCCGACCTCGCCGGCTATCGTCCCATCAAGCGCGACGCCCTGTGCCGCCCGTTCCGCGTCTACGTCGTTTGCGTGCCGCCGCCGCCGTCCAGCGGTGTGGCCCTGCTGCAGCTGCTGGCCATGGCCGAAACCCCGACCATCGCGCCCCTGCTCGCACAGGGCGAGACGAGCGCCGAGGCCTGGATCGCCTTCGCCCAGATCCAGCGGATGATGTACGCCGACCGGGACCGCTATGTGGGCGACCCGGCTTTCGTCGGCGTGCCCGTCGCGGGTTTGCTGGACGAGGACTACGTCGCCGCCCGCGCCGCCCTGGCTCCCGGCCTGACAGGTGCCGCCGAGCCCGGCACGCCGCCCGGCGGCGTCTTCCGCGCACCCGACGCCACCACCGAGCCCGCCGGCACGAGCCACTTCGTCGTGGTCGACGCAGAAGGCAACGCCGTATCGATGACCACCACGGTCGAGAGCGTCTTCGGCTCGGGCCGGATGGCGGCGGGCTTCTTCCTCAACAACCAGCTGACGGACTTCTCCTTCGTCCCGACCCGGCCGGACGGCGGCGAGGCGGCCAATGCCGTCGCGCCCGGCAAGCGGCCGCGCTCGTCCATGTCGCCGGTGATCATCCTGGACGGGCAGGGCCGTCTGGTCGGAGCCGTCGGCTCGCCAGGCGGAACCTCGATCCTGGCCTACAACGCCAAGGCTCTGATCGGGACGCTGGTCTGGGGTCTGCCGATGCAGGCGGCGATCGATCTGCCCAACCTGGTCGCGCGGGGGTCGGGCTTCGGCGCCGACACAGCCCGCTTCGGCCCGACGCTCGCCGAGCAGCTGGCGGCGCGCGGCGTGACCCTTGCGCCAAACCAGTCGGAGACCTCAGGCCTTCACGGCGGGCTGTGGCGTCAGGGGCCAGACGGCTGGTCCTGGGATGGCGGTGCCGACGACCGGCGCGAAGGCGTGGCGCGGACGCAGTAGGCGTCTACTTCAGCGCCAGCGTCACCTGCTTGATCTCGACGTATTCGTCGATGCCGTGGGTGGAGCCCTCGCGGCCGTAGCCGGACGCCTTGACCCCGCCGAAGGGCGCGACAGCCGTCGACATCAGGGCCGTATTGATGCCGATCATCCCTGCCTCGATGCGCCGCCCGATCCGCATGGCTCGATCCAGATCGCGGGTGAAGACGTAGGAGGCGAGGCCGAACTCGCTGGCGTTGGCCTTTTGCAGGCATTCCTCTTCCGTCTCGAACGGAAAGACGGGGATCAGCGGCCCGAACGTTTCCTCCTCGCGGAACAGTGTGTCGTCGCCGCCTAGCGTCACCGTCGGCTGGAAGAACCGCCCTCCCAGGGGGTGGCGGTCACCCCCGGTCAGGACCTTCGCGCCCATGGCAACGACTCGTTTCAGGTGATCCTCAACCTTCGCAACGGCCTTGTCCTCGATCAGGGGACCGACCTTCACGCCCTCCTCGAAGGCGGGCCCGACGGGAATCTTCGCCACGGCTTCGGCCAACATCGCCGCGTAAGTCTCCGCCACCGAGGCCTGGACATACACGCGGTTCGGACAAACGCAGGTCTGGCCGGAGTTGCGGAACTTGCCCTTGATCGTCTCGGCGACGGCGAGGTCCAGATCGGCGTCCTCGAACACCATCAGGGGTGCCGAACCGCCCAGCTCCATCGAGACCCGCTTCAGGGTGGGCGCGCATTGCTCGGCGAGCTTTCGGCCCACCGGCGTGGAGCCCGTGAAGCTGAGCTTGCGGATCAGAGGCGAGGACGTCAGCACGCCCCCGACAGTCGCCGCATCGCCGGTGACGACGCTGAGCGCACCCTTCGGCAGACCCGCCTGGTAGGCCAGCTCCACCAGGGCGATGGCCGTGAATGGCGTCTGGCTGGCCGGCTTGACCACGGCGGTGCAGCCCGCTGCGAAGGCCGGGCCGAGCTTGCGCGTCAACATCGCCGCCGGGAAGTTCCACGGCGTGATCAGGGCGCACGGCCCCACCGCCTCGCGGAAGGTGATGATGACATGGCCTAGCGGACTGTCCTGAGTGTCGCCCAGCAGGCGCTCGGCTTCGCCCGCGAACCATTTCAGGAAGCTGTTGGCGTAGACGGCCTCGCCGCGCGCCTCCTCGAACGGCTTGCCGTTCTCCAGCGCCATCAGGCCGCCCAGCCCATCCAGATTCTCGTCGATCAGCCGGGCCCATTCCCGCAGGAAGGCGGCCCGCTTGTGCGGATCGGTCCGCGACCAGTCTGGAAAGGCGTCATGCGCCGCCTGGACCGCCCGTTCGGTCTCAGCGACGCCCAGGTCGGGCACATGGCCGATGATCTCGCCGGTCGCCGGATCATCGACCGCGATCCGCTTTGCGCCCGTTACCGCCTCTCCGGCGATCAGGGCGTGTTCACGCAGCAGCTTGAGGCCGGCGTCTCGGGCGGCGGTATTCATCGGCGATCCTTCTCTGTTCGGACGCAGACATAGTGCGCCCGGGTCGAGAGGTTCAACGCCGCAGGTCGAGGATCGGGCTCACTGGCAGGCCAGGCACTCGTCGTAGTCGGTCTTGGCGGCCGAGAACAGGTCGGGCTGGTTGGGATCCGGCTCCTCAGTCTCCTTGCCGTCAGCGCCGGCGAAGGCGGCGCGCTGCACCG
>JAIERG010000019.1 GCA_019747095.1 Caulobacteraceae bacterium | reverse complement strand
TGCCAACCCAGCCGATCACAGCTCAGATCAACCTAGGACTCTCGTTATGGCTGGATGAGAAACGGGGGTCACGTCAGGGGTCAAAGCAAAGAACGGCGCGAACGCGTGTTGATCTGGCCATGCGGCGCGCGTCGGATCATTCTGCAGTCCTCGAAGAACGGATACTGACGATGAAGCCGCTGACTCGAACTTCACTTTCTCCGGGCTCGTTGGCGGCCGGTCGGACGTCGCAATGAGCAAGATCCTGGGCGTGCTGGGCGGCATGGGGCCGGCGGCGACGGTGGCTTTTCTGGCACGGGTCCAGGCCCTGACGCCGGCCGAGGGCGACGCGGATCACATCCGCATCCTGATGGATCTCAATCCCCAGGTGCCTGACCGAAACACCCGCCCGGGCGAGGCGGAGGCGGAACTCGCAGGGATGGCGCTCAGACTGAAGGCGGCGGGGGCCGAGATCCTGGCCATGCCGTGCAACACCGCCCACGCCCAGAAGGCCGGGATCGAAGCCTCTGGCCTGCCCTTCATCGACATGATCGCCGAGACGGTTGTGGCGGCGAAGGCCCACGATGCCCGCGCCATTGGCGTGCTGGCCACCCCAGGTGGAGAGGCCCTCTATCGCGCCGCACTTGAGGCGGAAGGGGTCAAGCCAGTGCTGCTGCAGGGCGAAGACCGGGCCGCCTTCATGGCCTGCGTCTATGCGGTGAAGCGCGGCGATGCCGGCCCGGTGCAGCGCGCGGGGATGCGACGCCTTGCCGACGCACTGAACGCCGCTGGAGCAGATGCGGTGATCGCGGGGTGTACGGAAGTTCCGCTGCTTCTCGAGGCAGCTGATGTGTCCGTTCCGTTGATCGATTCGGCCGAGATCCTGGCGCGGGCCTGCATTCGCCTCTGCCTCGACTGAACGCCGATACGATCACTCTACAGATCAACTGTGCGGGAAGCGTCGCTGATCAGGCATGAAACCGTAAGAAGCCTGACATTCGTCTCACAAGGTGTCGCGATACCGGTATCTCCCTAGCTCCTGGGGGAAACCATCATGTCCGAACTGAAGCGCGCCGGAACCCACGACGACGGCGACATCTGCGTCAACTTCTCGTCCAATCCACACATCGACGACATCATCTCGGCCCGCAACTCGCGCCGTCAGGTGTTGGGCGGCATGGTGGCCATGGCCGGCATCTTCGGGCTTTCGGCGTGCGATAGCGATGACGGCGGACAAACGCAGTCGAACGCCTCGGTATCCGCTGGCGCATCGGCAACGACGAGCTCGGGCAAGAACGTCACTCTCGCTGGCACGGCGACGAACTCCACCGGCGTGCTCTGGACTCAGGTTTCGGGTCCGACGGTCGCCCTTTCAAACGCCAACTCGAATACGGCCAGCTTCATCGCTCCGGCGGTGTCGGCGCCGACCCAGCTCGTCTTCGCGTTCAACGCTCCGGGCACGAACAACACAGTCGCCTCTGCCACCACGACCGTCACGGTCAACCCGGCCACACTGGGCTTCACCGCCCTGCCCAAGCTCCTGAACGACGTCGTGACTGTGCCCGAGGGTTATTCCATCAGCGTTCTCTACGCGCTCGGTGACCCGATCGCTCCGGGTGTGCCGGCCTATGGCAACCAGGGTAACGACACCAACTTCGCCCAGCGTGCTGGCGATCACCACGATGGCATGTACTTCTTTGGCCTGAACGCGGCCGGCACGGGACGTGATGACACCTCCAACACGCGCGGAATCCTGTGCGTGAACCACGAGAACGTCACCGAACAGTATCTTCATGCTGGAGGAACCCTGACGGTCGTCAATGGTGCCCGCACCAATCGCGTCGAGGTCGACCGCGAGATCGAATGCCACGGGGTCGGCATCGTCGAAGTGGCGCGCGGATCGAATGGTGTCTGGGCTTATAATCAGGCCTCGACCTTCAATCGCCGTATCACGCCGAACACGCCCATGCAGATCAGCGGCCCGGCTCGCGGTGCCGCCCGCATGCGCACCCTGTTCTCACCGACCGGTACGGCGGGCCGCGGTACGGTCAACAACTGCGCCAACGGCTATGCGCCCTGGGGTACCTACCTGACCTGCGAGGAGAACTGGGCCGGCTACTTCAACCGCGCGACAGGCGACAACGCCCTTCGTCCGGCCAAGGAAGGCCAGGCCTATGCCCGCTACGGCGTGGCGGGCGGGCCGGTTGCCGGCCTGAACTGGGGCACTTTGGCGGTCTCTGACCCTAGTGACACGACCTATCGCAAGTGGAACGCCTCGGTCATCGCAGGTCCGGCCGACGGCACTGGCGACTTCCGTTACGAGCCGAACCAGTATGGATGGATCGTCGAGATCGATCCCTATGATCCGGCATCCACGCCCCGTAAGCGTACGGCGCTCGGCCGCATGGCCCACGAGGGTGCGTGGCCTGCCAACTTCGTCGCCGGTCGCCCGCCGGTCTACTACATGGGCGACGACTCGCGCGGCGAGTATTTCTACAAATTCGTATCCGCGACGAACTGGGATCCGGCAGATGCGCAGCGCACAGACCGCCTGAACGTCGGCGACAAGTACCTCGACAACGGCACCCTTTATGTCGCCCGCTTCGATGCGACCGGACAGGGGACCTGGCTGCCTCTGGTGTTTGGTCAGGGCGTCCTCACGGCCGCGAACAGCCTCTATTCTTTCGAGAACCAGGCTGATGTCCTGATAAACAGCCGCATCGCGGCCGACGCCCTTGGTGCGACCAAGATGGATCGTCCCGAGTGGGCCGGTGTCAACCCGGTCAATGGCGAGGTCTATCTGACCCTCACCAATGGCAACGCTACCTCTCGGCCGCTGGCCGGTACCGACGCCGCCAACCCGCGTCATTACAACGATCCCCGGACCACCGGTACGGCTCAGCGCGGCAACCCGAACGGCCACATCATCCGCCTGCGCGAGACGGGGGACAACGCTACCGCCCTGACTTTCCAGTGGGACATCTATCTGTTCGGCGCGGGTTCGGATCTGGATCCGAACAACATCAACCTGTCGGGACTGGACGCGACCAACGATTTCGCCAGCCCCGACGGCCTCTGGTTCTCCCGGCCGTCCAATCCAGGCGGGCAGATCAATCCCCTGCTCTGGATCCAGACGGACGACGGTTCATTCACCGACCAGACCAACAATCAGATGCTTCTGGCCCTGCCAGGGCGGGTTGGCGACGGCAGCGCGCGGACCATCACCAACACCGACGCCAGCGGTGCGACGCGTCAGCAGGCTACGATCGTTGGCCGCGCGCCGGGTCTTAACCTGAAGCGCTTCCTCGTCGGGCCGCGTGGTTGCGAGATCACGGGCGTCGATTCGACGCCGGATGGCCGGACAGTCTTCGTCAACATACAGCACCCGGGAGAGGGCGGAAACGCGACGACGCCTACGTCCAACTGGCCGACAAGCCAGTCTGGACCGGGCAACAATGCCCGCCCGCGCTCGGCGACCATCGTCATCACCAAGAATGACGGTGGTGTGGTCGGCCTCTGAAGACCGACCTTCGGTCCTGATTGACGGGGCGCGTCGGCGACGGCGCGCCCTTTCTCTTGCCCGGCGCGCGCGACCCCGCCATTCATGGCCAGTGCAAAGACAGAGCCTGATCATCGACTGCGACCCTGGTGTGGACGATGCCGTGGGCCTGTTGCTGGCTTTCGGCTCGCCGGAGCTGGATCTACTGGCGGTCACGACGGTCGCTGGAAACGTCTCCCTTGAGCGGACGGCCCGGAACGCCCGTATCCTGCGCCAGTTGGCCGGGCGGACGGAGGTGCCGGTCTTCGCCGGGGCACAGCGCCCTTTGCGACGCCCCCCGGGAGAGGCCACAGAGTTTCATGGCGCCGAGGGGCTGGGTGTCCTCGAGATATTCGAGCCCGATCTGCCCGCTGGAGAGAGCACGGCCGCCGAGGCTATCGTCGAGGCGGTCATGGCCCGGCCGGAGGGCGCGGTGGCGATGGCCGTCATGGGGCCAATGACCAATCTGGCGCTCGCGCTCAGAGCCGAACCCCGGCTGGCGGCACGGATGGGCCCGGTTGTCGTCATGGGCGGGGCGCGCTCTGAAGGGGGCAATATCACCGCCTCCGCCGAGTTCAACATCTGGGCCGATCCTGATGCAGCGGCCGAGGTGTTCGCGAGCGGATGCCGGGTCACGGTCCTGGGACTGGACGTCACGCATCAGGTCCGGGCGACGCAAGCCCGGATCGCCGCCATCGAGACCCTGCCCGGCGTCTGCGCCAGCACGGCGGCATCGCTCCTGAGGTTCTCGCAGGACGTTGAACGCAGGATCGTCGGCTGGGAGTGGGCTCCGCTGCATGATCCGTGCACGGTCGCCTGGTTGCTGAAGCCCGAGCTTTTCCGCGCCGTTCCTTGCCGGATCGAGGTCGAGACCGAGAGCGACCTGACGCGGGGTCACACCGCCGTGGAGTTCCGGATCGATGCTGCGAGCGCGCGCCATCACTGGGTGGTTGAGGCGGATGCGGATGCCGTTTTCGCCCTGATCGCCGAGCGGCTGGAGCGTCTGCCATGAGCCGGTTGACCGTCATCGGATCGATCAATCTGGATCTGGTGGCCACGGCCCCGCGTCTGCCGGTTGCCGGCGAGACGGTCACGGGGGCGACGCTGGCGCGCCATCCCGGCGGCAAGGGAGCCAATCAGGCGTTGGCGGCCGCGCGGCTGGGGGCGGAGGTCGCCCTGATTGGCCAGGTCGGCGATGACGTGATGGCAGAGGAGGCGTTGGTCCTGCTGAGGGCCGCAGGCGTCGATCTGTCCGGCCTGGCGATCGATCCGGCGGCCCCGACGGGCGTGGCGCTGATTGCGGTCGATCCGTCCGGAGAGAACCAGATCGTTGTCGCGGCGGGAGCGAACCACGGCGTGACGCCCGAACAGCTTCCGACGCGCATTGAGGGACCGCTGATCGCGCAGCTCGAGTTGCCGATCCCCGCGGTCGAGGCGGCGGTGGGTCGTGCCACCGGCTTCGTCTGCGCCAACCTTGCGCCCGCCCAGCCCGTATCGGAGGCCCTGATACGGCGCGCGGACCTGATGGTGGTGAATGAGGGCGAGGCCGCCTTCTACGGCGACGCCTTGCACACGGGTGGAGGCCGCGTTGTGGTGACCCACGGCGCGCGGGGCGCAGAGATGTACCAGCGCGGCGTCCGCGTCGCCACGGCGACGCCGCCCACCGTGACGGCCGTCGATGCCACCGGGGCTGGCGACGCCTTCGTTGGCGCCATCACGGTGGCGCTGGTCGAAGGCATGGACGCGCAGGCCGCGCTGACGTTCGCCTGCGCCGCCGGTGCCCTGGCGGCGACGCGGGCCGGGGCACAGCCGTCGCTGCCGGACCGAAGCGAAGTGGACCGGGTCCTCGGTGCAACCCGGTAGGGGCTTGGCGAACACGCTTTAGGCAGCCTAGGGTCGGAGGCCGTCGGGGGGACGGCGTTGCCCCATGAGCGCCATGCGCCGTCGCACCCGTCTCGTCGTTCCCGTCTTCGCCTCGGCCCTGCTCGCGTTGACGACCGCGTGCCAGCCCAGCGTTCCCGAGGGGCAGGCTGCGGCCACAGGCGACGGCCTGGTGTTCGATGACGCGGTTCCGGCGGATTACGACTGGGCCTTCACCCTGCACGGCGGTTCGGGCGACCTGCAGTTCGGCGACGGGGACTGGGCCGAGGGCGAGCATCTTTTCGCCCTGTCCTGCCTGCCGCGCTCGCGCCAGGTCGAGATGACATGGCCAGGAGGAGGCGAAGCGGTGCTGACCGCTGGCACGGCCACCGGGACGTTTGATCATGCCGGCCGCGCGCCAACGGACCACCCTGTCTTCGCCGCCCTGAGGAGCTCGGGCGTCATCGCCGTGGGACGAGGCGGCAGCAACCTGCGCCTCGCGGCCGAGCGTGGAGGGCGCGCCGTGGACGACTTCTTCGCCTACTGCGATGAGGGCCGCGAACCTCGACCGCCGGAGCCCGTCCGCGAGCCCCCGGCCGAGCCAGAGAAGGCGGAGACATCGGAAGCCCAAACCACTTCAGAGACCCAGCCGGCCGCTGAGCCAGCCGAGCCGCCTGCCGCTGGGCCGCAGGCCGATGCCGCAAGCGATGATGCGGCGCCCGTTGTCGCGGACCCTGCCTAGAAGGTCACCACCAGTCGGACGACCTCCCCGGCGTGCAGCCGGTCGAAACCCGCGTTGATGTCGTCGAGCGGGATCGTGCCGCTCATCAGCCGGTCGACCGGCAGGCGGCCCTGGCGGTAAAGCGCCACGTAGCGGGGAATGTCGCGGCTGGGGACGCAGGTGCCGATGTAGGAGCCCTTCAGCGTCCGCTCCTCGCCGACCAGAGAGACGACGTTGACCGCAAGCGCCGCGTCCGGCGGAGGCAGGCCGGCGGTGACCGTCAGGCCGCCGCGCCTCGTCATCTTCCACGCGGCTTCGAGCGCCCGGACCGATCCGGCCATCTCGACGGCGACGTCAGCGCCGCCGTTGGTCAGGGCGCGGACGTGATCGATGGCGTCGGGGGCAGCGGCGTTGACGGTCTGGACGGCGCCGAGGCTGCGGGCGAGCGCCAGCTTGTCCTCGGACAGATCGACGGCCACCACCGGAGAGGCTCCGCAGGCCAGCGCGCCGAGCACGCTGGCCAGACCGACGCCGCCGAGCCCCACCACCACCACGCTCTGGCCCGCGCGGACGCCTGCGGTGTTCACCACCGCCCCGACCCCGGTCAGGACGGCGCAGCCGAACAGGGCGGCCTCCTCGAAGCTGAGAGCCGGATCGATCTTTACGAGAGACCGGCGCGACACCACTGCCCGCTCGGCGAAGGCGGAGCAGCCGAGGTGGTGGTTCAGGGCCTCGCCCTCACGGAAGATGCGGCGGCCACCGGACAGCAGTTCGCCCCGGCCGTTCGCCGCCGCGCCAGGCTCGCACAGCGCCGGACGACCCTCGGCGCAGGGGGCGCAGTGGCCGCACGACGGCATGAAGACCATGGCGACATGATCGCCGACGGCGAGGTCCGCTACGCCCTCGCCCAGCGTCTCGACCACGCCCGCCGCCTCATGGCCCAGCGCCATCGGGAGCGGTCGCGGCCGGTCTCCGTTGATGACGCTGAGGTCGGAGTGGCACAGGCCTGCGGCCTTGATGGCGACCCGGACCTCGCCGGGACCGGGCGGGTCGAGGGTCACCGTCTCGATGGCCAGGGGGCGGCTATCGGCGTAGGGCCGGGCGGCTCCGGACTGGCGCAGGACGGCGGCACGGGCAGTGATCGGCGACATGGAGGGCCCCGTTCAGTGGATGTCCTTCGATAGGCGCTTGACGCAACGGAGGCCAAGCCCGAGCGTCGTAGCCAAGCGCACTCAGAGGCGCTCGAGGAAACCCACCCTATCGCGCTCAAGCAGCGAGGCTCTGCGAGCCGAGCGTTAGCGCCCCAAAAGGAATGCCATGGCCGGAACCATCGAACGCACGCACCGGAATGACTATCGCCGCTTCCAGGCCATCTCGACGCGCTGGATGGACAACGACGTCTACGGCCACGTGAACAACGTGGTCTATTACTCCTTCTTCGACACGGCGGTGAACCGGTTGCTGGTCGTGTCGGGCCAGCTGGACATCCACCACGGCAAGGTCATCGGCCTGGTGGCCGAAACCGGGTGCCGATACTTCTCGCCGACCGCGTTTCCGGACGAGATCGAGGCGGGCGTGAGGGTGGCGCACGTCGGAAACTCTTCGGTGCGCTACGAGATCGGCCTGTTCAGGAAAAACGAGGACGAGGCGGCGGCGGTCGGCTTCTTCGTCCACGTGTATGTGGACCGCGAGACGAACCGGCCCGTGCCATTGAGCGATGGAATGCGAGGGTTCCTCGCGTCGCTCACCACCTAGTCGTCCATGTGGCCCTTGAGCGCCAGCGCCCCGACCGCCGTCACGACACCCAGCGCGAAGGCGGCGACGATGGAGCCGGTGGCGACGGCGGTCGAGACGGTAATGGGCCGGGTTTCGTACCATTCGACGATGTCGGGCTCGCCCTCGTCGGCGGCGTCTCCGTAGGGGTCGGCGGTGCTCATCTCGGGGCTCCTGTCGGGGTCTGGGCATCAACCCGCGTCAAGCGCGGCGGTTCCGGCCCCTCCGCCGTGACAGGCCCGCGACCTTCGGCTAGATGCGGCTCACCCAGACCTGATCGCGCTCAAGCAGCGAGCGACCGCGTCGCGAGCGTTAGCGCCCTTACGAGACAAACATGGCCGGCCATTCCAAGTTCAAGAACATCATGCACAAGAAGGGTCGCGCCGACGCGGCCCGCTCCAAGCTGTTCTCCAAGCTGTCGCGCGACATCACCGTCGCTGCCAAGTCGGGCCTGCCCGACCCAGCCATGAACCCGCGCCTGCGCCTGGCGGTGAACAACGCCAAGGCCGAGAGCCTGCCTAAGGACGTGATCCAGCGCGCCATCAATAAGGCCAGCTCCGGCGACGTCGATACGATGGAGGAGATCCGCTATGAGGGCCGTGGCCCCGGCGGCGTCGGCATCATCGTCGAGGCCCTGACCGACAACCGCAATCGCGCGGGGTCCAACGTCCGTGCGGCCTTCACCAAGAACGGCGGGGCTCTGGGCGAGATGAACTCGGTCGCCTTCATGTGGGACCGGGTCGGTCGCATCATCTATCCGGCTGAGGCGGGCACCGAGGACGCCGTGATGGAGGCCGCCATCGAGGCGGGGGCCGAGGACGTCGAGAGCGACCTGGTCAAGCCCGACATCTACGAGGACGCTCCGGGCCACACCATCTGGACCGCCTTCGAGGACCTCAACGACGTGGCCGAGGCCATGTCCAAGGTGCTGGGCGACCCGAAGTCCACCGCCATCGTCTGGAAGCCGCAGTCGACCGTGCCGGTGACGGGCGAGACGGTGGGCACGCTGATGAAGCTGCTGGACGCTCTGGATGCTGAGGACGACGTGCAGAACGTCTATTCAAACGAGGACATCTCCGACGAGGACCTGGCGAAGTACGCGGGGTAGGTGATGACGGATCAGGCTCGCCTTTTACTGTCCATGTTGATTGCGGCTTTCGTATTGGCTCTCGGATTCGCGGGCGGAGCCAAGGCGCAGCAGCCGGAGGTCACTGTCGAGCGAGAGGCCTACACCGGTCCTGCAATCGTCGTCCGCGATATGCCCGAGCCTCCGCGCTTCGCAAGTGCCGCTGACATTGAAGCAGCATTGACGGTGTTTGACTGGGCGACGCCCCCATCCGGTGACCTTCCTGAAATCGCAGCACAGCTTGGGATTACAAGAGGCGAGGCCGAGCTCGTTTGTCAGGTTTCCGGTGAAGGGACCCTCTCGGAATGTTTGACCGTGAGCGAAAATCCGGGAGGCGTAGGGTTTGCTGCCGAGGCCGAGCGAGCGGCCGGAGCTGCTCGTGTCCGCCAGATGGCATATGGCCGGAGCGTCCGTTTCCGCTTGATCTTCCAACCTCGAGTGGCGCTCCAGCCGCAGGTCTCGTCGTCATTCTGAAGTTGCGACGGCGTCGCGGCATTGTCCCGGATTGCTAGTCATTGTTCGCTAACCCTGTTTGCGGCATGACTGGAACGGATGGCGAACGTAGCGACTCGAATTCTCGGACTCGACCCCGGCCTCAGGCGCACCGGCTGGGGCGTGGTGGTCAGCGAGGGGTCGCGGCTGGCCTGGGTCGCGCACGGGGTGGTGAGCCCACCGGATACCCTGCCCCTGTCCGAACGCCTGCTGTGGCTGCTGGACAAGGTGGGCGAGGTCTGCGCCGCCCATGCCTGCGACGAGGCGGCGATCGAGGAGGTGTTCGTCAACGTCAATCCGGCCTCGACGCTGAAGCTGGGCCAGGCGCGGGCGGCGGTCATGCTGGCCCCGGCGCGGGCGGGGCTGTTGGTGGCGGAGTATTCGCCGAACCTGATCAAGAAGGCGGTGGTCGGGGCCGGCCACGCCGACAAGACCCAGATCGCCTTCATGGTGAAGCGGCTGCTGCCCACCTGCGGCGAGGTCAAGGCCGACGCCGCCGACGCCCTGGCCGTGGCCATCACCCACGCGCAGCTCAGGAAGCGCGCGATCCTCCACCGCAAAGCGGGGGAGGGGGACCGCGAAGGGGTGGAGGGGGCGACCCCCACCACCCTGTCTGGAGCCGCCCCCTCCATCCCCGCGCAAGCGCGCGGCGGTCCCCCTCCCCCGTTCCGCTTCGCTCCCCGGGGGAGGATCGCGTCGTGATCGGCCGTCTGCGGGGCGTGCTGGCCGAGGTCGAGGAGGGCCACTGCCTGATCGATTGCGCCGGAGTGGGCTATGTCGTGAGCTGTGGGGCGCGCACGCTCCAGCGCCTGCCCGCGCCCGGCGACGAGGCGACGCTGCATGTGGAACAGAGCTGGTCCGCCGAGAACGGGCCAAGGCTGTACGGCTTCCTGACCCGGGACGAGCGCCGTGCCTTCACGACGCTGCTGGGTATCCAGGGCGTTGGGCCCAAGGCGGCGCTGTCGGTGCTGGACGTGTTGCCGCCGGGCGAGCTGGCCTCGGCGGTGGCGCGGGAGGACAAGGCGGCGGTCGGGCGCGCCAACGGGGTCGGGCCGAAGCTGGCGCTCCGCATCGTCACCGAACTGAAGGGCAAGCCGCTGGGCGAGGTGTCGTTCACCCCGTCCGCGCCGGG
>JAIERG010000001.1 GCA_019747095.1 Caulobacteraceae bacterium | reverse complement strand
GTCCGCCGTCCGAAAAGCTGTCGGGCGTCACATTGACGATGCCCATGACGCGCGGCCGAGCGCTCACCCCTTGTCTCCGATCAGGCGTCCCAGCGCCTCCAGATAGGCGGCGAACGCGGCACGGCCCTCGCCCGTCAGGGTGATGCGGGTCAAGGGCTTGTTGTCCTTGAAGCTCTTGTCGATGGCGACATAGCCGGCCTCCTCCAGCTTCTTGAGGTGCACCGACAGATTGCCTTGGGTCGCCTCCAGCACGGTCTTCAGCTCGGTGAAGTCAGCGGTCTCGACGTCGGCCAGATAGACCATGATCCCCAGCCGCATGCGGCCGTGGATGACCTCGTCAATCCTGCCGAGATCGGCCAGCCCCATGCTCAGACGGCCGGCCGGGACTTCAGCGCGTCGCGCACCATGATCGCGCCGGGTCCCGCGAACAGGACGAACAGGGCGGCCGTGCAAAGCGCCAGATAGGCGACCGGCTCGCGCACCAGCACGCCCAGCCCGACCGCCGTCAGCCAGCCGCCGATCGACGTCGCCAGCATCCACGGCGTCTTCTTCAGGTGCCAGGCCACGTACCAGGCGGCCGCCTGCAGCGCGAAGATCATCGCCGGGTAGTAGAGCCAGACGGCGAAATCCTGATCCCGAGCCGAGCCGACGCCGAAGACGATGATGATGGCCAGGTTGGCCATGCCGGCCCCGCTGAAGGCGGCGTTCAGCGTGCGGGTCACCAGCGGTGCCGAGGGCCCGGCCTTCTTGTCCTCGCGCACGGCCCAGGTCAGCACGACCAGGAAGGCGATCGTGATGGAGGCGACGAAGATCAGATTGGCCAGGTCGGGCCAGGCGATCACGCCGGTCGCCTGGCCGACATGGAACAGGCACTGCAGGCCGTACAGCAATCCGCCCGCCAGATAGGCGACGCCCATGGTCAGGGTCGATCGGCCGGTCGTGCGGCCCTCGACGATGGAGCGCATGAAGGCCAGGTCGGCTTCGGCGGCGGTGCGGGGGGTCTGGGTCATGGGGCGCGACTCGATGTGGGGCGACCGGCCCGTCCGGGGTGGACGAGCCGGCCGCGCTTGGCAAGCTATTCGGCTGGGAGGGGCGAAGGGGTCGCGGCCCGGGACCGCCACGGGATGCGGCGGCCATTCAGCCATTGTCCGAGCAGGGTGTGGCGGACCGCCAGCTCATAGGTGGCCAGCGACACCGCCAGCACGCCGAGCGTAATGCCAGCGAGTTTCAGCCACCACGGTCCCGACCAGTCCTGCACCCACACCTGGGCGAGCATCACCAGAGGCAGATGGACGATGTAGACCCAGTAGGAGGCGTCGGCGAGGTAGCGCCGGATCACGCTGCGGCCCGACAGGAAGCGCAGGCACAGGCCCATGGCCGCCAGCGCCGAGGCATAGACCGCCACCGCCGTCGTCCAGGCCGCCACGGCCTTGTCGAAGGTCGGCTCGGCCATCGGCTCAAGGGTCGGCCCGCCCGCGAGATACCATCCGGCGACGCCGGTTCCGACAGCCATCGCCAGCAGCAGGGGCGACCAGGCGGCGATTCGCTCCAGCAGATCGCGGCGGCGGTCCAGCAGGAAGCCCAGCCCGAATGCCAGCCCGAAGCCGGTCAGGGCGGCGGCATTGGGGACGAGCCCTTCGTCCGGCGTCGGCACGGCGAAGAAGGCGACCCAGGTCGGATCCAGCCAGAAGGCGAGCGCCAGCGGCACGGCCAGAACCACGGGGGTCCACGGGCCGACGAGGGCACCGGTCAGGCGATCTGTGAGGCGGCCCCAGGCACCGTTCCGGTCCAGGGCGGCGAAGGGCGCGCGCAGGATCAGGGTCGCGGCATAAAAGATCACCAGCACCCACAGGAACCACAGATGGGTCAACGGGAAGTTGGTCCAGTCATAGGTCGGCGACGGGGGCGGTGGCGCTCCCGGCGTCACCCAGCCCTGGACATGGGCGTTCCAGACCAGGGCGGTGATGATCCCGGCCATGACCGGCGTCCAGAAGGCCGCGAGCGGCCCGGCGATGCGACTGGCCCGGTCCCGCACGAAACCCCACCAGCCTTTCCGGGCCAGCATCATGTGGGCGAACAGACCGGCGATCAGGAAGAAGGCGGTCATCCGGAACAGGTGGATGGCGTAGAAGATCATGGCCGCTCCGATCGAACGGCTTTCGTCGTGGACGATCCAGGTCTGTTGCGGAAAGAAGGCCAGGCTGGCGTGCAGCAGCACCCCCAGCAACAGCGCCCCGCCCCGGAGCGCGTCGAGGCCATGCAGGCGGTCGCCTATCCCCACCATTGTCGATGTCTCCATCGCCGTCGTCGAATGCGTCGCTGACATCGTCGTTGAAGTCCTCATGCCCCTTGGGTGAGGCTGGATACGACAGACTTGTCTATAATGCAAACTTGTCTGACAAAGAAAAGCCCGCGCAGCGAACCGCGCGGGCTTTCCGGGTCGTCAGTGGACGGTGCGGTGCTCTTCCGACGCGACAACCGAGACCCCGTCCGACACCGGCGTGACCGGCACCGACACCGAGGGCCCGGCATTGGGGAAGTTGTTCTCGTCGCGGTTCGGGGCCGCGCCCTTCTCGAGCAGGTCCTTGATCTCCTCGCCCGACAGGGTCTCGTATTCCAGCAGAGCCTGAGCCAGCTTCTCCAGGTCGTCGGCCTTCTCCGTCAGGATGCGACGGGCCTCGTCCCAGCCGGAGGTGACCAGCCGCTTGACCTCGGCGTCGATGATGCGGGCCGTCTCTTCCGAGATGTTCTGGGTCCGCGCGACCGAGTGGCCCAGGAACACCTCTTCCTGGTTCTCGCCATAGGCCACGGTGCCCAGCACGTCGGAGAAGCCCCACTGGGTCACCATCCGCTTGGCCAGTTTCGTCGCCTGCTGGATGTCGGAGCTGGCGCCCGAGGTGATGTTCTCCTTGCCGAAGATCAGCTCCTCGGCCACGCGACCGCCGGCCATGATGGCGATGCGGTCGACCATCTGCTGGTACTTCATGGAATAGCGGTCGCCTTCCGGCAGCTGCATCACCATGCCCAGAGCCTGTCCGCGCGGGACGATGGTCGCCTTGTGCACCGGGTCGGCCATCTTGACGTTCATGGCGACGATGGCGTGACCGCCCTCGTGATAGGCCGTCAGGCGCTTCTCTTCCTCGTTCATGGCCATGGAGCGCCGCTCCGAGCCCATCATGACCTTGTCCTTGGCGTCCTCGAAGTCACGGTGCGTGACCATGCGCCGGTCCTTGCGCGCCGCCATCAGGGCCGCCTCGTTCACCAGATTGGCCAGGTCGGCGCCCGAGAATCCGGGGGTGCCGCGCGCGATGGTCTTGACGTTGACGTCGGCGGCCAGCGGCACGTCCTTCATGTGGACACGGAGGATGCGCTCGCGGCCAGACACATCCGGGTTGGGTACCACGACCTGACGGTCGAAGCGCCCGGGACGCAGCAGGGCCGGGTCCAGAACGTCAGGACGGTTGGTCGCCGCGATCAGGATGATGTTCTCCGACGCCTCAAAGCCGTCCATCTCGACCAGCAGCTGGTTCAGCGTCTGCTCGCGCTCGTCGTTGCCGCCGCCCAGGCCGGCGCCGCGGTGACGGCCGACGGCATCGATCTCGTCGATGAAGATGATGCAGGGCGCGTTCTTCTTGGCCTGTTCGAACATGTCGCGCACGCGGCTGGCGCCGACGCCCACGAACATCTCGACGAAGTCCGAGCCGGAGATGGAGAAGAACGGCACGCCCGCCTCGCCCGCAACCGCGCGGGCCAGCAGGGTCTTGCCGGTGCCGGGAGGGCCGACCAGCAGGGCACCCTTGGGGATCTTGCCGCCCAGACGCTGGAACTTGCCGGGGTCCTTCAGGAAGTCGACGACCTCCTGCAGCTCTTCCTTGGCCTCGTCGACGCCGGCGACGTCCTCGAAGGTCTTGCGACCCTTGTGCTCGGTCAGCAGCTTGGCCTTGGACTTGCCGAAGCCCATGGCCCCGCGGGCCCCGCCCTGCATCTGGCGCATGAAGAAGATCCAGACGCCAACCAGCAGAAGAATGGGAAGCAGACCGACCAGCAGCCCCTGCCACCAGGCCTGGCGCGTCGTCTTCACATCGACCTGAGCGCCGGAAGCCAGCATGGAATTCACCAGATCCTCGTTGGGATAGGGTGTGGTGGCGGTAAATCGATTGTCGTTCTGGAACACGCCGGTCACCTGGTCGCCGCGGACCTGGGCAGACTTGATCTCGCGCGCCTCGACCGCCTGGACGAGACGGGAATAGGTAATGGTCGCGGGGCGCCCCTGAGCGGCGGCCCCGGCGGGCTGGCCCGGAAGGGTGCCACCGTTCTGACTGACCGCGGCATAGACCGCCAGCAGTCCCAGAATGATCACGCCCCAGATCGCCAGATTGCGAAGGTTCATCGGTTGGAAATCCTCGTCGCCGACCGCCGGCCGGCATGGATGATACTCACGGTTCGTTCAAAATAGGTCAGCGGGCGGCGTTTCGCCATGCACGGCGTCGGCGAGGTCCCTTTCCTGCGTCGTTTCGCCCAGAGACAGCTTCAGACGCCGCGGCGCAAGGGCAAGGACCCTTGCTGCCCGCCATGCAAGAACCGGGCGTGGATCATCGTCCCGGATCAGGATCGGCAAGGCACCCCGAGCGGCTGCGGGAACGCGCGTGGCAATGGCGCGGTCCGCCTCATTCATTGCGGCCAGATGCCCGATAGCCGGCACGACCGTCCATCCGGACTGGAGCGCGGTGATCTCGTAACGACCATCCCAGACGACAGGTTCGTCTGGTGCCAGCATGACCGGACGGGGCGGCCGCCGCCTAAACTCCCCGGCCTCGCGCAGGATCAGAAGACGGTCGGCTGTGGCCTGGATCCGGGCCCCCGCGAGGGTTGCCGTGAAGGCCTGGCCCGAAGCTATCCGTTCGGCGAGGTTCGCGAGCCGGCTCCCTTTCGGCAACCTGTCGTGTCCGGCGACACACAGAAGGCTGAATGCGAGATCGCCGCGCCCCTCGACACCTTCGCCCAAGGCCAGCGGAATCGGCGCATCCCCGTCCGTACGGTGATCCGCGCCAAGCTGATCCGGAGCGACAGGCGGCGTGTCTTCGTATGAAAGCGCGAGAGCCCGGCGGGCCTGCCCTCGTCCGTACAGGCGGTTGGCCGGATCCTCGATCCAGTCGACACCCCGATCTCGCAGATGTTGCCGAAGGCCGGCCCTCCTCTCGACCAGCAGGGGCCGCAGCAACATGAGGCCCCGTCCTTCTGGCCAGACGGGGCTCGGCGACCATTCGCGCAACCGCCCCAGAGTCGAGCCCCGCGCCCGCATCCAGTCTCCCTCGGCGATGTCATCGGCACTGTGGCCCATCAGGATGACCCTGGCCCCCGCTGATCGGGCTGCGTCCGCAATCAGGGCATGGCGGGCGCGCCGTGCCGCCGCCGGCAGCCCTGCCGACGGCTTTGATCCGTCCCAGCGGCACAGGATCCACGCCGCGCCACTGCGACGGGCCGCGGCCTCGCACAGCTGGTTCCAGCGCTCGCTCTCCGGGTTGAGGCCATGATCGACGGTGATCGCCACCACCCGGCGCCGCGCGACCCGTGCCCAGTCGGTCACCAGCGACAGCAGGGCCAGCGAGTCCCCACCGCCCGACAGGGCGATGCCGATCGGATGATCCACTGCGCGCTGCAGTCTCGCGTCCAGAATGGCGGCGACGCGCCGCTCAAGGTCCGCGGAAGTGCCGTCCGCGCTCAGCGGCAGTTCGCCTGGGTCCGCGTACGGGCCGCGATTTCGCGCAACGCCGGTGTGGAGGAGGCAGCATAACGGCGCTGGTATTCGCCGAGGGCGGCACAGGCCTGGGCGTCGCGATTGGTGGCTTCCAGGCCGCGCGCGAGCTTCAGGGTCACTTCGCCAGCCCAGCTTTCGGTCGGCCAGCCCTGCAGGGCCTGGGCATATTGCTGGACCGCGCCAGCCTGATCCCCGCCCGCCCGGATGATGTCGCCGACCCGCCACGTCGCCTCACGGCCAGATGGTGTGTCCGCCCAGGTCGAGGCGACCAACTCGAGAGCCGCACGGCCTCGCGCGGGATCGCTGGCGAGCAGGGCGCGGGCGGCGGCAAGATCCGTGACCGCGTCGCCGGTCGGGGATCGCGCCGCGAACTCCGCAGCCTCACGCGCGGCGGCCTCGGCCGCCTCCCTTGCCGCCTCCAGCGCGGCGACGCGCTCCTCGGCATCGGCCAGACGGGCCATGAGCGCGGCGTTGTCGCCGCTGGCCTCATCCAGCTGGAAGGTCAGGCGCTCCAGATCCCCGTTCACCCGCCGGACCGTCAGTTCCATGTCGCGCAGTCGCTGATCCATCAGGGCGACGCGGCCCTGAAGCGCGATCAGCTCAGGATCGGACTCAACCAGGACCGGGTCGCCCTGGTTGTTCCTCTGGGTGATGGCGCGCTCCAGACGGCGGACGTTGCGGTCCAGGTTATCGAGCCGGCGCACGTCCCACTGAATGGCAGGCAGAGGCTGGGTCTGGGCCACGACGGTTCCGCCAATGACGCCGGTGACGACGGCGGCCAGCGCCAGAACGCGAAGGCTGGGGACGCGGACAGAGAGCTTGCGGATTTTCATGAGGCGACAGGTTCCATCGATTTGAGGCCGTCGCAAGGCCTCAGCTCGTCAGGCCCAGCAGGATCGCCACGAGCAGGAAGACGGATAGAACGAGGGTGCAGAACAGCATCAGCACAAAGGTCCGCCACAGGGCCGAGAACCACCCCAGCGCGTAGGTCCCTTTCAGCTGGGCGAACATATGGACGGGCACAGCCAGCGTCAGGATCGCTCCTATGGAACCGATAGTCGCTTCCCACCATCCACCGCCATCTCCAGCAATCCGGTCCAGAACGGACAGACCCATGGTGAAGATGGCCATGAAGGTCAGGGAGTAGAGGACGAACACCCCATGGTCGTACCAGGTGAAGCCCCGCTTCCAGGCGAACAGCAGCCAGACGAAGGGGATCGACAGCGGCACCAGCAGGAAGGCGAATTTATAGAGTGTCTGCTGGATCTTGTAGAAGGCGAACTCCGGGTTCGCGAGCTTGTGCAGGACCTTTTCCTCGAGCTTTTCGTCACCGAGTTGCACCGTCACGTTGCCGTCCCTGACCGCGTCGGCCAGGCTCGCCTGCCAGCTACCCGGCGCATAGCCGTCTTCGCGCGGGCCCGACGTGCGGGCTTCTTCCAGAGCGGCGACGCGACGCTCTGCGGCTGCGACGGCCGCCTCCATGCCGGCTTTCACCCCTGCCGCTCCGGGTTCGCCGGCCTGCAGGTCCGAGTCGGCGTCTGCCAACGCCGCGCGCGCATCCGCGAGGCCTTGCTGCGCGTCGGCGATCTGATCGTCCAGCGAAGGCGTATCCACGATCGACGCGCCACCGAAGCTCATGATGAAGAACATCAGGAAGACGGTGAACAGGAAGATCGCGAGCGGCGAGATGTATCGGGTACGCTTGCCCTGGATCCATTCCCGCGTCAGGCGGCCGGGGTTGAGCAGCAGCAGAGGAAGCGTCCGCCAGATGCGGGCATCGAAGTGCAACACGCCATGAAGCACTTCCTCGACCAGGTGAAGCAGGCTGCGGTGCACATGGGTCGGCTGGCCGCAGTTCGAGCAGAACTTGCCAGAAACCGGTTCGCCACAGTCCGTGCAGGAGCTCTGGCTTTCGCCGGCGTGTCCCGTCGGCTTTTCGACGGCCGCGGCGATCAGGCCGCCTGTCGCCGCCCCGCCAGCCGCTCCGATGTCCACCATGATCGCCCCCGACGTCGTGCTGGCCCTACTTTGACGCGGCGCACAAACACGTTCAAGCCACGCTCAGGCCAGCCGACGCAGGCCTTGGACGCCAGAGCGTCTGACTATTGGGTGCCCGAGGCCAGCGCCGTCCGTCCGTTACGGTTTCGGGCCCACGCCTCTTCGTTGGACCCCTGGGCGATCGGGCGTTCCTTCCCGAAGCTGATGGTGTCGATCCGACCGGCCGAGACCCCACGCTCGATCAGGTAGTTGCGGATCGATTCCGCACGACGGGCCCCGAGGGCCAGATTGTACTCACGGGTGCCGCGCTCATCGGCGTTCCCCTCGATGCGGACCGTCACCTGCGGGTAGCGCTGCAACCAGGCCGCCTGGGCGTCCAGGCGAGGGAAGGCTTCCGGACTGATCTGATAGCTGTCGAGGTCGAAATAAATCCGGTCGCCGACGTTCATGACGAAGTCATTCTCGGAACCAGGAGCGCTGGATCCCAGCCCGCTGCCGTCGATGGCACCCCCTCCGGGCCCCGGATAGGCAGGCACATTGGCTGAAGCCCCTGGCGTGGGTCCTGTCGCGCCCTCGACCGGGGCACGAGGCGCGCATGCACCCAGGGCGGCTACGGCGGCGGCGATCAGCGCGATCCGGGCGATGGGGGATGCGTTCATCATGGACTCGTCTCCTCTGTCGTCAGCGGCACCAGCAAAGCCAAGCTTAGTGGGCACCGGGTCTGGTCTCATAGCGTCAGCCGGGGCGATGACGCGGTTGTGAGCGTCCGGGGGCCCCGCCCCGGAAATCGATCAGCTGTCGCAACTGTCCGGTCCGCCCCGGCCAAGGTTGGAGGGTGTTTCGGACAGCAGGGGCGACCAGGCCGGATCGGACCCGCGGCCCTGGTAGCCGGATTGGGCGATGACACGGCCGGACAGGTCGACCATCCAGAGATTGGTGTTCCCGTCCCGCGTCTGGCGAGAGAACATCAGGTAGCGGCCATTCGGCGCCCAGGACGGGCCCTCCTCGAAGTAGCTGCGCGAGATCATCCGTTCGCCCGAGCCATCCGGCGCCATGACGCCGATGCCGAACTGGCCTCCGCCCGAGCGCGTGAAGGCGATCAGATCGCCACGCGGGCTCCAGGCCGGAGCGGTATAGCTGCCGCCCCCGCGGGAGATCGGCCTCTGGCCCGAGCCGTCGGCGTTCATGACATAGAGCCGGGGCGTGCCCGAGCGGTCGGAGTTGAACACGATCCGCGTGCCGTCCGGGTTGAAAGAAGGCGAGGTGTCGATGCCTGGATCCGTCGTTAGGCGCGACAGCCGCCGCGTCTGGAGGTCCATGACGTAGACGTCTGTGTTGCCGCCCCGGATGATGGAGAACGCGACCTTGGTTCCGTCGGGCGAATAGCGGGGCGCAAGGGGCTGACCGTCGAATTCGCCCAAGCTTTCGCGGCGATTGGTCGTCAGATTGTACAGATAGATGCGGCTGTAGTCCTCGCCCAGCGCCATGTAGATGATCTCGTCGGGGTTGGACGAGAAGCGCGGCGTGAGAATGATCTCGGTGCCATCGGTCAGGAAGTTCGGGTTGCCGCCGTCCTGATCGACGATCGCCAAGCGGCTGAGACGATTGAGACCCGTGCCGCTCTCGGCCACGAAGACGATCCGGGTGTCGAAGAAGGCGCTTTCGCCCGTCATGCGCTCATAGACGACGTCGGCGATCTTGTGGCCGATGCGACGCCATTGCTCGGGCGTGGCGGTGAAGTTGTAGCTGACCAGCTGGCACTGGCGGTACGGGTCATACAGGCGAAAGCCGAAGTCGTTCCGCCCGTCTGCGCGCGCCGTCACCGAGCCATAAAGCACCGCCTGGGCCCCGATCTGGGTCCATTGCGGGAAATTCGGCGCATTGGCGAGCGTCAGACCCGTCTCGATGAAGCTGGCCGGATTGATCGGCTCGAAGAAGCCCGAGCGGCGCAGGTCGCTCGAGATGACGTCGGCGATCGACGCGCCGTTCTGGCCGCTGAAGGGCGCAACAGCGATCTGGAAGGGACGCATGACGCCCTGATCGATCTCGACCTCGATGGGCCCGCCGGTCTGGGCTGGCTGCTGCTGGGCCTGCTGGCGCGAGGGGCCGCCGTTCAGGCTCTGGGTCATGGTCTGGGCCTGCACCAGGGACACGCTCGCCACGCCCAGCGCGGCGACGGTGGTGAGCAACAGGTTCAGACGCATCGTTGTCTCCGAAGGCGGCGAGGCGAGAGGTCGTCAGGCCTTATCCCCGGCCCGTGTGACAAACGCCAGCTTCCGGGCGATTGGGGCGAGATTCGGGACGGCAAGTCCTGCCGGGTTGACCCTGTCAGGCATCGTCAGGCGGAAGTCAGCGGTTCCGGCATGCCCGCTCGGTATTGAAGGTTGGGCGGAATGCACCACCCGGGAAGCCCTGTGGCACGTCGAAGGGCGCGGTCTGGCGGATCGCCCTGAGCGCTCCGTCGGCGGCCGCCCGGTAGACGCTGTCAGATCGCGGATTGCGCAGGGTCGGGCCCGAAGTGATGCGACCATCGGCGGACAATGTCACATCCATCTCGATCCTCAGCTGGTTTGCTCCGGGAATGTCGCAGGGAAGGACCCAGTTCGGATAGACCTGATTGAATATGGCGGTGATCTGCGGGCCCGTCGCCTGCGGGGCCTGGCCCCGGCCCTGCTGACCGGTCGGTGCGCGCGGGCCGGGCGTCGGGGCGGGACGGCGAGGACCCGCCAGGGCGTCCAGATCCAGCGGCGGCGCGTCTGACCGTGATGGCGCGGGCCGGGTTTCGGCCCGGGGAGGCGTCGGACGTGCCTCGGGGCGCGGGGGCGTCGGCCTC
>JAIERG010000228.1 GCA_019747095.1 Caulobacteraceae bacterium | reverse complement strand
CCCGGGGCGATCAACCTGCCGGTGCTAGACGATGTGGAGCGCGCCGAGGTCGGGACCCTCTATGTCCAGAAGTCCAAGTTCCTCGCCCGCCGCATCGGCGCGGCCAAGGTGGCCCGCAACATCGCCGCCCATCTGGATGCGGCCCTCGGGGACCGCGACGGCGCGTTCCGGCCGCTGGTCCATTGCTGGCGTGGCGGCCAGAGATCCGGAGCCATGGCGGCGGTCATGGACCAGATCGGCTGGCCCGTGACGGTTCTGGACGGCGGCTACCGCACCTGGCGCAGACAGGTTCAGACCCGACTCTACGGCCCCGGGGATGACCTGACCGTCGTCCTGCTGGACGGCGGCACCGGCTCGGGCAAGACCGAGGTGCTCCACCGCCTCGCCGACCGGGGTGTCCAGACGCTGGACCTCGAAGGTCTGGCCCGGCATCGCGGCTCACTGTTCGGGGCCTGGCAGGGACGTCCCCAGCCGACCCAGGCCCTGTTCGAGAGCGGCCTGTTCGCCGCCCTGGAAGCCCTCGATCCGGCCCGTCCGATCGTGGTTGAGGCCGAGTCCAGCCGTATCGGCGCGCGCACCATCCCGCCGGCGCTCTGGCGGGCCATGGGCCGGGCCAGCGTCATTGAACTCTCCGCCCCCGTCGCCGCTCGCGCCGCCTTTTCGGCCCGTGCCTATGCCGACATCGGGGCTGACCCGGACGCGGTCGAGGCCGTGCTGGGTCGCCTGCCGCCTCATCATTCCCGGGACACGATCTCGGCCTGGAAGGCGCTGGCCCGGTCGGGCGACACCGAGGCCCTGGCCGCGTCCCTCATCGCCGAGCATTACGATCCGGCCTACCGTCGGCAGTCTGCCCGGCGCGAACGCCCGCTTCTGGGACGGGTCGAGATGTCCGCGGTGACCCCGGCCCATCTGGATCAGGCCGCCGCGTCGGTCCGGGCTCTCATCGGCGCATGAACGATAGGATCCGCTCGGCCGCGACGGCCGCGCCGTCTTCCCGGATCGCCGCGTCGCCGATCCGACGACTGGTCTCGACCATCGCCCTGTCGCCAAGGATCGCGCCCAAGATCCCGGACAGGGGGCCGGCCCGGTAAAGGTCGCGCCGCAGGGTCCGACCGCAGCCCAGCCGAGCGACGCGCGCGGCGTTGTCGAACTGGTCGCCCAGATGCGGCACGACCAGCTGGGGTCGCCCCGCTCTCAGCGCCTGCTGGGTCGTGCCCACCCCGCCCTGATGCACCACGGCGGCGGCGCGCGGAAACAGTGTCGAAAACGGCGCATAGGCCACGGCGATCACATCCGGTCCGTCCGCCAGGCCCGTATCGCCCTGCGGTCCCACCAGAAGCACCGCCCGTCGACCCAAATGCCGGGCGGCCTTCAGGCTCTCGGCATAGAAGTCGTCGGCGATGTGCACGGCCGCGCTGCCGAGGGTGAAGACCAGCGGCGGGTCACCCTGGGCGAGAAAGGCGTCCAGGGCCGGTGGCATCACGGCGGGTCCCCCCGCCTCGCTGTCGTAGGCCGCATACCCCGTGACGATGAATCCCGGCGGCGCGTCGGGCTGGGCCGGGCCGAGCAGGGAGGAATAGAGGCCGAGCGCAAGGTCGGCCCTCTCGGCTCCGTCGAACAGGAAGTTGGCCCGCGTCGGTCCCAGGCCGAGCCGTGCCCGCACCGGGTTGATCGACCGGCTCCAGTGCGCGGTGGATGCCTTGGCAAGGGCCAGGGTCGCCCGGTTCAGCCCAAGCTTCAGCCCGCCCGTCGCCGGGCCCAGCCAGGGTGTCTTCGGCAGGAAGGGCGGGTCGTAGGCGGAGAAGATCACCGTCGGCTGAAGCGCGACGCAGACGTAGGGGATCCGGGTCAGCTCGGCTGCCATGGCCGCGCCCGCCGCGAAGGTCGCGCCCACGACGACGTCTGCCCCTTTCGCCGCGGTGACCACGTCACGCGTCGACGACTCCAGATAGGGCAGGACGATCGTCTCGAACAGGAAACGGTCAGACCGGGCGACAGCGCGGGTGATCCGGGCCAGGTCCATGCCCAGGTCGGCCTCGAGCTGGGCCATGCCGGGCCTGACCTCGTGAAACCCAAGACCTTCGGCTTCGACCTTGCCCTGATACTCGATGGAGGTGGCGATCTCCGCCGTCACGCCCCGCGCCTGCAATTCCAGACCGAGCGCCAGGAAGGGGTGCAGGTCGCCCAGCGATCCGGCTGTGCAGAGAAGGACGCGGGGAGACATCTCGATGACAATCGCCCTGTTCTCGAGACGGTGGCAAGGTTAGCGTCATGTCCATGACCCGATCCCGTACCGCCGCCCTGTTCACTTCGCTCAGCCTGTGGGTGCTGCTCGCGCTCGCGGGCGGGCTCGCCGCCGGGGCAGGGGCGCAGGCCTATGGGATCCCCGGGGGCACGGGCACCGTCGCCCTCATCGATGCCTTGGGTCAGCTGTGGCTCAACGCCCTTCGCATGACCATCATTCCCCTGGTCTTCAGCCTTTTGGTGACCGGCATCGCTTCTATCGCCGATGCGGCCGCGACCGGGCGACTGGCGCTCAAGGCCGTCGGTGTCTTCGCCGTCCTGCTGGTCGGAGCCACGGTCTACGCCTTTGCCGCCTCCATCGGCCTTCACGAGGTCTGGCCGATCGCGGAAGGCGCCGCCCGCGCCCTGATCGCCGGCACGCCCGACGGCGCGGCCGCCGAGGTCGCCGCCAACATCGGCGGAGGCGGCATCGGCGCCTTCCTCAGCAGCCTGGCGCCCGCCAACCCGATCCGCGCCGCCGCCGATGACGCCATCCTCGCCATCGTGGTCTTCGCCATCGCCTTCGGCTTCGCCACCACCCGGCTGGAGGCGCGGCTGCGTCAGCCCGTCGCCGTCTTCTTCGAGGGCGTTTCCCAGACCATGATCGTCATCGTCCAGTGGGTGCTCGCCGTCGCCCCAATCGGCGTCTTCGCGCTCGCCTTCGGCGTGGGTCTCAGGGCCGGGATCGGGGCCGCGGGGGTGCTCGGCCACTACATCGCCCTGGTCTGCCTCGCGCTCATCGGCCTGATCCTGCTGACCTATGTCGTGGCGGTGATCTGGGGCCGGATCAGCCTCGCCCGCTTCGCCCGGGGCGCGGCCCCGGCCCAGGTCGTGGCCTTCTCGACCCAGTCCTCGCTCGCCTGCCTGCCGGTCATGGTCGAGCGGTCGGTCAGCCACCTCGGCGTCTCCACGGCCACGGCGGGTCTGGTCCTGCCGCTCGCGGTGGCGGTGTTCCGCATCACCTCCACCGTCGCCAACCTGGCGGTGGTCATTTACGTCGCGCGCCTGACGGGAACCGAGATCACGCCCGCGACCATGCTGGCCGGAGGGCTCGCGGCGCTCGCCATCAGCGTCGGCACCGTCGGCCTTCCGGGTCAGGTCAGCTTCTTCGCCTCCATCGCCCCCATCTGCCTGGCCATGGGCGTGCCGATCGAGGTCCTGCCGCTGCTTCTGGCGGTCGAGGTCGTGCCCGACATCTTCCGCACCATCGGCAACGTCACCGCCGACATGGCCGCGGCCCGTATCGTCGAGGGGAGGGACGCGGCGGCCGATCCGGAAGCGGCGGCGGGAATCTAGGTCGCGCCCAGTACGTTCAGGGGCAGGACCAGGCTTCGCTGCCCTTTGGCGTCCGGCGGGGGCAGGGCCCCGGCGCGGATGTTGACCTGAAGGGACGGCAGGATCAGCTGGGGCGCGCCCAGCGTCGCGTCGCGCGCCTGCCGCATCGCCACGAACGCCTCCTCGGTGACGCCGCCGCCCACGTGGACGTTTGACGCCTTCTGCTCGCCCACGGTGGTCTCGAAGCGGAAGTCGCTGCGGTTCTTGGGCAGGTAGTCGTGGCCGACGAAGATCCGCGTCTCGTCCGGCAGGGCCAGCAGCCGCTGGATGGAGCGGTACAGGGTGCGCGCGTCCCCGCCCGGAAAGTCCGTCCGCGCCGTGCCGAAGTCGGGCATGAACAGGGTGTCGCCGACGAACACCGCGTCCCCGATCCGGTAGCTGACACAGGCGGGCGTGTGGCCGGGCGTGTGCATCACCTCGACCGTCAGCTCCCCCAAAGTGAAGGCGTCGCCGTCGCCATACAGCCGGTCGAAGGCTGCGCCGTCCGGCGTCACGTCGTCGGCGTGGAACATCGGCGCGAAGGTCGCCTGCACATGGGCGATGTCCCGACCGATGCCGATGGGCGTGCCTTGCGTTTCGCGCAGGTGGTGGGCGGCGGTCAGGTGGTCGGCGTGGGCATGGGTCTCCAGCACCATCGCCAGGGTCAGCCCCTGGCCCTCCAGCGCCGCCATCACCGCGTCGATGGAACGGGTCGAGGTCCGCGCCGCCGCAGGATCGTAATCCAGCACAGGGTCGATGATCGCCGCCTGTCCGGTCGCCGGATCGCTGACCAGATAGGTGATGGTGTGGGTCGCGGGGTCGAAGAACCCCTGGACGAGGGGGCGTGGGGCGGCAGACGCGTGGGTCATGGGGGGCTCCTTGTGAGGCCAATATATTAGCTATTGCTTATTTAGCAAGTCTGCATATATTGGCGACCATGATCGACATTGAAGCCATCGGACTGGACCGTTTCGAAGCCGCTGCCGGAGAGGCGGCCGGGCTCATGCGCGCCCTGTCCAATGAAAAACGCCTGATGATCCTGTGCCAGCTCGGCGGGACCGAACTGTCAGTGGGACAGCTCCTGCCGCTGGTCGGCCTGTCCCAGTCGGCCCTGTCCCAGCACCTCGCCCGCCTGCGCGAGGACGCCCTGGTCGCCACCCGGCGCGAGGGCACGACCATCATCTACCGCATCGCTGATCCGGCGGTGCTCAAGGTCATCGCCGTCCTGGCGGAGATCTATTGCCCCCCTCTCCCTCTCCAGAAGGCCTGAAATCATGAGCGTCCTGACCCCTCTCAAGCCCGCCGACGTCGCCGCCCGCCTGAAGGCCGGCAAGGCGATCCTCATCGACATCCGCGAGCCGGATGAGTTCGCCCGCGAACACATCGCCGGCGCGATCCACACGCCGCTATCGGCATTCGACCAGGCCCCGGCCACCCTGCCGGACGGTCGCGAGGTCATCTACACCTGTCGCACCGGGAACCGGACGGGCATGAACTGCGTCCGCCTTGCAGCCCGCGTGCCGGGCGAGGCCTTCGTGCTCGAAGGCGGGCTTGACGCGTGGAAGTCGGCCGGTCTGGCCACGCGCACGGACCGCTCCCGACCCATCGAGCTGATGCGCCAGGTCCAGATGACGGCCGGCGGCCTGATCCTTCTGGGCGCCGCGCTCGGCCTTCTGGTCCACCCCGGCTTCTGGGGCCTGTCGGCCTTCGTGGGCGCGGGCCTGTTCTTCGCCGGAGCGACCGGCTTCTGCGGCATGGCGCGGCTGCTGGCCCTCATGCCGTGGAACCGCGCCGCCTATGGCGCCCCGGCCAGGGCTGCGTGATCCCATGACCACCGACCTCTTGACCCTCATGCTGGCGGCGCTCAGCGGTGGCGTCGTCGCCCTGCTGCTGACGCTGTTCGGGGGCGGGGGGTCGGTGCTGGCCGTGCCGCTGCTGCTCTATGTGGTGGGCGTGGCGGACCCCCATGTCGCGATCGGCGTCTCGGCGGCGGGCGTGGCGCTGAACGCCCTGACCGCGCTGGCGGGCCATACGCGCGCAGGCCGGGTCCGCTGGCCCTGCGCCACCCTGTTCGCCGTCACCGGCGCGGCTGGAGCCTGGGCCGGATCATCCGTCGCCAAGATGATCGATGGTCATCAGCTGCTCCTGATCTTCGCCCTCGCCATGGCGGCGGTGGGCCTGTCGATGCTGCGCCCGCGCGTCGTCGTCGTCCGACCCGAGCCCACCCTGACCCTCGCCATGGCCCCCCGCGTCGGCCTGGCGGGCGCGGGCGTGGGATCCGCCGCAGGCTTCTTCGGCATCGGCGGCGGCTTTCTGATCGTGCCGGGCCTGATGGCGTCCACGGGCATGAGCCTGGCGACCGCCCAGGCCACATCCCTGCTCAGCGTCGCGGCCTTCGGGGCCACGACAGCCGGCAACTACGCCCTGTCCGGCTGGGTCGACATCGGCCTCGTCGCCGCCATGACGGCAGGCGGCGTCGTCGGCACGGTCGCCGGCCTGCCGCTGGCCCGCCGCCTCGGCGCCAACGCCGCGCTGGGCCGTACCCTGTTCGCGGGGCTGATCCTGATCGTGGCGGCCTACGTCGCCGTTCGGGCGGTGATGGCGCTCTGAGCGGCACAGCGGTGTTGCCGAGGTCTCGGACCGGCCGCTAACGTCGGCCTGACAACTCAGAGCGACGGGGCAAGGGTGGACCACTCCAGACTGTGGATTTCGGCATGGGTCGCAGCGGTGGCCATGCTGCTCGTCTCCTGCGCGACGGTCGAACCGGGCGTCTACTCCGGTGGAGGTCGCGGGCTCTACGATCCCCATTCCAGCAACAATCTCCAGGATCTGCGCGATTGTCGCGAGATCTGGGACGGCGGGACCTATCTCGTCGCGGGTCCTGTGGCGGGCCGGCCGGGCAGCCGGATCGAGGTGCGCCACGCCCTCAACATGGGAAACTTGGCTTACAACATCCCGCTGCGCTGCGTGACAGAGTGGAGAGTGGTCCCTGCCGACGCGGCCACCCTGTCTGACAACCGTCGTTTTCTGGATATCCGCCCCGACGCGATACCGGGCCAGATCACACTGACGGCGACCACGCGCGGGGACAGCACCAGCCTCACAATCCCCATCCTCGATCCGGACACGCCCAACATCTACGGCAGCTGGAGCCCGGTTGAGGCCTTCTCCTGTGCGGGCGAGGAGCTGCCGAGCGTGGTCAGCCTGCGTCCCGACGGTCGCCTCTTCATCGCGTATCAGAGCCTGGGGAACCGGCCGGGAGAGTTCTCCTACAGCTTCGATCCTGCCGCCGGCACGTTTTCGATGGGGTCCCTGACGGGCCGGGTGCGGTTGCTGGACGACGGGCGGATCGTGTTTTCCGGTGTTTCCTTCCCGGGGGCGCGACCCCTGCCGCCGTTACCGCCCGGTGCCCCGCCGCGGCCGAGCCCTTACAGTTGCGAGCTGGAATTCTACCGCGTCGGTGAACTGTACTGACCGCCTGATCCCGCCATCCCGCCCAACTCCGCCAGGGCCACCCCACCTCACGGCGTCCGAAACCTCGGCGTCTCCCGCGCGCAGGCCACCGCTCTGCTCAGCGTCGCCGCCATGACGGCCGCAGGGTCATCGGCAGGATCGCGGGCCTTATCCTGATCGTGGCGGCCCATGCTGCCGTTCGGGCCGCGATGTCGCTCTGAGCCTTGCGGCTCCTGAGGGTGCGGGAAAGCGGACCCAGCGGGTGTCGGCTAGGGGTGGGAAGCGGACCTCCATGCGGTATAGTTATGACTATGCGCGCATTGGCCTTGATTGCATCGGCATTATGTCTCGCATCGAGCGTAGGATGCTCTGAGAGAGAGCCCGGCGCGGGTCGCGAAGGGGGCGTAGCGGCGCCCGAAGATGACTTCGCAAGTTCGTTCACAGTCTTCGACTTGCCTGCCGCTGATTACGCTGCGCTTGAGCGTCGGGCGATCGGAGGGGATGGAGAAGCATCGTTTCGACTTGCCCAGTTTTACGCATTCACGGGTTCGAGCAGCGTAGATGCGGATCAGGAACTGCGCTGGTTGGAGCTTGCTACTGCTCAAGGTCACGAGACTGCGAAGTTCAACTTCGCTGTGAGATTGGCAGAAAGTGGTCGAGACTGCCTCCGAGGGGTAGCATTGATGGAAGAAATCAGGGTCGAAGGTTCGACTGCCCATGCGCGCGAAGGAGCGCAATCGTGGTTACAGGACCCTGCCTTTCATTGCAGTAGCTCTAGGGGCACCTCGAACTGACCTTGCGGCTGCGCGTTCAGGAATGTCCACAAGGGGTCGAAAGTGGTCATGGGAGGCGATGCCGAAAGCGGACCTTGCGGCCCGACCGCAGAACGGACCTTCCGAACGTCCGCTAGGGGTGGGAAGCGGACATTGACTCGATCCATTTTCACCCAATAAATCAACCCATGATTGCCTCCTCCATCCTTCTTGCGATCGGGCTGGCATTGATGTTCGCCCCCCGCCTCTTTGCCGCGCGATCAGAGGCAACTCGGCTGCGGAGGCTGCAGGAGATCAGAGAGGGCGGCTCCGAGCGGTATTTCGAGGAGGAGCGCGACCTGCTCGCCTACAAGTTCGATCACCGTTTCCTAATGTTCTGGCGGGTCATGGGTGCCGTCGCCGTGGTCTTGGCAGCGCGCGACCTGATCGAGCAATCGGGCATTATCTCGGGCTGAGCGCTACCGGAACCGAGGCCCTCTACGGTCCGCAACGGGTGGAGAGCGGACAAGGCATTTGGTATCGTCCGCACATGAGCAGCGAGGCATCACCTCGAAGGTTGACCGGCGGGATCGCCGTTGTTGTCTCCGTTGCATCGCTGATCACAATCTTTGCTGCAGCGCCTTTCCTCGGCGACCAAATAACGGGAGCCTCTCTTTTCGCCTTGGGTTTCGGATGGACAAAGGTTGCCTTTTTGGCAGGTGTGGGATGCTCGACCTTGGCAGTAATCTCTCGCCGCAACCCGGCCATGATGCATGCGATCGAAGCCTCCTCATTAGGGCTTCACATGCTTGGGTTCGCCTATGGAGTGATTGTGTCTGCTACCGCAGTGGTTCGATCAGACTATCCTTTTGAGGTGACGCAGAGCGGCTTCATCGCGAACGTCGTATCTTCGCTGGGATACCTCTGCCTTGGGCTTCTAGTCTGGGCTCTCGCTGGCGTTCTCGCCCGGCGCTAACGTTCACAATGTCCACAACGGGTCGAAAGCGGTCATGGGAGGCGATGCCGAAAGCGGACCTTGCGGCCCGACCGCAGAACGCACCTTCCGAATGTCCGCTAGGAGTGGAGAGCGGACACGAAAACGGCCCCGCTGTCGCCAGCGGGGCCCTTCCTAAACCGGACGATGGGCGGGATCAGGCCATCATCTGACGACGCTGAATGCAGAGCGCCGCTCCGCCTGCCAGCATCAGGCCCAGGAGGATCATGGCCCATTCCGAGAGGGTTGGTATGGGAGCCGGGGGCGGTGCCAGCGCCACTGTACCGGTGCCATAGCGATTAACCGAGGGTGCGTTGTTCATGCCTGAGCAGTTGGCGTTGACACAACTCGTTTCCCTGAGGGTCAAAATCGCAGGCCCCGGAGCAGCTTTGGTGCCGACCACTTGCAGATATCCCCCTCTGAGGCCGTTTGCCGGTACTGCAGTCGCGAATGTGAACAAATCGTTGAGTTCAAGTCCAGCATAAGTATAGGTATTGCCAGGCAGATCGGTTATGCCATCAACTGCTTTCCCTGGCGTAACTTGCATGCTCGCGCTTACGATCGTGTTCGAGCCCGTATTAACCACATAGGAGCCTGAAAACGTGCCCGTCGCCGGAGCCGAGAAGCTCCCAGTGACGTTGTATGTTGCGGTTTGCGCGAGCGCCGCGGATGTTGCGAGGCAAACAAGCAACCCAGCAATCAGAGCGAGAGTTCCCCTAAGCACTGTTTGTCCAGGCTCCCCAAACTCGTGGCACCGTCGCCATAGGTCAAGGTGAACACCACAGGGCACAACGGAGGTCAATGTGGTGATGCGTGCCAGTCGGTTAACATGCGCACCCCTGCGGCTAAGCGTTGCTCCATGATCCTCCTTTAGCCGGGCCATAGGATCTATTGTTTAGGTCGAGTGGTAATCGCGGACGATGCCGGAACCAGACGCGTGCGGCGTCCACACCGGCTCGAAACCCGTCATCCGCCCGTCGCGTCCGCCGCGCCGTCGCTCACCGCGCCCGGAACTTCAGCTTCTCCAGCGCGCTGGCGGCCTTCAGCAGGGCGCTCGCCTCGCCCGTCCGCCCCTGGGTCAGCAGCCAGGCCGCCCGGCGCACCGTCTGGGCCAGGGCCTCATGGGCGTCCACGTTCGGCACATCGCCGCCCTCCAGCACCGCGTTCAGCGCCGCGATGGCGGGCTCGGGCTCATCGGCCCCGCCCCGGATGGGCTTGAGGTCCAGTTGCTGCGCGATGGTCTTGCGCGTCCAGCCCTCCAGCCGCGCGCGCCGCCTCAGGTTCGCCAGACCGACATCGAACCGCCGCGCCACCGACGGCGCGGACTCTCCCGCCACATAGGCCTGCCGGACCCGCGCCCAGGTCTCCGGCCCCCGATACTTGCGCAGACGATGATGCTCCATGCGCGCATCATGACCGACCGTTGCGTCAGAATCGGACGCAAGCCTGCAGCATTGGCTGCGGAATCTGCGGTTTCAGCGGTGGATTTGCATGACCAGGCTGGCCGAGATCGTCGGAACCTGCGGTCTCCGACTAGGTGCTGTACCCATAAAGCTTGCGGCCGAGGGCGACGCTTGATTCAAGGATTCCGAAAGGAGCCTTGGGATGGC
>JAIERG010000062.1 GCA_019747095.1 Caulobacteraceae bacterium | reverse complement strand
TGCAAGGCTAGCCGTTCGCCGCGCCCACGCCGCGACCGCCGCCCGGCACCGGGGCAACGTCCAGCAGCTTGATCCGGAATACCAGCACGGAGTTCGGCGGGATGTCCGCCCCCTGCCCCTGTTCGCCATAGCCGAGCGCCGGCGGCACATAGAGGATCCACTCGTCGCCGACCTTCATGCGCTGCAGGGCTTCAGTCCAGCCGGGCACGACCTGCTCGGCGGTGGTCACATAGGGCTGGCCGCGGGTGAACGAGCTATCGAAAACCGTTCCATCGGTGAGCGACCCTTCGTAATCGACCCGCACCAGATCATTGCGGTCCGGGCTGACGGCCCCGGCAGGTCCGGACTGCACGACCTTGTACTGCAGCCCGCTCTCGGTGGTCTGGACGCCCTCTTCCTTGGCATTCGATTCCATGAAGAAGACCGCCGCCCTGGCATTGGCTTCGGCGTCGACAACGGGACCGCCCGCCCCGCAGGCGGCCAGACCCAAAGTCGCCACGACCGCAACGCTAGCCCATCCGAAGCGCATAGCCCTTGTCCTTCAATGCCTGTCCGATCTCGTCAGCGTGGGCGCTATCGCGCGTTTCGACCATGATGTCGAACTCAGCCCCCTTGGCCGGCACGTCCAGCGCCAGCCGGTTGTGGACGACGTCGATGATGTTGCCGCCCCGTCCGCCGATCACCGCCGCCATGGCCGACAGCATGCCCGGCCGGTCGTCACCCAGGATGCGGTAGACGATCAACCGCCGCTCGCGGACCATCTCGCGGTTCAGCACTACCGCCAGCATGCGCGCGTCGATGTTGCCACCGCACAGGACGATGCCGACCTTTCTGCCCCGGAACCGCTCCGGATAGCGCAGCAGAGCCGCGAGACCTCCGGCCCCTGCACCCTCAGCCACCGTCTTTTCCAGGGTGGCGAAGAAGGCCACGGCCTTTTCGAAGTCCGGCTCGTCACAGACCATCACGTCGTCGACCAGCGGGTCGGCCAGGGCGAACGGGATATCGCCGACGGCCTTGATGGCGATGCCCTCGGCGATGGTGGCCCCGCCGCATTTCGGCGTCTCGCCTCTGCGCTTCGCGGTGAAGGACGGATACATGGCCGCCTCGACGCCATAGATCTCGATGCCCGGCTTCATCGCCTTGGCGGCGATGGCGCAGCCCGCGATCAGGCCGCCGCCACCGATCGGGATGATGAGGGCATCGAGGTCGGGCGCATCCTCGAGGAACTCGATGGCGCAGACGCCCTGGCCGGTGACGATGCCCTCGTCATCGAAGGCGGAGATGAAGACGTAGCCCTTCTCGTCCCGGAGCCTGTGGGCCTCGGCGGTGGAGCCGGTGAAGTCGGCCCCCTCGATCACCACCGTCGCCCCATGGCTGCGCGTGCCGTCGATCTTGGTGAAGGGCGTGCCCTCGGGCATGACGATCGTCACGGGGATGCCCAGCCGACCGCCGTGATAGGCGAGAGCCTGGGCGTGATTACCGGCGCTGGCCGCCACCACGCCCCGCCTGCGCTCGTCCGGCGTCAGGGACAGAAGACGGTTCAGGGCTCCCCGCTCCTTGAAGCTGCCGGTGAAGTGCAGGTTGTCGTACTTCACCCAGACTTCGGCACCCGTCAGTTGGGACAGACGGCGCGAATGGCGCACGGGGGTACGGTCGACCTGACCCGCGATGCGCGCCTGTGCCGCCTGTATGTCCGAAAACACGACTGTCATGAGGGTCCTGTAGCCTTCCTCGCGGTCCGGTTCGCCTCGCGTCCGGCCGTCATCTGATCCGGCCTTGTGGCGCCCGCCACGACAGGTCGCAACCTTGACCTTGCGCCCGCGTTGGGCGTCATCTGGGCTCGCCCGTGAAGCGAACCCGAGCAACTTGTACAGAGAGCGTCATGTCCGTTCGTACCGCCCTTCTCTCACTTTCGGCTGTCGCCGCCCTCGCCGCCTGTGCTCCGGCACCCGGTCCGGCCACGATTAGTGGTGCAGCCACCTTTTCCGCAGCTGACTTCGAATGGTCAGCCCAGGCCGGTTCTGCCTCCATTGACGGTCGTGTCGCCTTCCGTCTGGATGGTCAGGCCCTGTCCTGCACGGGCTCGGTCGGCCTGACGCCGGACACCCCCTATACGCGCCAGCGCTTCCAGACGCTCTACGGGTCGACGGAAAGCGCCGCCCTTCCGGAGGCTGTTGTGCGCGCCCGGACGGTGGCGGATCCCAATGCCGACTACCGTTCATTTGTCCGCTCGACGACCTGCCAGAATGGTCACTTCCGTTTCGATCGACTGCCGGACGGCGGCTGGTTCATCATCGCCCCCGTGAGCGCGGGCGGCGACCGCACGGTCCTGATGCGCTACGTCCGGACACGTCAGGGCACGACCGCAACCCTGACACTCTAGAGACCCAACAGCAGGCCCCGGCCCGCATCCTTCGAGGCGCCCACCATGAACGCTGTCGCCGCCGCCCTGATCGCAACCGTCCTGATCGCCGCCCCAGCGGCAGCCCAGCAGGGGCGGGGGTACGACCCGGCCGCCCAGGGCTCTCGCACCTGGTCCAGCCATGGCAGCGGGTGGGGCTACAACGGCCAGGCAGACCGGCCGGGCGATTACCGTTGCGACGCCTACTGGGACCGGGGCCGCGACGATTGCGACGCCTCCTGGCGCGACCAGCGGCCGTTTGTCCGTCAGCACAGCTCTGGCCAGGGCCGGCATGGCCACACCGGCGGTGGCTATGTCTATCAACCCTACAATCAGGGCACCCAGTACTGGGGAGCCTATGGGCGACCCGATCAGGTCTACCCCGGCCATGGCTATGGGGGACAGGTCGGCCATCCGGGGGCTGGCTGGCGCGATCCGCATCGAACAGCCTGGTGCGCGGCCACCTATCGCTCCTACGACCCGGTCAGCGGGTACTACCGCGCCTATTCCGGGCGTCTGGTGTTCTGCGGCTAGGCTGTAACGCCGGTCATCAGATCACGGATTCGCGCCCTAACGCGGTTCGCCATCTTTCGGCCGCGCCCAACCCGCTTGTCAGGACTGTCCATTCGGACGGCCAGTCTCGGGGAGCGCGTTCATGTCCCAACACAACATCGTCGGTTCGGAAGCCTTCGACCGCACGCCGCCGCTCATGATCCGCCAGGTGCGGACCGGAACCATGCGTCGGCGCAAGGCCCGGGCGGTGTTGATCTTCGCCGCCGGCGCAGGCGCGACCGCCACAGGCGGCATCATCGCCCTGGCCGCCGTTATGGGACCGGGCCTGCCCCTCTAGGGCGTCAGGGCCGCCGCTCGAAGATCGTCTCGAAACCACCCCACATCATCCGCTTTCCGTCGAACGGCATGTCGAGGTTCTGCATGTCCGGATCGTCCATCATCCGGGCCCACGCGTCATCCGCCGTCTTCTTGTCGGGCCAGACCAGCCAGGCCAGAACGACCACCTCGCCTTCCTCCTTCTTCACGGCCCGATTGAAGTCGGTGGTGTGCCCGTCGGGGATGTCGACGCCCCAGCTTTCGTGGTGATGAAGGCAGCCGTTCTTGTGAAAGAAGGGCCAGGACGCTTCGGCGGAGCGGATGTAGCGTTCCCTGTCCACTGCCTTCACAGGCGTCAGGAAGCCGGTGATGTAGGTCATGTTCAATCCTCCCGGTCGTGACCGTGGAGGAAGGCCGAGGCCTCCGCAAGGCTGCCCCGGCGATCGTCCGTCAGCGCGAGATGCGCAGGTTCTCGATGGCCCCGGCGATCCGGTCAAAGGCCGCGCCGATGCCGGAGGCATTGTCGACCGGAAAGTAGTGGTCAGCGCTGGAGGCACAACGGCGCATGAGCGTCTGGGCCGAGCTGTCGACCTGCACCGCCACGGTATACACCTGAATGCCCGCGTCCTTCATGTTGCCGCACAGGTCCTCGGTCCCGGGGGTGGCATGATCCATGCGGTTGTCCATCCGGCTCCGGCGTGTGCTGTCGTTGCCCGAGGTAATGCCCAGGCGGTTCTGCCAGATGTAGCCCAGCCCGTTATAGAAGCTGTCGTTGGGGCTGTTGTTGTCGCTCATGACGTTCGCGCCGTCAGTCATGATGATGATGATCTTCTGCAGGCGCTCGGAGTTGTAGGGCCGTCCGTCGCCAAAAGGCGCGTTGGGCGACAGGGTGTGCCAGCCCCACATCGCGCCCAGCGGCACATTGGTGTTGCCGGTGGCGACCATGTTGTTCACCGCCGTCCGAAGCGCATTGTAGTTGTCCGTCAGACGGATCAGCGGCTGAAGCGAGCAGCCCTTGTTGGGTCCGAAGCTGGTGCTCAGGGTGCCCTTGCGATGGGTCGTGGCGTACTTGTCGGTCTCCCGAAGACGAGCCCAATAGGCGTTGGTCCGAGCCGTCGTTCCCGCCGATCCGGTCCCGAACGGGCTGCTGGAGTTGCTCGTCCCATAGGTGCTTGTCGGCGCGTCGTTCAGATAGTCGTTCTGGTCCGAGTTGGAGCCGTTGAGCCAAGACTGCCAGGTCGAGTCGTTGGGATAGTCGGTGCGGTCCGGCTCATCTGGCGCGAAGTAGGGCACGAACATCGTCGCCTGATCGCCGCTGGATGGTGGCGTATCCCGGATATCGAACGGTTGCGGACGCGCCTCGACACAGCCGCCCCAGGTCGTTCCAATGTCCTGGAACAGGGTGAAGCGGCCCCTCGCCGTCTCGAACATGCTGAAGCGATTGGTGGAGGCGTTGTAAGCCCCACCGCCAGTGTGGGTCGGGGCATTGGACATCCAGCTGGGCACCGTGTTCGAGCCGCCTTGGGCGACGCGGACGGTCATGGAAAAGGGCACCAGGGAAATCTTGATCGCATCGGCCTCGATCGAACGGCCGTCGGCAGCCTCCAGACGGTTGATCAGGTCGATCGCGGCGGCCTTGGTGTTGGTCAGCTTGGCCCCGGCCATGGACCCTGTGTTGTCGATGACCAGCGCGACCTCGATGCGGTTGTTGGAGCGCAGCACCTCGGAGCGGGCGCGCACGGGCAACTGGTCATCCAGCACGTCTCCATAGGGCGGCAGGACGATGTTGGCGACCATGGTCTCCACACTCACGGTCGCTTCCGATTCAACCGCGCCCGTCGCGGGATTGAGGGCGAAGGTCGTCTCGCCTTCCAGAAGGGTGATGTCCCGGAACGGAGCCAGGTTCGCGCGCAGCGAATTCAGGCCGACCTCGGTGATCCGTTCGTCATCCGTGAATTGGGATCGGGCGGCCGCCAGGGTCGCGGCGTCCAGCGCGTCCTGAAGGTTCATCTTCACCGTTGAAGCCCGGCTGATGTCGACGCCGCCCAGCGTGATCATGATCAGCACGGGCAGAACCAGGGAGAAGATCACGGCGATATTGCCCGCCGGATCCGCCGCAAAGCGGCGGCCGGTCGATGCGATAAGGGCCATGGTGGCCCGAATGCGATCAGCGATGGTCATGGCGGCCCCGACGGTCCCAGTCGCGGGCTCGGCGGAGTCCGCAATCGACCCGACTTATCAGGACGCGGTTAAGGGAAGCTCCACCGGCAAAGGTTAACGCATGGCCGGCTCGGATCGTCGGGGCTCAGCCGAGCACGCAGGTCGCAAGGCCCTCATTGCGGACAGTGTTGGCCGCAGCCTGAATGCGGGAAGCGCGCCTGCGGACATAGGGACCGGGCGAACCCGCATTGTAGCGGCGGGGACTGGGCAGGATGGCCGCCAGCCGCGCCGCCTCGCGCGAGGACAGGTCTGCTGCCGATTTGCCGAACCAGTGCTGGGCACCGGCTTCAGCCCCGTAGATGCCCGGTCCCATCTCGGCGACGTTCAGGTAGACCTCCATGATCCGCCGCTTGCCCCAGACGGTCTCGATCAGGACCGTGTAGCCAGCCTCCAGCCCCTTTCGGACCCAGTCGCGACCGGGCCAGAGGAAGACGTTCTTGGCGGTTTGCTGGCTGATGGTCGAACCTCCGCGCATGCGACGGCCCTGTTCATTGGCCTTCATGGCCTGTTCGATCGCCTCGAAGTCAAAGCCCCTGTGGCTACAGAAGCGAGCGTCTTCGGCGGCGATGGCGGCAGCCACCAGCCGTGGCGAGATTTCGTCCAGCGAACGCCAGCGGTAGTCGAGCCCCTGCCCGTCCAGCTTCTGCTGCATCATCAGCAGGGTCATGGGTGGCGGGATCACGGCGTGGATCAGGACGCCGCCGATCGGCAACAGGGCCAGGATCAGGAGCGCGATAAGGAGTGGCCGTGACCTGCGACGCGGCTTGGGTTGCGGTGGAGCGCCCTCATCCATGGGGGAACGCTAGGCCCGACGGCGCGACCTCGCAATGGTCAGGCTTGTCAGCCGGTGCCATTGACGTCCCACAGGAAGACAACGCCGAGCAGCCCTGCGGCGACGGCCAGAACGATAACCACGGCGAGGCAGCCAAAAGCCATCCGCCGCGCCAGATCGCCCCCGTCATCCATCGTATCGAATCCCCCGACCCGTCACCGACCCTATCGGGCGTTGTCAAAGGGTGTCGAGGACCACGTCGGCGACACCGGCCCGACCATCCTCATCCGCCCAGGCGACGCGGCGAGCGTCCGGGCTGAGCGCGAGCGCCGTGATCGCAGCGCCTTTGTCTGCCTTGATGAAGATCAGCCCCTGGGCCTCTGGGTCGGCGACCCAGACGCGGCCGTCCGCGAGACCGGCCGCCAGACGCCCGTGACCCGTCGCGGCGGCGACGCGGGTCACGACCGTGGTCTCGTCGAAGCCGATTTCGGTCGCCTCACGTCCCATCGGCCCGTTGGCGCCGACGAATGGCCAGAGCACGGTCCCCTGGGCCCCTGCGGTCGCAAGGAATTGACCCTTCGAGAGGAAGGCGAGGCTGCGGATCTTGGACGGATAGCCGCCCATCCGCAGGTCCTTGGCGTCCTTCAACCTCCAGCCATGCAGCTGGTTGTCCTGCATGGTGGTGATCACGAAGGCCCCGTCGGGCGAGAAGACGACCCCCGTGTGCGAGCCGGCCCAGTTCAGCCGGGTCGGCTTCTGTTCGGCGATGCGGGCGTACCACAGCCAGGCTCCGCCGTAGGTTGAGGCGGCCACACGGCGACCTTTCGGATCGAAGGCGACACCCGATACCGTCCGCTCGTGGGCGAAGTCGCGACGAAACCCGATGTCCGTTGCATCGATCACCGACACGGTTCGACCAGACGAAAAGGCGATCAGCTTTGACTCCGCCGAGGCGTCGATGGAGTCGATCCACCCCTGGGCGGTCGCCAGAACGCCCGCTTCGCCCTTGCGGCTCCAGATCACGCGACCATCGTCACCGCCCGTGACAAGACCCTGTCCTGACGGATGGACGACGGCACAGAGCACCGCGCCGTCATGAACCGCGTCGAAGGTGCGATCCTCGAACCGCACTGATCCGTCGCCGAGGGCGAAGGCGGCTCCGCTTGCCTCGAAATGCGCTGACGTGACCTGGGCGTCTAACTGGAAGGATGTCACGCCCGATCTTCCTCGCCGAAGGCAGCGCCCGGACCGCGAGGCTCGCATCGGATCAATCGGGAATCCAGCACGGCGGCCTGTCGGTGGATGACCGCTTGTCGGTAGTCCGGATCGCGCAGCATGCCGACAAAGGCTTCCCCAGACGGATAGGCCGCGATGAAGGCCAGGTCCCAGGCCTCGTCCGCCGGACCGATGACCGTCAGCTCGGGGCGTCCCAGCCAGATCTGAGAGCCGCCCGCGCGCTGGAAAGGAGCCTGCGCGGCCTTGCCGTAGAGTCGATAGGCGTCCGCACCGGAGAGCCCCTTGGCATGGTCAGGGTGATCGGCCGGGTAATCCGCATGTTCGCGAAACCGAAGGAGGTTGATCATGGCGATCGGCCGGTCCGACGGCAGGTCGCGGAAGACCGCCATGATCTCCCGGGTTGGATCAACGTGGTACATCAAGGACGCTCCTGTTGCCTCCAGCCCATCGTTCGACATGGCCATGCGTCCGGGCGGTTGGCTCATGGCGACCGGACGCATGCGGCAGGGCGTCGCTGGATGGGTGCGCTGCCATGCCCTATCCTGACGCAGATAGGAACAACCGGGAGAAATCAAATGACCCTTCGGTTCGGACCCGCCGCCCTGGCCTTCGGTTCAGCCGCCGTGATCGCCACGGCCGCCGCCGCCCACCACGGCTGGAGCTCCTACGACGCCGAGCGGACGATGCGTCCGACGGCGCAGGTGCTGGAATCAAGCTGGGGCAGCCCGCACGGCTCGATCGTCATCGCGATCAACGGTCAGCGGTGGGACGTCGTGCTCGCCCCCGTCTCGCGGATGCAGACCCGAGGCCTGTCAGAGGCAGATATCGCGGTCGGACGTACCGTGACGGTCGAAGGCTATCCGAGGCTTGACGGTACGCGCGAGATGCGGGCCGAACGCATCACGGCGGGCGGCAAGACGGTCGAACTGCGCTGAGCGGCCTGATCGCAGCCATCGAGGGATCCGGGCTGGCCCGTTGGGTCGGCTCCGAGGCCCTGGTCTACCCGCTAGCCAACACGGCCCATGTGATCGGCGCCATTATGGTGGTCGGCGGTATCGGGCTGCTTGACCTGCGCCTGCTTGGCTATGCCCGAGGAATCCATCCCGCCGCGCTGTCGCGAGCCGTCACGCCGCTGTTCCTGATCGGTTTCGGCCTGATGATCGTGACGGGCCTCCTGATGTTCGTGGCCGATGCCGAGGCCTTGTCCCGCTCAGGCCTGTTCTGGAGCAAGATGGCCCTGATCGGGGTCGCCGGCGTGAACGCCCTCAGCTTCCGCAGCCTGTTCGCCCAGCTGCCCGAGGACATCCCGGACGCTGCGAAGGGGCTGGCGGCCGTGTCCCTGATCACCTGGATCGGCGTCGTCGTGACCGGGCGGCTCATCGCCTACTTCTAGGCCGCGCAGGCTTCGAACCCGGCCTTCAGCGCCGCCTCGTCGAGGTCGCGGCCGATGAACACCGCCCGGCTCCAGCGGCGTTCAGTGGCGCCCCACTCGCGCTGGAGGTCGCCTTCGAGGATCATGTGGACGGCCTGGAAAACCAGGCGGCGGTTCTCGCCCTGAACGTCGATGATGCCCTTGGCGCGCAAGATGTTCTGGCCCTGCTGGCCCAGGAGCTGATCCAGCCACTGGGTGAACCTGACCCCGTTCACAGGGCGGTCGAGCGACAGGGAGATGCCCCGGATGTCGTCGCCGTGGTCATGACCGCGCGCGCCGGAAACACTGTTCACTTCGTGCGCTTTGTCCACTTCGGCGTGGAGATGGTCGTGGTGATGATGATCGTGATCGTGGTGATGATGATCATGGCCGCAGTGCTCGTCGTGGACGTGGCCGTGCTCGCCATGGGGCGGATTGACGAAAGCCGGATGGATGTCGAGCACCCGCTCCAGATCGAAGGCACCGATGTCCAGCACCTGATCCAGCGGAACGTTGGCCCGCTCGGCCCGACGAATGGGGGCGAGCGGATTGAGGCCGCGCAGGCGCCGCTCCACCGCCGCCAGCTCGTCCGGAGAGGCCAGATCTGTCTTGTTGAGGATGATGCGATCGGCGAAGGCCACCTGCTCGCGCGCTTCCTTGCTGTCATCCAGCCGCGCCATGACATGGCGCGCATCGACGAGCGCCGTGACGCTGTCCAGCCGGGTCTTGGCCTTGACGTCCTCGTCGACGAAGAAGGTCTGGGCGACCGGGCCGGGGTCGGCCAGGCCCGTCGTTTCCACGATGATGGCGTCGAACGCCGGAGCGCCAGGCTTCTGGCGCTTCATGAGGCCTGAAACCACACGGATCAGATCGCCGCGCACGGTGCAACAGACGCAGCCGTTGTTCATCTCGAACACATCCTCGTCGGCACCGACCACCAGGTCGTTGTCGATACCGATCTCGCCGAACTCATTGACGATCACGGCGTATCGCTTGCCGTGGTCCTCGGTGAGGATGCGGTTCAGGAGAGTCGTCTTGCCGGCTCCGAGGTAGCCAGTAAGGACGGTGACGGGGATGCGCGTATCGGCCATGGCCGCGACATGGGGCGAAGCAGGCCGAAATGGAAGCCCCGGAGACGCCGCGCGAGCCTCAAAGACGAACGGCGCCGCGACCGTTCCGTCGCGACGCCGTTCGAGAATATGGTGCCCAGAAGAGGACTCGAACCTCCACGGCCGTTAAGCCACTGGCACCTGAAGCCAGCGCGTCTACCAATTCCGCCATCTGGGCCCGTCTCGCTCCGCCACAAAGGCGTTCCGAACCGGAAGGCGCGGACCTGTAAGGCAGCATGGGAACGCGGTCAACACGGCTTTTGAAGGTTTTGCGGCGCTTGCGTCCCCGCCCCGCGTTGCGGCCATTCCGGCCATCGTCTATCCCCACGCCCGAACGCCTTTGCAGGATGCCGTCAT
>JAIERG010000010.1 GCA_019747095.1 Caulobacteraceae bacterium | reverse complement strand
CGATCGCTTCATTCTGTCCGTCCTTCGTTGGGCGGACTCTAGCTATTCCTGAAGGAGTTTCAGGGGGTCACGTCACCCCAGCCACGGCCCGCCATAGGCTTGTCAACGGGTGGGGTAACCATGACGACATCAGACGCTAGCCGTGCACGCGGTGAGAACGGCGGGCGCTTTTTTCTGATCAGCGCGATCGCCATGGTGGGCGTGACCGTGGCCGGATTCTCGCTTCAGCTCGCCATGGGGCGCTCCAGTTTCGAGGCTCCGCCGCTCGTTCATGCCCATGCGGTCGTCTTTATGGGCTGGCTGGTGATCTTCCTGCTTCAAAACGTCCTGATCGCGACCGGTCAGGTCCGACTGCACAGACCACTTGGCTGGATCGCAGCGGCCTGGATGGTGCCGATGCTGGTGCTCGGCTGGCTCGTCACCGAGAACATGATCCGCCAGGGCAACGCGCCCTTCTTCTTCAAGCCGCTGCAGTTTCTGGTCTTCGATCCGGTTTCCCTGATCACCTTCGTCGGCCTCACCATCGCGGCCATCGGCTTTCGGCGCTCGACGGCCTGGCACCAGAGGCTGCACTACTGCGCCATGGCCATTCTGCTCGGGCCGGGGATCGGGCGCCTCATGCCTCTGCCGCTGCTGATGCCTTGGGCCTGGGAGGCCACCTTCGTCGCGACCCTGATCTTCCCGTTTATCGGCGTCGTCGCCGACCTCCTGCGGAACGGTCGGGTCCACCCGGCCTGGGGCTGGGGCATCGCCGCCATGCTGGCGATGTTCGTGGCGGTCGAGGCCATCACCTACTCGCCGGTCGGAACGATGCTCTACGAAGCGGTCACCGCAGGGTCGCCGGGCGCGGCTGTGGACCCGCTGGCCTTCCCCCCGCCCCCAGGCCCACCACCAGGAGCCGTTCCCGCGGCCTGATATCCCGGCGCGGGCGTCAGCCCTCGAACATCGGCTCCAGTTCGCCCTGATAGCCGAAGATGCCCTGGGCTCCGCCGGTGTGCAGGAAGACGACGCGCTCGCCCTCGAACCGGCCGGCCTTGGCCAGCGCGATCAGGCCCTTCATGGCCTTGGCGGAGTACACGGGGTCGAGGAGGATGCCGTCCGTGCGCGCCGCCAGCATGAGGGCGTCGGCCACGCCCTGATCGATCAGGCCATAGCCCGCGCCGACATAGTCACAGTCCGCCACGACCATGCCCGGCGTCACGCAGCCGCGCCGACCCAGCAGGGCCGCCGTTTCTTCTGCAAGCTTGAGCACATTGGCTTCCTGCTTCTCCTTGGGGGCCCGCACGCCGATGCCCAGCACAGGGATATCGGCACCCATGACCGCCAGGCCCGCCACCAGACCGGCGTGGGTGCCTGCGCTGCCGGTGGCCGTCACGATGCGGTCGATCTGAAGGTCCAGATCGTCAGCCTGGATGACAATTTCACGCGCGCAGTCGACATAGCCCAGCGCGCCGATTGGATTGGAACCTCCGCCCGGGATGACATAGGGCCGCCCGCCCCGCGCCCGCACTTCCGCAGCTGTCTTCTCAAGCTCGGCCGGCATATCCGAGCCGCCCGCCACGGACCGAACGCCCGCCCCGAACAGCCGGTCCAACAGCACATTGCCGTTGCGGGTATAGTCGATCGCCTTCGACCCTGTGCGCTCCTCCAGGATCACCTCGCACTTCAGGCCGTGAGCGGCGGCGGCGGCGGCGGTCTGGCGGACATGGTTGGACTGGACCGCGCCCTGGGTCACCAGGGTGTCGGCGTCCTGCTCGAATGCCTCTCCCAGCAGGAACTCCAGCTTGCGGGTCTTGTTGCCGCCCCCCGCAAGGCCGGTGCAGTCGTCGCGCTTGATCCAGAGATCGACGCCCAGGGTCTCGGACAGCCGGGGCAGCGGTTCCAGCGGCGTCGGCAGGTGGGCGAGGCGGACACGGGGAAAGCGGGCGAGATGCATGACGGGGCCTTTCGTTGGGCCGGTCCTAACACCCTGCCCCGGAACGCGCGAGCCGCCGCGCCCGGGCCTTGCGCTGCAGCCAAAAGAAAACCGGCCGGGGTCGCCCCCGGCCGGTCAATGCATTCAGGCTTGCGCCAGGATCAGTAGCGGAACCGCAGCGTCGCGCCGTAGGTGCGCGGGGCGCCGAGGAAGGCGTTGATCGTCTGGGAGTCCAGGGCCGGGTTGTAGAAGGTCCCGTTCGGCTGAACCGTCGACTGGAAGGCGCTGCCCTGCAGGAAGGCGTTGTAGGCGACCTGAACGAACTCTTCGTCGGTCAGGTTCTGGGCCCAGGCCTCCAGCGTCCAGCGCTCGTCTTCGGTGCCGATCGAGATACGGCCGTTCAGCATTCCGAAGCCTTCCTGCTCCTTGAAGGGCAGCAGGTCAGAGCCGGTGTTGTAGTCGGTCATGTATTTGCCCGACAGGCTGAAGCCCGCGCGCAGGCCGTTCCCGATCGAGCGGTCGAAGTTGATCGAACCGACGTACGACCATTCCGGCGCGAACGACGGGGCCGCGCCCGGCAGCAGCGAAAGCTGGCCGAAGTTGCCCGGGATGGCGAGGTCGGCAGCGGTAAAGCGGCTGAACTCGGCCTGGGTATAGGTGACACCACCACCGAGGGTCAGGCCCTCGATCGGAGTGAACCACAGGAAGTCGGCATCGACACCACGCGAGGTCAGCTCGGGGATCGACTCCACCACGAAGGCGGTGCCGAGGAAGGTGTTGAGCTGGAAGTCGGTGAAGGTCTGGTCGAAGTAGGTCGCGTTCAGCAGCATGGTGCGGTTGAACAGCGTCGTCTTCACGCCGAACTCGTAGCTGTCGACCTCTTCCGAGGGGAAGAACAGCGAGTTGACCGGGGTCACACCGTTCTGCACGCGGTCCTGGTTGTAGCCGAAGCTCTTGTAGCCGCGGGCGTACGAGACATAGGCCAGGACCGAGTCGTTCAGGCGGTAGGACGCCTTGATCGTGCCCGACAGGTTGTCCTCGCTCACGCTCTCCGAGATGTTGCGGTTGTTGTAGAACGGGTTGGTCCAGGGCAGGCAGTGGCGGGCCAGGATGGCCGGAGCCGACGCACCCAGCACCCCGGTGATCACCGCCGCATTGCCCAGGGCCGCCGCGCAGGTCAGCTGGTTCGCGCCGACGTTGCGCTGGGCCCCGTCGAGGGTCTTCTCATCCCAAGTGTAGCGAAGGCCGACCGTGATATCGAGCTGGTCGGTCAGGCTGAAGGTGTTGTTGGTGAACAGGGCGACAGAGGTCGACTCCTGCTCGTAGACGTCACGCATGGTCTGGCCGGCCGCCAGGGTAGGGCCGCCGCCCGAGACTGCACCGCCCGTGCCCAGGCACTGCTGCAGTCCCAGCGCCGTCTGGGCGGTGCGGGTGAAGCAGGGGATGATGCCGGGGCTAACCTGGAAGGCCGGCACGGCGGCATTCAGGGCCGCCGACAGCTGCAACGACAGCAGCGGGGCATAGTCGGCACCGAGGAAGAAGGTGTCGAAGCGATCGACCTGTTCCTGGGTGGCGAACACGCCGACCAACCAGTCCAGGCGGTCGGTCGCGCCGGCCAGGCGAACTTCCTGGGTGATGCTGGAGATGTCGGCGCCGAAGTTGCCGTCGTTCAGACGGTAGGCGACGTCCGCTCCTGAGAAGTCAGCGTCCTGACCGTTGCGGGTGCTCCACTCACGCCACGAGCTGACCGAGGTCAGGGTCGAGCCACCGAACGCGGTCAGGTCGAAGTTGGCCTCCAGCGAGACGCCCTTGTCCTCGATCTGCTGGGCGGTCGAGCGGTTGGCGAAGGCCGTGCGATCGAACGGCAGACGACCAAAGCCAGCGGCCGGCGGCGTCTGGCCAGTGCCGTTCGAAAGGCCGTCGACAAACTGGAATGTCGGGCCAACACGGACATTGACGCCGAGGCAGCACATTTCATCGCGGCTCGAATAGTCGGCGATCAGGCGGAACGAGGCAGTGTCGCTGGGCAGCCACAGCAGCTGGCCACGGACGGTGTAGTAGTCCTGCGTGCCATCGGTGGTCTCGGTGCGGGGACCGTCGCCCAGATCAACGTCGTAGAAGCCGTCACGGACGCCACGCGCCGCGAACAGACGCATCGCCAGGGTGTCGGTGATCGGGCCGGTCACCGAGCCCGAGGCCCGCAGGTGACCGTAGTTGCCGACCGTCAGTTCGGCGTTGTAGCCCGGCGTGAACGACGGGGCCTCGGTGATGATGTTGATGACGCCGGCCGAGGTGTTCTTGCCGAACAGTGTGCCCTGGGGGCCCTTCAGAACCTCGATGCGCTCCAGTTCGCCCAGATCGCCGAAGCCAACGCCGTTACGCGAACGATAGACGCCGTCGATCACGACGCCGACCGAGCTTTCCAGACCGGGGTTGTCGCCGACGGTGCCAACGCCGCGGATACGGGCGGTGGTCGAGGCTTCCGTGGTGGTCGAGGTCACGGTCAGGCCCGGCGTCAGGATCTGCAGGTCCTTGATGTCGCGGACGCCCGCGTCTTCCAGGACTTCAGCCGACAGGCTGGTGACCACGATCGGCACGTCCTGCAGGCTCTGTTCCCGCTTTTGGGCGGTGACGATGATGTCGTCGACGGTGGCTGCATCCTGTCCGTCCTGGGCCTGGGCGGCCCCGGCGAACCCGAAGGCGACGGCGGCGACGGCCCCTGCGGACGCAGTGGTGCGAAGAAGTTTGACAAGACGCATGGACGGCTCCCGGCTCATGGCCGGACCAGCCCTTCCGGGGCGGGTCGCGGCGTTTCCTGATTCCCAGACCCGCGCCCTCTTCCGGAGCGACGGATTCTCGAAGATTTTGCCTAGTCCAAGCCGCGACCAGCGACAAGCAGCCTTGGGCGTTCACGCCATGTTTCAGCCCCGCCTCGGCGCCTTGTGTGACGCAAAAGCGACAAGGATCATTGACCCAAGGTCAATATTCGCGGCTCAGGCGACAGTATTGGTGCTTGAGGTGGCCCGGCGTGCCCGTCTCCGTCCCGCAGCGAGGGACAGAACGGTCGCCCCGATCGTGGCAGACAGGACGGATCCGAGGATCACCCCCAGCTTGACCTCGACCTGGGCCGGGGAGTCGATGGCTCCGGGGAAAGCCAGGGCACCGATGAACAGACTCATGGTGAAGCCGACGCCGCACAACAGGCTGACCCCATAGACCTCGAGCCAGGTCGCCTGACTCGGCTTGGCCCCAAGCTTCAACGCGGACGTCAGCCAAGCCGCGCCGAAGACGCCGATCTGCTTGCCCACGAACAGGCCGGCCGCGATCCCGAGCACCAGTGGAGCGAACAGCTGGTCGATTGACAGGCCGGCGAAGGACACGCCGGCCTTGGCGAAGGCGAACAACGGCAGGATCAGATACGCGACATAGGGGTGCAAGTCGTGCATGGCCTCCTTCAGGGGGCTCTGGGCGTCATCGGCGCGCGGCGAGACCGGCACGATGGCCGCAAAGGCCACAGCCGCCAGCGACGTCGACAGACCGGCCTGGAGGCTCAGCCACCAGACGACGGCGAACGCCATGACCCAGAGCGGGGCGGCGATCCTGCGACGGGAAGCGACTGCCATGACCGCCAGCAGCCCTCCCGCCCAGGCCAGCGGTTGCCAATCGACACCCGCGCTGAACAACACGGCGATCAGGGCGATCGCCCCCAGATCGTCGACGATGGCCAGGGTCAGAAGAAAGATCCGCAATGATGCCGGCAGGCCTCGCCCGGCCAGGGCGAAGACGGCGAGCGCAAAGGCGATGTCTGTGGCAAGCGGGATCGGCCATCCCTGCGACGGTCCGCCGATGGTCCCGACCACGGCCAGATAGACGCCGGCGGGCGCGAGCATGCCGCCCAGCGCGGCGATCACGGGCGTTGCCAGCTTCCTGGGGTCGCTGAGCTCCCCCTTTCGGATCTCGTATTTGATCTCCAGCCCGACGACGAGGAAGAAGAGGGCCATCAGGCCTTCCTTGATCCACTCCGAGACCGACAGGGTTAGGCTCAGCGGTCCGGCCTGGAACAGGTGCTCGCTCTTCAGCCAGCTGAAGTAGGCCTCTGACAGCGGCGAGTTGGCCACGATCAGGGCCGTCAGCGCCGCGAGGCCAAGGAAGGTGCCGGATGCGGCTTCGGTCTTGAGGAAGTCGAGCGTTAGTTTGCGCGCCACGGCGGGCCTCCGTATCGAGTTGGGGGTCTACGTCGTGGCGCCCGGTTATCGACGGGCGCCGGACCGGGTTCGCCCTACTGAACATGGCGCCGGCCTGACAGGGCCGAACCCTGCCTGATCTCTGCTTTTGACAATAGCCATCACGGTCGGCGGTTCAACCGTTCGCCGCCTGGGCGGTTGCTAATCGCAGCCTCAGGCCGCATCTGCCGTCCATGCCCGTCAGCCCCTCCTACCGCCCCGATCCCGCCTTCTCGGCCCTGGGTCCAGAGTTCGGAGATGCGGTCCGGCCGGCGGCCTTCCCCCAGCATCGCCTGCGCTTCCGCAACGACAGAGCCGCCGCCGACGTCGGCCTCGCCGACCTCACCGACGAGGACTGGGTCGCTCACTTCGGCCGTCTCCAGCCCCTGCCCGGCCAGCCGGGGCCCATCGCCATGCGCTATCACGGCCATCAGTTCCGCTCCTACAACCCCGACCTCGGCGACGGCCGAGGCTTCCTCGCGGGCCAGATGCGCGATGGGTCGGGTCGCCTGCTGGATCTGGGCACCAAGGGCACCGGCACGACGCCGTGGTCGCGCTCGGGCGACGGTCGGTTGACGCTGAAGGGCGGGGTGCGCGAGGTTCTGGCCGCATCGCTGCTGGAGGCGCGCGGCGTCCCCACCAGCCGCGCCTTCTCCCTGATCGAGACCGGCGAGGCGCTGGAGCGCGGCGACGAGCCCAGCCCCACCCGATCGGCGGTTCTTGTGAGGCTCCAGCACAGCCACATCCGCTTCGGCACCTTCCAGCGCGCCGCCTTCTTCGGCCGCGCCGACCAGATCGAGACGCTCGTCGAGCACGTCCGCAGCCTGTACCACCCCGGCGTCGCCGCCGGGGACGCGTCCGGCCTGCTGAGCGCCATCGTCGCCGCCTCCGCCCGCCTGACCGCGCGCTGGATCGCCGCTGGCTTCGTCCACGGGGTGCTCAACACCGACAATCTGAACGTCACGGGCGAGAGCTTCGACTACGGTCCGTGGCGCTTTCTGCCTCACTACGATCCCGGTTTCACCGCCGCCTATTTCGACCACTCCGGCCTCTACGCCTTCGCGCGTCAGCCCGAGGCGGTGTTCTGGAACCTGACCCAGCTGGCCGGCTGCCTGAAGCTGGTCGCAGAGGCCGAGCCCCTGACCGAGGCGCTGAACGGCTTCGGCCCCGCCTACATCCGCGAACTCCGCGCGGCCTTTCTGGAGCGGCTGGGCGTGAAGAGTCTGGGCGAGGCCGCCGACCAGCGCCTGCTGGACACGACACTGGCGCTGCTGCGCGAGGGCGGCGAGGCTCTGGGCTGGGAGCCCCTGTTCCACGATTGGCTTGCCGGCTTCTCGTCCTCGGCCCGCGCGCTGGCCGGTCCCCGCGCCAAGCTCTACCAGGGCGAATCCTTCGACGCCTTCCGCTTCGCCCTGTTCGAGCACGAGCCCGACCGCCCTGAGCGGCTGGAGCACCCCGTCTTCTCGGGCCCACCGGAGGACTTGCTCATCGACGAGGTCGAGGCGATCTGGGCTGCGATCGACACGGGCGACGACTGGGGTCCATTCGAGGCCAAGCTCGCCCGGATCGAAGCCGCGAGACAAGCGCGGGCCTGACTGTCGATTTCGCCGGACGTGGCGCGTCTCTCCATCGACGCTCCACGCACCGGGATTACGAGATCGTATGCATACCGCCACGCTTCAGCCCCGTAGCTGCATCAGACCGTCGAGCACGGCCGGACGCGGCTGCGAAACGAGAAGTCATCGCGCGATGTCATCAATTGATGTCTACGGCTGATGACATCGTGGTGGAACTCTGCCATACCCCTTGAAACGACGGTCGCGCGATCTGATCTAGCGACTGTTACAAAAACAAAGGCCCTCCCCGGCCGCACTCACGATCGTTGCCATGTCGACCACCCTGTCGCCCCAGCCTGCCTCTCATCGGCCGCGGCCCGCTCTGAGCCCCGCCCAGCTGCGTCTGCGCGCCAATTACCGCAACCTCGCGCTCTGGACGCTCCAGGGCTGGGCGGCGATGTTCTTCCTCGCGGCCGGTTACGCCAAGATCAGCGAGCCGATGGACAATCTGGTCGCCCTGATGACCTGGCCAGCCTACGTCAACGAAAGCCTGGTGCGCGGTCTCGGCATCGTCGAAATGGTGCTTTCGCTCGGCCTGATCGCGCCCCTGGCGTCCTGGACGCTGGGCCGCTGGCCGCTGCTGGTCTCGGCCGCCGGATTGATCATGCTGGAGGCGGTCATGCTGGCCGTCCATGCCATCCAGCTGGATGTCGGCCTGGCCCTGACGAACCTGGCGCTTCTGGCGATCACAATCCCCATCCTGCTCGGCCGTCGCGCCTCACATTGAACCGAAACGGCCACGCTTCGGCCACAAGTCTGGTCAAGGCCCCTTTACACGTCTGACAAGGAGCGCCGCCATGTCCAAGTCCATGCTTCTTGGGGCCTTGGCGCTCCTGATGACCGTCACCCCGGCCCCGGCTCAGGTGGCCCAGGAGCCCCCGGTCGATCGCGTCGACGACATCATCGTCATGGCCAGACGCAGCGACGCGCCGGTCTGGGAAGTCTCCAAGGGCGACCGGTCAATGATCCTGGTTGGGTCCATCCGGGGCATTCCGCGAGACCTTCGATGGAGCCCGACCGGACTGGAACAGGCGACCGCCCGCGCCGATCGGGTGCTCTATCCGCCGACAGCGCGTATCTCCCCGGCAGACATCTTCCGCCTGATCTGGCGAGGCCGCTCGGTGACTCAGCTGCCAGAAGGAACGACCAGCGCGGATTATCTGGACCCGGCCGTCCAGGCCCGGCTCGAGGCGGTCATGGCTGCTGAAGGCGACGACTGGCGCACGCGCAGCTTCTTTCTCCTTGGCATCAACTTGATGAACGACCACGCCGGCTTCGAGCGGCGCAGCGGTCGCGACGCCGAGGACGCCGTGCGCGACGCCGCCCGCGAGGCCCGGATCGAAGGCCAGTCGATCGGCTTCGTGCGGGGCGACGAGATCGTCGACAACCTCATCACCCAGCCGCCCGAGGTCTATCGCCCCTGCATCGCCGCCGCCGTCACAGCGGCGGAGGCAGGTCCGGACCACTTCGTCCAGCGCGCCGACGACTGGCGGTCCCGTCGCGTGCCGGAGGTCATGACCAATCCGCTCGACATCGCCCTGGGACAATGCTGGCCCTGGGGCGACCCCGAGATCGGGCCGCAACTGCGGGGTCAGTGGCTGACGGCCCTGTCCGATGCCGTCGAGCAGCCCGGAGTGACGCTGGCCGTCGCGCCGCTTCGCCTGCTGGCCGAGCCCGGCGGCGTTCTCGATGGGCTGGAGGCCGACGGCTTCGACATCGTCGGCCCGGAGTGGCGGGCGGAGTGATCCGCTAGACCGCCGTGCCCCCCACCGTCAGCCCGCCCATCTTCAGCGACGGCTGGCCGATGCCGACCGGCACGCCCTGACCGGCCTTGCCACAGACGCCGACACCGGGATCGAACTCGAAGTCGTTTCCGACCATCTCGATCTTGGTCAAGGCCGTGGCCCCATCGCCGATCAGGGTCGCGCCGCGAACCGGGGCGGTGACCTTTCCGTCCTCGATCAGATAGGCCTCGGTGCACTGGAAGACGAACTTGCCGTTGGCGATGTCGACCTGACCTCCGCCAAAGTTGGCCGCATAGAGCCCGCGCTTGGTCGCGGCGATCATGTCGGCGCGGCTCGCGTCGCCGTTCTCCATGAAGGTGTTGGTCATGCGCGGCATGGGCATGTGGGCGAAGGACTGGCGCCGACCATTGCCGGTCGCGGCGACTCCCATCTGTCGCGCGCTCAGCCGGTCGTGCATCAGCCCGACCATGATGCCATCCTCGATCAGGACCGTGCGGCTGGTCGGCGTGCCCTCGTCGTCCACGGTCAGGGAGCCGCGCCGCCCGGCGATGGAGCCGTCGTCGACGACGGTGACGCCCGGCGCCGCCACCCGCTTGCCCATCATGCCGGTGAAGACCGACGAGCCCTTGCGATGAAAGTCGCCCTCGAACCCGTGGCCGATGGCCTCGTGCAACAGGACGCCCGGCCAGCCGGCGGCCAGCACCACGTCCATCTCTCCCGCCGGACAGTCGACGGCGTCGAGGTTCACCACCGCCTGACGAATGGCCTCGTCGACC
>JAIERG010000063.1 GCA_019747095.1 Caulobacteraceae bacterium | reverse complement strand
GCGGGCATAGGCCGCGCGCACCGTCTCGCCGCTCGCCCCCGCCGGCGGGGCGAAGGCCTCGATCACCTGCCCCAGGCCGATCAGCCCGGCCGTCGGGTCGGCGTTGTTCTCAGCCGCCGCCACCAGGGCCGCCGCCGTGTCCTTGGGCAACAGCCGCTGTTCGGCCGCCGGTATGCCCGCCGTCCGCTGCAGCGCCAGCGTCCCCGCGCCATAGGCCGCCGCCTCGCGCCGCGCCGTCGCCGGGTCGCCTTCGCCCAGGGCCGCGATCCCGGCCTGCAGGGCCGGGGCGTTCCTCAGGGCCCATCCGGCCGGGTCTTCCGTGCGCGCCTCGATTTCCGCCTCGGCCGCGCGGGCCGCGACCTCATAGCGGCGCTGCGCGTCCGCGAACCCCTCCTGTCCCGGCTGGGGCTGCAGGGCCGCCACCTGTTCGCGGATTTGCGCCGGGGTCATCTGCGCGAACCCTTCGGTCGAGGCGTGCAGGGCCTGGGCCTCGGCCAGCCTCAGGGCGTACTGCGCCGCCTCCTGCGCCCCCAGCACCTGTTCCACCTGCGCCGGATCGACGCCGCTGCCGACGCCGGTCGCGGCCATGGAGGCGACACCGTCCTCCATACCCTGTTCCAGCCTCAGCCGCGCCATCCAGTCGTCGACGCTCAGCGCCTCGCTGGACCGCGTCGCCCGCTCCAGCAGCCGCGCCTTGGTGTCGGGCGTCAGCCGCTGATCCAGCGACCCGCCGTTCAGCAGCGACAGCGCCGTGTCCTGCTGGCCCTCCCGGATCAGGCCCGTCACATAGGCCTCGGTCAGGTCGTTCAGACCCTGTGTCCGCGCCTCGGCGCGCACGGCCGGGGGCAGGCCCGCCGTGATGTCGTCGACGCGGGCGACGCTGGTCTCATACAGCGACGGGGCCGACAGCACGCCGTTGGTCAGGGCGCCCAGGGCCGTGCGCGCCTGTCCGGCGATGAAGCCCTGTTCCGTTCGGGCCTCGGTGTCCATGGCCTGGCCCAGCAGCTGCAGCCGCGTGGTCGCCAGCGACTGCGTCACCCGGGGCCTCAGGGCCTCGGGCGTCTCGGCGATGATGGTTTCGGCGACCCGGTCGTGTTCGGCCAGCACCCGCTGCGCATAGTCCGGCGTGGATCCGTCATAGGCCTGGTCGATCGCCTGCCGCGCCGTGCCGAACGCCTCGGTATAGGCCGCCATCCGCGCCCCGGTCAGGGTCGCGTCGCGCGCCGCCGCCTGCTGCGCCGCCATCTGGCCCCGCCGCTGCGCCTCGTACTGGATCGCCCGCTGGCCCGTGGCCTCCCGGTACTGCGACACCCGCCGCGTCAGGGCGTCCCTCTGCCCCGGCGTCAGGTTCAGGTCCGGGCGGTTCAGCACCTCGCTGGAATAGGCCTCGAAGTCGGACATGCGCCCGCGCGCCCAGCCGGGCGACACCCCGTCCCATTCGGCTCCGCTGGCGGCGAACTGGTCCTCGAAGCGCGACTGCAGGTCCTGCACGATCGGCTCGATCGCCTTGTCGTCCTCGAACCGCTGCGCCTCTTCCTCCAGCTGGCGGGTCTCCTCGACCTCCGCCTGCCAGGCCTGGGCCTCGCGCGCCACCGCGCCCAGGCCCAGGTCGGTCGGCTGCACCGTGGCCAGCGACGGCCGCTCGGCCCGCTGCGGGCGCGCTCTCAGCTCGGGCAGTCTCATCGGCCATACCCCGACGTGAAGAGGCGGCGACGGATGCCGGTCTGTCTGCGCTGCTCGGCCCCGCGCATGTAATCCCCGGCCAGGCTCGACCCGGCCTGGAACACGGACGACGCCAGGGCGAAGTTGCCGTCCATCTTGGACACCTTGGCCTCATAGTTCCGGTTGGCCGCCTCGGCGTTCCCGGCATAGATCGCCGACCGGGCGTTGAACGTCGCCGTCCGCTCCAGCTGTTCCAGCGCGCCCGCGAACGATCCCTGAAAGCCCCCGCCGCTCGCCGCGCCCATGACCGCCGCCCGCGCCGCCGCGCGCTCGCCCTCGTCGACGGCCAGCTGCGCCTCCATCGACGCCTCGCTGCGCGCCTGGCGCGCCGCCTGCCTCAGGGCCGCCGCCCGCGCCCGGCTGGCCTGGAACGATCCAAACCCCGAGACGATGCTGCCGACCGCCGAAAGAACCGCACCGGGTCCGAACATCACCCCAAATCCTTCATCATGACCGCGTGATCGCCTTCCTGTCCGCTCAGCCGGAAACCCAGCCGGGCCAGCATGGCCGCATGGCCGGGCCGGTCCCGCGCCACCTTGGCGAAGACGCTGCGCACTCCGCGCGTCCCGGCGCGATGCAGCACATAGCGGCTGGCGCTGCGCACCCCGGCCCACTGGCGGGGCGTCAGGTCGCCGGTCAGATACCATCCCAGCGATCGGCCATGGCCGGCGGGCTCCAGCCCGCCCAGCCCCAGCAGCTGGCCGTCCTGCCTCAGCGCCCATTTCTGCCCGGCGGGCAGGGTCCGCCCCTCGGCCTCGAACTGCTCAGCCATGTCGGCGCGAAGCGCGGGCAACAGCGTCGCCGCGACGCGATCGGTCACCCATTCCAGGACAAAGCCAGACCTCACGGCGTCGCCTCCGCTTCCAGCCGGTAGCCATAGAGCACCAGGTCGAACGGTTCGTCGGTCTCGATCACGATGCGGCGGTCGCGATCCGATCCGCCGCCCAGGCCGACGCGGCGGCGCACCCGGCGCACGACCGGGGCGGCGGTGTCGTCGGGGTCGCGGGTCTGCACCCGCTCGGCGCTGTCGGGGGCGTCGGTTCCGACCAGGGCGTCGACGCATCCCAGGATCACCGTCGCATGGGTCGGCGTCAGGACGCGGGCATTGGTCGAGCCCACGCCTTCCATGTCCAGCGGCAGGCTGACGTGGCGGCGGCGCATCTTCTGGCCGATGCGCACGCTGGACGCCGCGAACGGCAGGGTCACGGCGCCGCTGGCCACGACCTGGTCGACGACCCGCGCCCCGTCGGCGACGATGGCGACGCTCTCGCCCTCATAGACGCCCAGGCCGCTGATCACCGTCGCCGGGGCGCCCTGATAGGCCAGACAGCCGTCCAGGAACATGCCCTCGGATCGCCGGGCCAGCTGCCACATACGACGCTGGGGCGACCCGCCCTTGGTGCGCACGACCGAGAGCATCAGCCGGTCGCCACCCGCGCCGCGCGCGGTGGCGATGCTCTCGACGGTCCAGCCGCCGGCCGCGCCGAACCCGGGCAGGGGCTGCTGCGTCGTCGCATAGACCTCCTGTTCCATGTCGTAGGCCATGGCCGCCAGGCCGCCGTCGTCCAGTCTCAGCCACACGATGTTCTCGGGCTGCTGCCACGCCATTTCCGCGATGCCGCGTCCGTGGACGTGGTGCGGCAGGATCGAGCGGTTGAAGCTCTGGACGCTCAGGTCGGGCGAGAACCGCGTGTCGCGGATCGTCGTGCGGCTGGACAGCACATGCAGCACCGCGACCGGCGGACCCTGCAGCCTCAGCGGGGCCACGTCGGCGTTGCCATAGGCGGAAATGGGCCGGGCCTGGCGCGACAGGGGGGTGATCGGATCGTCCAGCGTCCCGCCCGACAGCACATACTCCGCGTCCGTGCATCCCGCGATCAGCGGCCCGGCCGACAGCACCCACACCACGCGCTCGGTCCCGCCGACATCCAGCCGGATCGCGTCGTCGTCGACCACGCGGCCGGTGCCCAGCCCGGGCTTGAAATCCAGCGTCGTCGGGGTGAAGCCCGCCGTTCGCGTCATGTCCACGATGCCCGGCCGACGGGTGGAGGCGGCCAGGATCAGGCGCTCGTCGCGCTCGGCCGGCAGCGCCCGGGGGAACCCCTCGGTCGCGGAATAGGCCTGCCGCGCCCAATAGGTCGTCCCGGTCACTGCGGGTCCGGCCCGCACGGGCGTGAACGTGGCCTCGGTCGCCGACGCCACGTCGGTGATTTCGATGATCCCGGCGCCGTCGTGCTTGAACGCCCACAGCAGATTGCCGTCCGACAGGGTGCCGGACTGATGCAGGGGCGGCGTCGTCCCGCTCTTGGAGCCGGTGCCGCCCGTCACGCGCTGATAGACGCGGCCGTCGAACTGGACCAGCACGCCCACGGCATAGTCGGTCGCCGACGTCCAGGTGTTGTGCCCCGGCGCGCCGTCGCCCTCGCGGAAACGGATGCGCACGCCGACATCGGCCTCGGTGAAGACCGCCGACGACGCCGTCACGGTGAAACCGCTGAACTGCAGCGAGGGACCGGACGGGTTCTCCGCCAGCCACGGCCCGTCCGTCAAAGTCAGGTCCGTAAGGGTCCAGTCGTCGGCCGCGCGATACGACAGCGACGCCAGCGTCGTCCCGTCCAGGCTGGTCACAAAGATGACGTCGTTGATCTGGCGGAACCACAGTCGCGCCACCTCGGCCGATGTCCAGGGCGTTTCCAGCTCATAGGGGTCGGACCCGTCCAGCACCCGCGCGCCGTCCACCGTCCAGACGCGCATGGCCTCGTTTCCGAACTCCAGGAACAGGGCATCGCCGGTCGATCGGGTGAAGCCGACCACGCGCGAGGCCGTGGCGTTGTCCATCGCCGCGCCCCGGTCCCAGAACCCGCCGCGGCTGGCCTGCGGTCCCGTCACCAGGCCGATCAGGTTCAGCCCCTCGGCGCAGCCCTTGGCGTGCTGCTGCAGGTCCGTCCGCTCCCAGGCGTCCGGGCCGACTTCCCCCGCCGTAAAGGCGTTCACATAGGACACAACGCGGGCCATGACGCACTGTCGCGCCGCCCCGCACAGGGTGGATATCGGCGGGCAATGGACCGCCCGCGCTCAAGCAGCGAGGGACCGCGTCCCGAGCGTTAGCGCCCTAACTTAGGCCTGCCCTCAAGCAGCGAGCCGCCGCGCGGCGAGCGGTAGGGCCCTAACTAGGCCGCGCCGGCCTGCAGGCGCGCGAGCGTCATGCCGCCCATGCCTTGGCCGGGCTCCTGCCCGCCGATTTCCGTGGCTTCGGACCCCGCCGCCAGCTGATAGGCCTTCTCCGCCTCTCCGGCCGCCCAGCGGGCCTTGGCCTCGCTGGACTGGATCGGCCCGGCCAGCCGCGACGCCAGCTCCCAAGCCAGGGCGTCGGCCAGCAGCGGCGTCAGGGCCTCGACCGGACGGCTCATGATCAGGTCGACCCTCAGTGGCCCCTTGTCCGCCGCCCGGATTGTCCGGGTCACAGCGCCCGCCTCGACAGCCGTCCCGGCCTGCCAGGCGAAGTCATCCCCGCCATCGACGGCCCACACCTTCAACGTCCCGGCCGGGCAGGTGAAACGGTAGCGGTAGCGCCAGTCGCCCGGATGATCGTCGGGATCCAGCACCCGGCTTTCCAGCGCGCACAGCCAGCCCGCCTTGGTCAGGCACACGTCCAGCGCCTGGTCGAACTGCGCCAGCGCCTTGACCACGTTCGGCGGCTTGGGGTCGCCCTCCAGGTTCGGAACCACGGGCTCCGACAGGTGCGCGAACGCCAGATTGATGGTGCTGAGCTTGCTGGCCATGGTCGGTTCAACTCCTCATGCGCTCAAGCAGCGAGGCTCCGCGAGCCGAGCGTTAGCGCCCTTCAAAAATGTAACGGCCCGGCGGGGAAGGACCTCCCGCCGGGCCGTCGAACGGGCCGCCACGCGTTGTTGAGCAATGCGGAGAACGGCGACCCGAACCGGGGTCTGGGGGCTCAAGCAGCGAGACGCCGCGCGTCAAGCGTTAGCCCCCAGGGATCACTGCGCGGAACCGTAGAGGGTCCAGCCCAGGGTGCCCGAAGCCGGGTTGGCGTCCTTGAAGCTGGCCAGCAGCTCACAGCGGGCGCCGACGGCCTTGGCGGCGGCCAGCGACGCATAGCCCAGCATCGACCAGAGCGGCTTGCGCCGGTCCGCGATCGACACCGAGCGGAGCGGGTTGGCCGTGCCGGCGGCCGTGGCGATGTCCAGGTCGACGCACAGGGCGGTCGGATAGGTGACGTCGCCGATGTCCAGCGTCACGCTGGTGCCGAAGTCGGTGAATTCGACGATCGACAGGGCCGGGTCCAGGATGGTGTCCCAATCGAACTTGCCCAGGCTGACGGCGTCGTTCTGGGCCAGGTCGCCGGTATAGACGTCATGGGCCAGACGACGAACCGGGCTGTTGATCCGGGCGTCGGCGACCAGGCCGGTCGAGGCGGCCAGGGCGGCGGTGGCGTAAACTCCGATAACGGTTGCCATGGTGGCGGTTCCTTGTGGTCGGGGCCGCGTCGGCCCTCAGGTGTCGGAATGAACCCCGGCCGGTCGCCCGGCCGGGGTCAGGAGGATCAGGCCTCGGCGCAGTCGACCGCGACGACGCCGGTGTCGTAGCGGCGCAGGGCGCCATGCTCGGTCTCGTAGTAGGCGTACCAGCGGCCCGACTTGTCCTTCCGGCGGTCGATCCAGGCGTTCTGGATCGGCCGGTTCTTGAAGTGGATCGCCTTGCGCACGAAGCCGTAGCAGCGGCGGATGCCGGCGGCCTTCGGCAGCAGCTCGGTGCGGATGAAGGTGAAGCCGAAGGCCTGGTTGATGGTCCCGGCCGCGAGCGCCTTCACGGTGTTGTAGTCCGAGCTGGTCGCAGGCGTGGAGGCCAGCAGCTGGCCCTTTTGCCGCGCCGACCACACGAAGAACCGCTCGCCGCCGTTGCCGCCGTCGTCGGTGTCGATTTCGGCCTCGTCCAGCTTCACCCCGGTGTAGATCAGCTTGCCGACGGTCAGGGGCAGGTCTCCCGAGGCCGCGACGGTCTCGGCATCATGCAGGAAGTTGCGGTCGTTGGCCGGGATCACCTGGGCGGACGGGAAGGTCTGAACGTCCGTGCCGTTCTCGCCGTTGTAGGACGGGCCATCCAGGGTGGCGAGGATCAGCTGGTCGTGCTTCTTCCACTTCTTGGCCATCATGCCGGACATGACCGTGTTGGCCGGGTCCTGCAGCATCCGGACCTTCTCCAGGTCCTCGATGAAGCGGCCGTCGTGGAAGGCGCGGAAGAAGCCGACGCGGCGCGTGTGGTCGGCGAAGCCTTCGGGGCTGTCCGGCACGCGGGTCTCGACGTCGCGGGGATCGTCGACGTCCAGGTCGTCGGCGTTGAACATCTTGCCGGGCGTGGTGTAGCCGAGGTCGGCGTCCACGCACTGGATCAGGCGGCTGTTCTTGACCTGCGGCTGCAGTTCCAGGTTGGCCTGGAACCCGGGGGTGTAGTGGGCGGCTTCGTTGGACATGGTCCGTCGCTTTCGTGCTGCGGCCCTGCGCGGCGCGCACGGGCTCGATCAATGAGGGGTGTCCTTGGGCTCAAGTAGCGAGACGCCGCGCGTCGAGCGGTAGCCCAGCGAACAGTCGATTGATCGGCAGCGACCCCCGGCTTCGTGTCCGGACGCGAACCTGGGCTTTACGCCTCCCGGCGCCGCCCCGTGCCGGTTCCGCTGTCGCGGGTTTCCCGGCCGTGGGCGGTGAGGCGGGCCGCTGTTCAACGGCGGCCCGCCCCAGGTCTCAAGGGCTGGACTGATTTGCCCGTGCGGTCAAGCCGCCTGTTTGTCGGGATCGCGGCCCGCCTCCAGCTGGAACAGCCGGTTGCGCTCCTCGACCACGGACTTGTGCATGGCGTGGCTGCTGTCGCGCAGGGCCGGGCCCTTCTGCGGGTCGTTCTCCAGCTGGATACGGGCGGCCTTGGCCTGGCCGGGCGTCATCGGCGCGCCGCCGCCCGTCCCGGCGTTGCCGCCTTTCAGCTCGCCGGGCTCGCCCAGCTTCTCCATCGTCTGGTGCAGAAATAGGAGGAGCTTGGAATTGTCTCCCTTGCCGTTCAGGTCCAGTTCTTCGGCCAGGCCCTCGATCCCGCTGTCGGCCAGCATCTTGCCGACCGCCTTCATGTCGGGGTCGTAGGCGGCGCCCAGGTGCTTCTTCAGGAAGGCCTCGCCTTCCGCCTTGCGCGCGGTCTCCGCGTCGGCCAGCGCCTTGTCGGCGGCTTCCGTCTCGCTGTTGATGAACTCGACCGCCGCCGCGACCGCGTCGGGCGGGAAGGGGCCCTTCTCGAACATGGTCTTGGCGAACCGCGCGGCCAGCGCCTTGTCGGCCTCGGTCGCCTTCTCTGGCAGGCCGATCTTGTAGCCTTCAGGGCTGTCGGGCGCGCCCAGGGCCTTGTAGACGTGCGCGAACTCCTCCGGCTTGGTCGGCTTGCGGATCAGCTGGTCGCCCGGCACGCCCAGCTTGCTTTCGGCCGCCGTCAGCGACCGCGCCAGGTCCTCGACCGTCTTGTGCCTCAGGACGACCGGGCTCTCTTTCAGCTTCGGATCGGTGAACGCCTCGTAGAAGGGCGTGTCGCCCTGGGCCTTGGCGTCCGCGCCCTTGCCCTTCGGCGCCGGGGCCGGTTCAGGCGACGGAGAGGGCGTCGGGGTCGGCGTCGGGGTCGGCGTAGGCGTCGGCGTCGGGGCCGGAGAAGGCTCGGGCGTGGGCGTTGGGGTGTCCGTCATGGTCTTGTCCTTCCAGAATATCGGCGGCGACCGCGTGGGCGGCGCTCATGCGGCCGTAACCCGCCAGGGTGAGTACTCTCAGGGCGTGATCAGCCCGGCCGTCGTGGTATCGGCTCTCCTCGGCGGTCAGATTGACCCCCCGGATCGCCCCGACGCCCGCCTCGGCCAGCTGGTGCGTCAGGATCAGCTTGCCGACCGGCCCCGAGAACACGCGGCGATAGGCCCAGGCGATCGCCTCGGGGTCGTCGGCCTCCAGATCGGCGACCAGGCGCGCGTGATCGGCCTCGTAGTTGGCCATCAGGCGGCCTCGGCCAGGTCATTGGCGGGCGCGCCCGCGCCCGGCTGCATCGCCCGGCTCATGTTCATGGCGCCCTGACCGCCCGCCTGCAGGGCCTGGGCCTGTTTCAGCTGCATTTCGGCCTCGGCCTGGGCCTGGGCCTGTTCGGCCTGGGCCTGCGTCAGGGCCTCGACGTCCTCGCGGCCCCTCAGGGTGCCGATCGGCAGGCCTTCGGCCTCCGCGCATGCCCTCAGGCCCTCGGCCACGTTCAGGACGAACGGCGCGGCCGGGTCCAGCTCGCGCGCGGCCATGGCGCGCTGGAACATGCGGTCGAACGCCTCGGCCTGGCGCTGCTGCTGGGCGCGCGCCAGCGGCCCGGCATAGTCCCATTCCACGGTCGCGCCCGCCAGCTCGCGCGGCGGGTCGCCCAGGTCGCCCTCCGCCATCATGATTTCCGCCGTGCGGTCGGCCGCCACGCCCATCCAGTCGCGGTCGATCCCCGGCACATGGGCGCTCATGATCCCGACGCGCAGGTTGCGGCGCTCGATGATCTCCTCGGCCGTGACGTTGCCGCTGTCGCGCAGCCTCAGCCAGTCGACCAGCATGGCCGCCTCGACGTTCTGGATCAGCCGGTCGTGGTAGCTCAGGCCCACGCCCACATCCCCGGCGATGTCCAGCTGCTGAAACGCCTCGCGCGCGGCCATGAAGCCCAGCCCGGCGCTGTCGTACAGGTTCGTCGCCCCCGGGCGCCGGTCCAGCTTCTTGCCGAACATGCGCTTGGGCATCATCACCGGGGGGGCGACCTTCAAATCGACCGCGTTCTCGATCCCCTGCTGCAGGATCGACAGGCCCATGGCGTCGGGCAGGGCGTACCAGCAGCGCCCGGTGCCGTAATCGGACCCGTCCTCGACCTCCAGGCGCGGCACCGCATAGGGGAAGCTGTCGTATCCGTCCTCGGACAGGATCGCCTTGGCCTCCAGGCACACATACCGCTCGGCGAAGGGCTTGCGCTCCTTCGGCCCGCCCTTCTCGCCGTTGGCGCGGGGCTCGACCGTGTGCAGGATCGTGACCCGCTCCTCCAGTCCCGCGTCCGTCTTGGCCTTCTCGACCCACTTGTCGACGTAACGGGCGTCCGGGAACATCTGCAGCACGCGCCGCAGCGGCAGCTCGAACTCGAAATAGACCGTGTCGACCACGCCGTCGCCGTTGGTGGCGATCCAGCAGCTGCGCAGGGGCCGCGCCTGATAGACCGGGCCGAAGCCGCGCTTGCGGCCGATCCACTGGATCCCCGTGCCGAACGCCCACAGCTCGATCGCCACCCGGGCGGAGCTGGTCAGGAAGCCCGACTTGGGCCGCATCATCCGCTCGTGGATGCCCCAGGCCATG
>JAIERG010000071.1 GCA_019747095.1 Caulobacteraceae bacterium | reverse complement strand
TCTCCGAACCCGCTGCGGCTTGGGCCGGCCCGAGCCCGGCCACCGCATCCGGCAGCGAAGACGCCGCAGCGGCTCCCGGCGCCGCACCCTCGTCCGCAGGCCCCCAACGCGCGCCCGGACGGATCGCCGCCGAGCCCGAGAAGGCGCGCGGCGACTTCCATCAGGCGCTGGCGGCCGAAGGCAAGGCCAAAGGAGGCCGGATGGCGACGGGCGCCGGACGCGGCGGGCGGTCGGCGGCCTTCCAGACCTATTTCGCGGCCAACGCCGGCCGCTCCCTGTTCCCGGGCGCCGAGACCAGCGGCTCGGTCTCGCCTCAGCTCAAATCGGAGGACAGCTGACCGATGCACCCCTTCTTCAAACCCAAACGCGCGCTGGCCGCCGCACCGGACAACACGCCCTATCAACGAGCGGGACAGGTCTGGGACGACCGCATGGGCCTCTCGATCGCCCACGCCCGCAACTGGCGCCGCATCGCCTTCGCCAATCTCGTGCTCGCCGGCGCGCTCGGTGCCGGCTGGTGGGCTCAGGCTCAGCAGGCCGTGGTCAAGCCGTTCGTGGTCGAGGTCTCCGACTGGGGGCAGACCCAGAGGATCACCGCCATCGACGGCCGTTATGAGCCGACCGAGGCCCAGACCGGTCACGCCCTGGCCGAATGGATCAAGGACGTCCGCTCCAAGTCCACGGATCCGGTCGTGATCCGTCAGAACTGGCTCCAGGCCTATGACCTGGTTACGCCCAAGGCCGCCGCCTTCCTGAACGCCCACGCCCAGGCCCACGACCCCTTCGCCGAGGCCGGCCGCGAGGCCGTGAACGTCGAGGTGCTCAACGTCGTCCGCCGGACCGAGCGCACCTACGACCTGCAATGGCGCGAGACCCGCTTCGTCAACGGCCAGCAGGCCGGCCAGGACCGCTGGCGCGCCCTGATCACCACCCGGCTCCAGGCTCCGCGCACGGAACAGGAGCTGATGAAGAACCCGCTCGGCATTCGTATCGAGGACATCTCATGGACCCCCGACGCCTCCTGATCCTGGCCGCGCTCGGCCTCGCCCTTTCCGGCTGCGCCTCCGTCCGCGAAAGCCTCGGCTTCGGCCGCGCCTCGCCGCCAGCCGCGCCGATGCTGGCCAGCGTCCCACCATCGGCCTCATTGACCCCGCCGCCGGAACCCGTGGTCGCTCGGAGCTCGACCGAGCGGCCTTACCTGGCGGAGGTCTCCGGGACCGCGCACGCCTCGCTCCCGTCAGAGGCCGCCGCAGCGCCGGAGCGCCCAACGGAGTCTGTCCCGGAGAGCGCACCGCCCGAACCCACCCGTCGCACGGCGCGCACGCCCGCCGCCACGGGTCCCACCGCCATCGCGGCCGCCAACACCGAGGCGCGCGCCCGGTCCCAATCCGATCAGTTCGTCGGCGGGGTCCAGGTGTTCGCCTGGGAGCCCGGCCGCGTCTATGAGGTCTGGACGGCTCCCTTGCGGGTCACCACCCTGACCCTCGGACCCGGCGAGACGGTCGTCTCCAAAGCCGCAGGCGACACCGTCCGCTGGCAGATCGGCGAGACCACCTCGGGTGAAGGCCCCTCGCAACGCGGCCACGTCATGATCAAGCCGCTTGAGCGCGGGCTAGAGACCAACCTGGTTCTCACCACCTCGCGCCGCGTCTACCTTCTGCAGCTGAAAAGCGGTCCGCCCGAAGGCTTCAACGCCGCCGTGGCTTGGGACCTGGCCAGCGTCTTTCCCAACGGTCCGGACGGGTCGGTCGGGGCGATGCAGACCGAGCCCGACCCGCTGGTCGAACCAGCCGGGCCGCTGGACGCCCGCTACCGCATCGAATCCCGCGGCCGCCGCCCGGCCTGGACGCCGGCGTCCGTGGTCACCGACGGCGTGCGCACCTTCCTTCACTTCCCGCCGGATCTGCAGGCGACCGAGGCTCCGGCACTGTTCGTCCTGGGACCCAACGGCCAGACCCAGACCGTCAACTACCGCCAGCAGGGCGGGCTCTGGGTGGTGGATCGGGTGTTCGACCGCGCTGAGCTTCGGCTCGGCGATCGCCGCCCGCAGATCGTCCGCATCACGCGTCTCCAACCCTAGCCCGAGGTCCGACATGTCCTCAGATCCCGTCAGTTCACCGCCGCCGGCCGCTCCCGCTGCAAAAGCGCCGCCGCCGCCTCTGACGGCGCGCGCCCCGCGTCCGTCCGCCGTTCGCGTGAGACGCTCCGTGGTTATGCTCGCCGTGCTCGGCGCGTCGGGCCTGCTCGCCGGCGCCTTCGCCTGGGCCTTCATCGTCAGTCCGGAGCTTCGGGCCGAGGCGCGCGAGCGCAAGCTCGAGGGTCGGACGGAAGAGGCCCGAGGCGCGGTGCGTCCATCGGAGGCCGTCACCGACGGACCGGCGACCTACGGCCAGCTCGACCAACTGCCGCCGCCACGACGGCTGAACGGCGAACCGAAAGATTCGGCCGATCCATCCGCTTCAGCCCCTGCCCCCGCCCGCATCTCCAGCCCGCGCTACGACGCCTATCCCCCGTCCTCGCCGGTGACGCGCGGGCCGAACCCGGGCGAGGAAGCGCGTCGCTCCGGCCTGTTCTTCGGCGGCGACGGCGGCCGCCCTGCCGCGCAGGGCGAGGGCGAAACCGCTGCCGCGTCGTCCGCGATCGGCCGCGACTACGCCGCCGTCTACAACGGCCACCAGCTGCTCCAGCCGCTCAGCCCCTATGAGCTCAAGGCCGGAGCCGTGATCTCGGCGGCCTTGCTAAACGGCGTCGATACGACCCGGCCCGGCCCCGTGGTGGCGACCGTCACCCAGCACGTCTTCGACACCGTTTCCGGCCGGCACCTGGTCATCCCGCAGGGCTCGCGTCTAATCGGCCGACACGAGGGCGAGAGCCGCTACGGCGACCGGCGCGCCTTCCTGGTCTGGCAAAGGCTGATCCTGCCGAACGGCAAGAGCTTGATCCTGACCGACGAGTCCGGGGTCGACGCTCAGGGCACGGTCGGCGTCCAGGGACGGCTCGATCGCCGGCTGGGCGCCCTGGCCGTCGCCACCCTCTTCGCGGGCGCCATCACCACCCTGGGCACGATCGCGCGCAGCGACGACGACGGCGGCGGCGTCTGGGGCGACGTCGGCGACGCCGCCGCCATTGAGGGAGCCCAGGTCGGCGGTCGCCTGATCGGTCGCGAACTGGAGGTCCGTCCCTCCATCCGCGTTCGCCCCGGCGCGCCCGTCCGCGTGCTGCTCACCCGCGACCTGATCCTGGAGCCGTACCGGCCATGACCCGCAACCGACGCCTTCTCCTGTGGACGGCGGTGCCTGCCGCGGCGCTGCTGCTACTCGGAGCGACCCACCGGGCCGGACCGCCGCTCTTTCTCGTCAACGAAAGCCCAAGCCTGCCGGAAGGGGTCTATCTCAGCACCCGTACAACGGCGCTGGAGCGGGGTGCGGTTGTGGCTGTGCGCCACCCTCCATCCGCCCGACCCTATCTCGCTGGTCTCGGCATGCCGCGAGACACGGCGTTGCTCAAGCGGGTCGCCGCGACCGCCGGCGACCGGGTCTGCGCCAGATCGCATGCGGTCGAGGTCGCGGGCCGGCAAATCGGAGTTCAGGCCGTTGATCGGCTCGGCCGTCCTCTGCCCCGGTGGAACGGTTGCCGCGTCCTCGCGCCGGGCGAGCTGTTCCTGCTCGGCGACACCCCTTCCAGCTTCGACAGCCGCTACTTCGGGCCGGTTTCCCGGAACGATGTGGTCGGCGCCTATCGGGAGTTCCTCCTATGGTAAAATCTCTCCGTATCGCGCTGCTGACGGCGGGTCTTCTCGCGACCTCCGCGCCGGCCTTTGCCCAGACCGTCGTGGACTGGCGACCCGCCGGCGGCGATCTGTTCGCCGGCGGCCCGCTCGAACCGGAAACCGCACCCGTAGCGGCGGACCTGGACGCGCCTGCCGAGCGCGCCCGCCTCGCGCCTCTGTCTCAACCCTTCATGAGCGCCATCGCCGACGCCGCCGAGCGTCACGGCCTTGATCCTAAGCTTCTCCATGCTTTGGTCGTCGTCGAAAGCGCCTATCGCCCGACCGCCTGCTCCCACGTCGGGGCATGCGGCCTGACGCAGCTCATGCCCGCGACCGCCGCCGAAATGGGCGTCGCGGACCGGTTCGATCCAGCCGCCAACCTGCGCGGCGGGGCGGACTACCTCGCTCGGCAGATGCTACGCTTCGGCGATCTGCGTCTCGCCCTAGCCGCCTACAACAGCGGTCCGGGCCGGGTCGCTCGGCTCGGGCGCGTCCCCAGCATCCCCGAGACCCAGGCTTATGTGGTGAGCGTGGTCGATTGCTACCTCGCCCTGACCGTCGGGCGGGGTGTGCGATCGTCGCGCGAATGCCGCACGCCGGAGGCGGCTCGATGATCCCCCACGCCGAGCCGGACCCCTCGCGCCTCGCGGCCGAGCACGAGGAGGATCGCCTCACCCGCGCCGAGGCGTCGGAGTATCTGCTGCGCTTTCGGATCCAGCTGAAGCCGGCGACACTGGCGCGCATCCTCTGCACCGGCGGCGACGGACCGCCTGTCGAACATGTGCGTGGCAAGCCCTGGTACCCGCGGGGCGCGCTGCGGCGATGGGCCGAAGCTCAGACCTCGTCTCGCCCCGTGAGCCCAGCTCAAACGACCGGCGGTCGCGCATGAGCGTTCGCGACGCGCGACCCAGCATCGACGAGCTCGTCCGCGACCCCGCCGTTCGCGGCCCGGTCAAGGCCGTGCTTCGCGCCTGGGCCGATCGAGACCCTCTGGACGCGGCCGAGGACGCCACTCTTTTGGCCCAGGCCCTCGAGCGCGCCGCTGACGAGGCCCTGGCCGCAGCCTCACGGGATCTACGCAGGAATGGATCAGGAGCGCCAGCATGAGCGGGCATTGGACCGACTTTCTCGACCCCGAGGGCCCGATCGGACGCTACCTTGACTGGAGCGAGGTGGCGCACGACGCGGGCTTGTCGCGCACCACCGCCTGGCGGCTGCGCCGCGCCGGTGAATTCCCGGATCCCTATTCTCTGTCCGCCGGACGGGTCGGCTATCGCGAACCGGAGATCGAGGCCTGGAAACGCTGGCGTGCGCACCATCGGGCCGCGCCTCCAGACCGACGATCAAGCGGCCGACCCCGGTCCCCATCACGACCGACCGAGCCGTCCCCGGAACCGGCGCTACGATCCATGACCGCGAAAGGCGCGCCGCCACCCTCCTCGCCTGTCTCCGAGCCACCGTCGTTGTTCGATACATGCCCGCCAACAGCGCCCGAGCCGACCGGTCGTCGGAGAGGTCGCAAAGACGACAGGGAGCGCGGTCAGTTCGCCTTCGACTTCTAGGCGCCTCGGTGGGAGCGCTGCTGCTGCTCTGGGCGTTCGCCTTGGCCTGGCCGCAGTCCGTGCGAACCGATCCCTGCGAGGGACCGTTACCGCACCGGCCCGGGCAGGTCTTCTCTGGCGTTGTGCGTCATGTGGGAGACGGCGACAGCCTCTGCCTGAGCGAGGCAGGAGGTCGCGTGGGGTGGATCGAGGTGCGTCTCGCTGACTTCGACGCACCGGAGTTGTCCGCTCCTGGGGGTCAGCAGGCCCGCAGGCGGCTCCGGGGTCTTGCACTCGGCCGCCGTCTGGACTGTGTCGCGGTTCTCGGCCGGGCGGGTCGCGTGGTCGTCTATGATCGGGTCATCGCCGCCTGTCGGCTCGATGGCCGACCGATCGGCGAACGCCTTCGCGCCGCCGGAGGCCGAGAGGGCGGACGCTGAGACAGCCGCTTCGCCGGCAGCCGCCATAGGCGTGAGTTCAAAAACAGTCGCTGTCGGCGAACAGGAAGACCCTGCGTCCGATCCTGACGCATTCTGCTCTTACGCGTCGGCGAGACGGTCCGTTCACATCGGCGCAGCTCTCGCGGCAGGGCGAGGGGCTGGGCCATGTCGATGGCTCCACGACTCGCAACGAGCGTGTTAGGTATTGAATGGGCGGCCGTGCGAGGTCGCGGGACAGGCAATGGCGCGTAGCGATCTTCTGATTTCCTTGGTCCGAGCCGGAGCCGCCGGCGATCGCTCGATGCTGACCTCGACCGTTGAGGCCATCGTCGCCGAAGAGAAGTCGCGCAGCCATCATGTGCTGGCCGACCGTCTTCAACGCGCGTTGCAGTCCGTGCCCGTGACGAACTCGGCGGAGTTGCGCCGGACGGGCGGCGCCGGCGGCCGGGATTTCGTCATCGAGAGCGAACCGCGCGTCGAACTGGGCGATCTGATCCTGCCGCTGCCCGTTCGGCGGCTGACGGAGCAGTTGATCCAGGAGCAGCTCCGCTCGGATCTCTTGCGGACCCAGGGGATGCAGCCTCGGCACCGTATCCTGCTGTCCGGTCCTCCCGGCAACGGCAAGACCTCGCTCGCCGAGGCGATCGCCCAGGCCGCCTCCCTACCCTTGTTGACGGTGCGATACGACGCCCTGGTCGGCGCCTATCTGGGTGAAACCAACGCTCGTATGGCGAAGCTCTTCGAATATGCGCGCGCGACGCCGTGTGTTCTGTTTTTCGACGAGTTCGATGCGGTCGGCAAGGAACGAGGCGACGTCCACGAGACCGGCGAGATCAAGCGCGTGGTGTCCTTCCTCCTGATGCAGCTCGACCAGTTGCCGAGCTATGTGATCGCCATGGCGGCCACCAATCATGCCGAGCTCTTGGACCGGGCCGTTTGGCGCCGCTTTCAGCTTCGCCTGGACATGCCGGCCCCCGAAGTCTCGGGCCGCGCCGTCCTCGTGTCGCGGTTCATGGACGCCTGGCCTGAATCGGTCGGGCTGTCCGCCGAGGCTGTCGCCCAGAGGCTGGGTCCCGTCAGCTACGCGGAAGTGGTCGAGTTCTGCCAAAACGTGCGGCGTCGGCATATCCTTGCTCAGGGTTGTGAGTCGCTGAAGCAGGCGCTCGGCGACGAACTTTCACTGTGGGCGTCCCGCGTGACGCCGGAGGGCCATGGCGAGACCGACAAGACCCCTGCTGCGGCTGGACCCGCCGACGCCGCGCGCCCGCGTCACAAGACCCGGCTTTCCAAGCCCGCGCACGATTGATCGCGACCTCCAGATCGCGACGCCGGCAGGTCAGCGTCTTCAGGCCCTGTCCCGCGTTCTGTCGTCTGGAACGCCGGCCCTGCAGCTGCGGGCGGATCCTTCCGGTCTGGCCCCGGAACGGCTTCTCGTCTTCGAACTGACCGCGGATGTCGGCGGCTTCATGCGCGCCGCGGCCCGCGTGCCCGGGCTTGAGTTTGTCGGCGCCGACGAGCTCGAGCCTGACGGCCTTGACCGGAACCCGGCACTCTATCTGATGATCCCGGACGGCCGCGCCCTGACGCAGATGGCCAACCTTTGGCGCGACTATGCGGCGGGCCGGGAGTTGCCCTACGGCTTCGCACCTTGGCGCGACCTGTTTCAGCAGATGAAGGATCTGCGTGCGTGGGGACCACAGGACAGACTCACGCCCGAGGACGCCGCCGTGTTGGCCGAGCAGCGCGCGGACGCGCGCGGCCGGGTCCGCCTGGAAATCGAGCTCGTGTTTCGCGCCGTCAGGGGAGCCGAAGCCGAGGTCTCCGGCCTTTTGGCCGAACGCGGCGGCACGGTCATCTCAACGAGCCGGATCGACGGCGCTCGCTACCACGCCCTTCTGGCCGATGTGCCCTTGGCAGAGGTCCAGGCCATTCTCGCGCGCGGCTATGAAGGCCTGATCGCCTCAGAGGCGGTGATGCACATCCGCCCCCAAAGCGCGGTTCACCTGACTGTGGTGGAGCCGGATGACGCCCAGCCTCCCCCGGTCGCCGGAAATCCCACAGGCGATCCGATCGTCGCTGTGTTCGACGCGGTGCCGTTGGCCGGTCATCCACGGCTTGCCGGACGCTTGTCCGTGGAGGATCCCTTCGACCTCGAAAGACGATCGGTGGGTCCTCGGATCCATGGGACGGCTATGGCCTCCGCCGTGCTTCACGGCGATCTGCAGGCGTCAAGCCCGCCCCTCGACCGCCGCGTTCATTTCGTCAATGTGATGTACGCGCCCGCCCCGATCGACGATGTTGAGCGCTTTCCCGATCGGCTTCCCGCCGACCTGTTCCACGCCGCGGTCGCGCGGATGAAGACCGGACCGGACGCGACGGCTCCCCACGTCATCGTCATCAACGCCTCGTTAGGCGACAGCAACAAACCGTTCGCGGGTCGAATGTCGGGTTGGGCGCGGGTCATTGACTATCTGTCGTACGCCTACGGCGTGCTGTTCGTGATCAGCGCCGGCAATCACGGGGCCGAACTCGAGACGATCGACGTCGATGTCATCGCCTTCGAAAACCTCTCGCCGGCCGAACGCGCAAAGGTGGCCTTGCGGGCCAGCGGATCGGCCATGGCCTATCGCCGCGTTCTGGCTCCGGCCGAGTCCATGAATGCCTTGACGGTCGGGGCCTTGCATGGCGACGCCGGCGGCCCGACGCCCCAGGCCGCCTTGACCTTCGACGTCTGGGCGGACACGGGGTTGTGCACAGTCTCCAGCGCGCTCGGCCCAGGTCATGCGGGCGCGGTAAAGCCCGACATCCTGGCTCCGGGAGGACGGCATCACGTCCGGTTGAGCCCTCGCGGCCAAGGTCATGCCCTGACACCGCTGCGGAACGCCGGCGCGTTCGGCGGGGTGCTGGTCGCCGTTCCACCGGAGCAGCGGGTCGCCCGGCCCGACGCCGTCGGCAAGTCGATCGGGACCAGCGTCGCCTCGGCCTTGACCACCGGCCTCGCGGCAAGGGCTCACGAGGCGCTCGAGGCGGTCTATGAGGATTTTCTCGACATCCCGGCAGCCTACCGCGCCGTGCTAATGAAGGCCCTGTTGGTCCACTCGGCCCGATGGACGGCGGCCAGAGACCTGATCGTCGAAACCCTGGGCCCTGCCGACAATCGGCTCCACGTGCGCCAAAAGGACAACGTCCGCCGGTATCTTGGATTCGGCGCGATCGACGGGGACGTCGTGCTGGATTGCACCTCCGACCGCGCGACGCTGTGGAGCGTCGGCCGGCTCGGTTCGGACCAGGCGCATACGGTCAGCATCCCGATCCCCGCGGCCATGGCGGGTCGGGCCACCCCTCACGAGGTCTGCGTGACCGTCGCCTGGATGGCGCCCCCGCGCATCGGCGCGCCCCGCTATCGCGGCGTTCAGATCAAGATCGTCGAGCCCCATGACGCCGCCGCCCTGCTCGCGGTATCCGCCGACGGACTGCAGCCGGATTACAACCAGGCGCACAACGGGACGGTCGTCCATCGCCGTTGGGAGGGCGCCCGGGCGGCTGCATTCGGGGAAAACGCGACCTTCGACGTCGTCGTCCAGCGCCAAGTCGACGATTTCGCGGACCTCACGCCGTATGCCGTGGCGACGACAGTGAAGATGGCGGGCGTTAACGACATCTACGCCCAAGTCCGAGATCGCCTGGCGGTACGTCCACGAGTACCTGTCGTCGGCACCTGAGCCGAAGAGAAGCAGGCGCCGCTCCTCTTCGCCTACCGAGAACCGCTACTCGTATTCTCGCATAGGGTTTCCGCGCCGATTTAACGGGAAGACTGCCCTACCCGCGAAAATCTCATGACTGGAGAGCGCCATTTGCAGACGTTCAGCCCGGTCCCGGAAGCGGACATTCCTCGAACGAGGGTGATCATGTCCTCAGTCATGCGCTGACGCAGCAGTTCGGGGAGTTCGAACGTCATGGAGCGCTCCTTCACTGGCGCCCGCCGTTCGAAGATGACCGCGTCGGCTTTTCCTTCGGTCCCGGTCAGATGGATCCTGACCGCCACCCACATCGAATGGGCGGTCCAATACCTCCGGCTACACTAGGCGGCGACGGCGCGGTCCGGCTCGAAGACGGTCGGCGTCCAAGGCGAGGTCGTCATCCCTTCTGACGTGACCCCCGTTTCTCATCCAGCCATAACGAGAGTCCTAGGTTGATCTGAGCTGTGATCGGCTGGGTTGGCA
>JAIERG010000054.1 GCA_019747095.1 Caulobacteraceae bacterium | reverse complement strand
TGGCCCGCAACTTCCTCGCCGCCGTCCTCCTCGCATCAACGCGACTTTGGCTCAGAGCTTATGAGTCCAGAACCTAGTCCAGCGCTGCCCGCTCGGTCTTCCAGTCGAATAGCGCCTCCAGAACCTGGATCGCCTTGCCGCGCTCCGAAAGCAGATCGGGGTCGCGGCCGAGCACCAGCCGCGCGTCGTCCGCCGCCGCCAGCAGCAGAGCCCGGTGCTGGATCGGATCGGCGAAGCGATAGGCCGGAAAGCCACTCTGCTTCAGGCCCAGCGGATCGCCGCCGCCGCGCAGCCTGAAATCCTCCTCGGCGATCTCGAAGCCGTCCTCGGTGCGGCGGAGCGTCTCCAGCCTCTGACGCGCGGTCTCGCCGAGCCCTCCGTCCTCGCCGCCGTAGAGCAGGATACAGGCGCTGGCCTTGGCCCCCCGGCCGACACGGCCGCGCAGCTGGTGCAGCTGGGCCAGGCCGAACCGGTCGGCGTGCTCGATGACCATGATGGAGGCGTTGGGCACATCCACGCCGACCTCGACCACGGTCGTGGCGACCAGGACCGGGAGGCGGCCGTCGGCGAAGTCGGCCATCACCGCCTCCCGCTCCGCGCCGGGCATCTGGCCGTGCGCCAGACCGACCTCGGCGCCCAGCAGCCGCCGCAGATCGACGGCGCGCGCCTCCGCAGCCGCCAGGTCGACGGCTTCGGATTCGGCCACCAGCGGACAGATCCAGTAGGCCTGCGCCCCGCTCTCGACCGCCGCCTTCAGCCGCCTGGCCACCTCGCCGATGCGGGCCAGCGGCAGGACGGCGGTGGCCACGGGCGTGCGGCCCGGCGGCTTCTCGGTCAGGCGGCTGACGTCCAGCTCGCCATACTGGGTCAGCTCCAGTGTGCGCGGGATGGGCGTGGCGGACATGGTCAGCAGATGGACGCCGCCGGTCCGCGGATCGCCCTTTGCCTGCAACCGCGCCCGTTCGTTGACGCCGAAGCGATGCTGCTCGTCGATGATCGCCAGACCCAGCCGGTCGAAGCGCACAGCGTCCTGGAACAGGGCATGAGTCCCGATCGCCACCCGGGCCGCGCCGGACGCCAGGGCCGCCAGCTTCTCGCGTCGCTCGGCCGGGGTGTCGCGTCCGGTGAGCAGGATCGCCGGCGCGCCCGCCGCCTCCAGCATGGGCCCGAGCCGCTGATGGTGCTGGCGCGCCAGGATCTCGGTCGGGGCCATCAGGGCGGACTGGAACCCGCTGGAGGCCGCATCCGCCATGGCGAGCGCCGCCACCGCCGTCTTGCCCGAGCCCACGTCGCCCTGCAGCAGCCGTCCCATCTGCTCGGCGGACGCCAGGTCGCGGCGGATTTCGGCGACGGCCTGCTCCTGCGCCCCGGTCAGGCGGAAGGGCAGGGCGGCCAGCAGCGCCTCGGACACGTGGCCCGGCCGGATCACCGGTGCCGGCGTGATCTGCCGGGCCCGCCTACGCCGCACCAGGGCCAGCTGATGGGCGAGCAACTCGTCGTAGGCCAGCCTCTGTCGCGTCGGCGAAGCGGCTTCCAGATCGGCCTCGGCGGCGGGCGCATGCAGCGCCTCGATCGCCGCCCGCCAGCCCGACCAGCGTTGACGCGCCATCCACGCCGCATCCTGCCATTCCGGCAGGTCGGGCGCGGTCGTGAGCGCCGAGAGCGCGATCTTCCGGACCTGCCGCGAACTGATCCCCTGCGTCGCCGGATAGATGGGCTCGACCGCCGGAATCTCCTCCCCCTGGTCCAGCGGCACGATCCAGTCGGGGTGAACGATCTGGACCTCGTTGTTGTAGCGTTCGACCTTGCCCGACACGAGGCGGCGCTCGCCGCGCGGCAGCTGGCGCTCGATGTGCTGGGGGCTGCCGCCGAACCAGATCAGGTGGACGAAGCCGGTGTCGTCGGTGGCGCGCACCTTCAGCGGCGCGCCCGGCCGGTTCGGGGCGATCATGCGATCGACGACGATGTCGAACACGCCCACCTGGCCTTCCACCGCATCGACCGCCGTCGTCCGGCGTCGGGTGATGACGCCGGTCGGGGCCATGAACAGCACGTCGCGCACCAGCGGCCCGGCCAGCTTCTGCACCAGCGGCAGGGTGCGCGGGCCGACGCCCTTCAGCGAGCCGACCTCCGCGAACAGGGGAAACAGAATCTCCGGGCGCATCGCCTGCGACCATAGCGGTCGTGGCGACGCTGGCGAAACGGGCAGGGGAACGCTATCTGCCTCGGCTTGTTGGAATGATGGACCGGGCAAGGATTCTTGTGGCCGAACACGATGCGCGCGCCGAAACACCCTCTGATCCTCGCCGCGAACGGCTGGGGCGGCTGACCTTCCGCGCCTGGCGCCGGGGCTTCCGCGAGGCCGATCTGGTGCTCGGGCCCTTCATGGAGGCCGAAGGCGCCGTTCTGTCGGATACCGAACTCGACGCCTTTGAGGCTCTGTTGGCTGAGGACGACCACGACCTGTACGCCTGGATCATCGAAACGAAGCCCACGCCCGCCCCGCACGAGACCCCGCTGATGACCCGCCTGCGCGCCTTCATGCGCAGCCATGTCTCGGCTGCGGTCGCCGAGGGAGCGGGCTGATGGACGGGACCCAGATCGAACGCCGCACGGACCAGACCCTGGGCGGGGCGCCCGAGGGCATGGACGCCCTGGTCGTCGCCGAGCGGCTGAAGGCGTCCGGCGGCGTCGCCGTGTTCGTGGCGCGAGACGGCGCGCGCGCCACGGCCTTCAGACAAGCGTTCGGCTTCTTCGCTAAGGACACTGAGGTTCTTGAGTTTCCGGCCTGGGATTGTCTGCCCTACGACCGGCTGAGCCCCACCGCCAGCGTGTCCGCCGAGCGCATGGCGGCGCTCACGATGCTGGCCCGCCGCGAGCCCGATACGCGCGAGCCCCTGCTGGTGGTCACCACGGTCGCCGCCGCCATGCAGCGCACGCCGCCGCGCGAAGTGACCACTGCCGCCGGCTTCGACGCCGTCGTCGGCCGCGACCTCGATCTCCAGGCGTTGGAAACCTATTTCGCCATCAACGGCTACGTCCGCGCGTCGACCGTCAGCGACCGGGGCGAGTTCGCTGTGCGCGGCGGGGTGGTCGACGTCTTCCCGCCCGGTTTCCCCGAGCCCGTGCGGCTGGACATGTTCGGCTCCGAGCTGGAATCGATCCGAACCTTCGATCCCGAGACCCAGCGCTCGACCGGCCAGCTGCGCGAGGTCTCGCTGTCGCCGGTGTCCGAGGCCCTGCTGGACAAGGACAGCATCAGCCGCTTCCGCAGCGGCTATCTCAACCTGTTCGGCGCGCCGGGCGAGGACCCGATGTACGCCGCGGTCAGCGAGGGCAGCCGCCGTCAGGGCTTCGAGCACTGGCTCCCGCTGCTCTACGACCGGCTGGAGACCCTGTTCGATTACCTGCCGGACCGCGCGTCGATCTTCGTCGATCATCAGGCCGATGCCGCCCGCGCCGACCGCTGGAACCTGACCAGGGACGCCTACGAGGCCCGTCAGGAAGCCTCCAAGGCCAAAGGAGGAGGGGCCAACCGCGCATTGCCACCCGAGCGGCTGTATCTGCCCGAGGCCGAGTGGAACGGGGCCCTTGCGGGTCGCTCCGTGCGACGCTTCAGCCCGTTCGACGGCGGTGCCGAAGACGCAGGCGGACGGCTGGGCCGCACCTTCGCTGCCGAACGCGCCCAGGACAGTGTCAATCTGTTCGAGGCCGTTGCCGCCCATGCGGCCAAGCTGAAGGCCGAGGGCAGGAAGGTCCTGTTTGCCAGCTGGACCGAGGGGTCTTCGGATCGTCTGGGCGTCATGCTGTCGGATCATGGCCTGGAGCCGGTCGTGGCCGTTCGCGACTGGGCCGATGTGCAGGCGGCGTCGAAGGACCTGTTCCTGCGCGCCCGCCTGTCGGTGGAGCACGGCTTCGTCACCGACGACATCGCCGTCATCTCCGAGACGGATATCCTGGGCGACCGTCTGGCGCGGCCCAAGCGCAAGCGCCGGGCGTCGAACTTCCTCGCCGAGGCCTCGGCCCTGACCACCGGCGACCTGGTCGTTCACCTCGACCACGGCATCGGCCGCTACGAGGGGCTAAAGACCCTGGAGATCCAGGAGGCGCCGCACGACTGCCTCGAGCTTCTCTATGCGGGCGAGAGCAAACTCTACCTACCTGTTGAAAATATTGACCTCCTGACCCGATACGGCGCGGAATCCGACGACGTTCAGCTGGACCGTCTGGGCGGTGCCGGCTGGCAGGCGCGGAAGGCCAAGGCCAAGCAGCGCCTGCGCGACATGGCCGAGGGCCTGATCGCTCTGGCGGCCAAGCGTGCGCTCAAGTCCGGCGAAGCCATAACGCCGCCGCACGGCCTGTTCGACGAGTTCTGCGCCCGCTTTCCTTACGAGGAGACCGACGACCAGCTGAACGCCATCGGCGACGTGCTGGAGGACCTCGGCAAGGGCTCTCCGATGGACCGCCTGATCTGCGGCGACGTCGGCTTCGGCAAGACCGAGGTAGCGATCCGCGCCGCCTTCGTTGTGGCCATGTCGGGGCAGCAGGTGGCGATCGTCTGCCCGACCACGCTGCTGGCTCGCCAGCACTTCAAGACCTTTTCCGAACGCTTCGCGGGCTGGCCCATCAAGGTGCGGCACTTGTCGCGCATGGTTACCGCCAAGGACGCGGCCGAGACGCGCGCGGGGCTCAAGGACGGCTCCTTCGAGATCGTCGTCGGTACCCATGCGGTGTTGTCCGATCAGGTCGGCTTCAAGGACCTTGGCCTCGTCATCGTCGACGAGGAGCAGCACTTCGGCGTCAAGCACAAGGAAAAGCTCAAGTCCCTGCGCGCCAATGTCCATCTGTTGACCCTGACCGCCACCCCCATCCCGCGCACGCTGCAGATGGCGCTGTCGGGCATCCGCGAGATGTCGATCATCGCCACCCCTCCAATCGATCGCCTGGCGGTCCGCACATACGTCGCGCCATGGGACCCGGTCATGGTGCGCGAGGCCCTGTTGCGCGAAAAGTATCGCGGCGGACAGGCTTTCTACGTCTGCCCGCGCCTTTCGGACCTTCCCGATATCGAGGAATTCCTCCGCGTCCAGGTGCCTGAGATCAAGTTCGTCGTCGGCCACGGCCAAATGAGCCCGACCCAGCTGGAAGACGTGATGAGCGCCTTCTACGACGGCAGCTACGACGTGCTGGTCTCGACCACCATCGTCGAAAGCGGCATCGATATCCCGACCGCCAATACTCTGATCGTGCACAGGGCCGACATGTTCGGCCTCGCCCAGCTGCACCAGATCCGAGGCCGAATCGGCCGGTCCAAGGCCCGCGCCTTCGCCTATCTGACGACCGACGCGAACAAGCCCATGACCCTCTCGGCCGAGCGGCGCCTGCAGGTTCTGCAGTCGCTCGACAACCTTGGTGCCGGCTTCCAGTTGGCCAGTCATGACCTGGATCAGCGCGGCGGCGGCAACCTCCTGGGCGACGAGCAGTCCGGCCACATCCGTGAGGTCGGCGTCGAACTATATCAGCAGATGCTCGAGGACGCGGTCGCCGAACTTCGCGCCAATGGCGAGGCCGGCAGTGTCGACAGGGGCTGGTCGCCAGCCATCAACGTCGGCGCGGCGGTCCTGATTCCAGAGGACTATGTCCCGGACCTGAACGTCCGTCTCAGCCTCTATCGCCGTCTTTCGGACGCTGAGAACACCGAAAGCCGCGAGGCTCTGGCGGCCGAACTGATCGACCGCTTCGGCCCTCTGCCGGACGAGGCCAAGCAGCTCCTGCGCATCGTCGGCATCAAGGCCAACTGCAAGACGGCCTGCGTTGAGCGCATCGACATCGGGCCCAAGGGTGCGGTCCTGACGCTGCGTGACAACCGCTTCCCCAACCCGGTCGGGCTGGTTGGGCTGATCCAGAAGAACCATGCGTCCTGGAAGATACGTCCGGATCAGAAGATCGTGGTGAAGGGCGACTGGCCCACGCCGGAGGATCGTCTGAAGGTCGCCGAGCGGATCACATCAGACCTGGCCCGCGTCGCGGCCGCCTGACCTCAGGCCGCAGGAGCTGCGTGCAGGTCGGCGGAGGCGCGCTCCAGAACGGCGGCAGCGCTCTCGCCGGGCATCAACTCAGCCACGCCCACGCGGAACTCAACGACGAAGGGCGAGCGGTCGGGCCCGGCGTCGAAGGCGGTGCAACCGATCACCGCTGCAATGCGCTCCGCCGCCAGGCGGGCCGAGGGGCCTGGCGTGGCGGGCAGGGCGAGGGCGAAGACTTCCGGAGCCAGTCTGGCCGCTGTATCCTCCACCCGAACCAGACGCGACACCATCGCACCGATCTGCGGCATGGCCCGGTCCAGCCAGCCACCTCTGCGAGCGTGGCCCAGAGTTTCGTTCTCGGACACCTTGAGGACACAGATCGACAACGGTCGACGCCGCGCCATGGCGGCCTCGGCGATTCGCCCCAGGTGGCTGGCGAACAGGGTCGGTGTGAACAGACCGGTCATGGGATCCATCACGCCCGATCCCCGCGCGCCCTCAAGAGCCCTGCGGATTGCCAGATGCCGGCGATGCGTGTGCGCCAGGGCGAGCACCCTTGCCGCGATATCCGGTTCCGGGGTCGAGGCTCCTGCGACTTCCGAGAAGCCCCTGTTGTAGAGTTCGCCCAGGTTGATCTCGCCTTCGGACCGCAGATAGAGCGCCAGGGGGATGTGATAGAGCCGCGTGTTGCGCTTCATGCCGGACGCGATGCTGAGCGCCGGCGCATGATCGGGCGCGCCCCACAAGACCGCCGCATCGAACGGGCTCTCGTGCAGATAGTCGAACGCTGTATAGGGGGTGGGAGCCGCCACGACCTCGGCCCCGGCCCGGGTCAGGGTATTCGACAGACCGATAAAGCGGTGATCCGGGGCCCCGGCGATCAGGATGCGAACCGGGCTCGAATCAGGGTCACCCGCGTCCAAGGTTGCCCCATGCAGACCCAGGGTCTGGCGGCGAAGGTGGAATTCTTCTTCAGTGATTGCCGCGCGAACCAGTTGCTCCAGCCGCAGACCCAGCTGGGTCGGATGCGGCACCTCGGCCATTGCCAGATCAATGCCTTCTCCAGCGACCGTCGAGCCGATCCACACCACTGGCAGGCGACGGGCACCGGCAGCGAGGCGCAGTGCCTCTGGCAGCGCCGCAGCCTCGGGATGATCGACATCGATGATGGCCGCTTCCAGCTTGAAGTCGCCAAGGGCCGCGACCGCGGCACCACCTGTGCGCGCTGTCATGGTACGCCATCCAAGTCCATCGAGGCCTCGACAGAGGGCCCCGATCCTGTCGTCATTCGGGGCGACGACCAGCAGGCGTGGATCAGAAAGCAAGTCGACCGTCCCCCGTTGATCTCCGCAGAGACCGCGTCCGCGACGCGACAGGACCATACCGATCCCGCGCCCATCGGCGCAATGCGCAATACACCTATCAGGCGAAGAGGCTCTCGGGATTGTGAGGCTTCCATGACAGACGATTTCCGCTAGGGTGTCGCGCACAACGGCTGTGGCGGGAAGCGGTTTGAGCGGACAACGAGCGGACATCGCCACGCCCGGCTACTGGCTGCGACTGTCAGGGCGCGCCTTCGCCCGCAGTTGGGGTCGTGACGTGATGCTCTACACGGGCGGCGTCTCATTCTTCGCCTTGCTGGCGGTGTTTCCGGCGATCGCCATCCTGATTGGCTTCTACAAGGCGGTGCTCTCAATAGGTCAGGTCAGTGAGCAGGCAGCCGCGCTCGCGGACGTCATGCCGCATGCCGCCCGCAGCATCTTCCAGGCCGAGGTCGAGCGTCTGGCCAATGCCTCGGCGCGCACTGTGTCCTTCCAGAGCGCCTTCGCCCTGATCGTCGGTGCCTATGCCGCCCATCGTGGCTTCAAGGCTCTACTGGCGGGCTTGAACCTGATTCACGACGAGACGGAGCCCCACGGATTCCTGAAGTTCAATATGCTGGCCTTCTTTGTGGCCCTCTTTGCCTTCGCCCTCTTCACCGTGGTGTCCGGAGCTGTGGTGACTGGCCGGTTGCTTCAGCATACAGCGGGGGAGGCTGCGGGCGGCGGGTTCTCACTGGGCGGCCTGGTCCCCGCGCTCGGGCTCGGCATGGGGCTGACCATGCTCTACCGCTATGCCATGTCTCATCGGGCACCGGTGGCCTGGGTTCCGGCGCTGGCGGGAGGGGCGGTTGCGACGGTCCTGTCGATGATTTCGTCGTGGCTTTGCGCCATCTACGTCGAGCAGATCGCGCCTTTGGGGGCGACCTACGGCTCGGTCGGCGCGGTCGTGGTTCTGCTCATCTGGCTGTCCTGGAACGTCAACGCGATCTTCTATGGCGGGGCCTTCGCAACTGAGATGGAGATCGCCAAACGGGCCAGTGGGGCTCCCGATTTCGACGATATCGGGCAGGAGACAACGGCCGCGATCGTCAACCTGTCTGAGCGACGGGCCTCTCGACGGTGATAGCCAGGACGCCGTCGTTCTCGACGATCTCGGTCACTCGCCCGCCCAGTTCCCGCATCAGATAAGGCGCGTCGATCCTCGCCATCGGGTCTGTCGCAAGCAGCACGGCGCGCTCGGTCGCCGGTGCCTCCGTCAGCGCTCTTTTCAACCTCAGCGTCGGCACCGGGCAGCGATGCCCGCGCGCGTCGATGGTCAGGATGCCGCTCACCTGGCCTCGCAAGTCGAAAGCAGAAGGCCGAGCGCCGTCCGCACAGAGGCGAGACGCACGCCCTGCCGGTCCAGTCCGTGAAACACATGGCGCGCGTGCACGATTCCGGACGGCGAGGCGCAGCCGAAGTGAACCAGTCCAACCGGCTTCTCGATGGACCCTCCGCCGGGCCCCGCAATGCCGGTGATCGAGACAGACAAACTGGTTCCCGTCCGGTCCCGAGCACCTTGGGCCATGGCGCGCGCAACGGGCTCGGACACGGCACCATGCGACTCGAGCAGGGAATCGGATATGCCGAGCAGATCCGCTTTGGCGGCGTTGGAGTAGGTCACGAACCCTCGGTCCAATACGGCCGATGAGCCCGCCACTGCCGTCAGGGCACCAGCCACGAGCCCGCCAGTGCAGCTCTCGGCCGTCGCGACGGTCCAGTGGCGCTCGATCGCGGCGGCGATGACAGCGGCGGCCATGTCGGCGATGTCGTCGGGGAACATGGGACTTTCCGAAGCGGTCATGAATGGCGATACATGGGCCGGGCGCTCGGGTCTGTCGACTGGTGGGCGCGACCGGAGCGGGCATGAGTGACGTGACGTTGGAAGCGGGCGCCGGTCGTCCGGTTCAAGGGCCAAACGCAGATCGTACGACACCGGCCCTATTCGCCTTGGCCATCTTCACTTCGGCGGCACTCGTGTTCACGGTCCAGCCGATGGCGACCAAGCTGGTCCTGCCGGTTCTGGGCGGCTCTCCATCGGTATGGAACACCGCGATGGTGTTTTTTCAGGCCGCGCTGCTGGCCGGTTACGCCTATGCCCACGGGCTTCAGCGGATCCGGTCAATGAAGATCCAGATGATTGTTCACCTGGTGCTCCTTCTGCTGGCGGCCCTCTTCCTGCCGCTGAGGATCAATGGCGTTCTGGGCGACCCGGATCCGTCGGCACCGGTCGCCTGGCTCTTGACGACCTTGACGATCTCCATTGGGGCTCCGTTCGCCGTCTTGTCAGCGACCGCGCCCTTGCTGCAGGCTTGGTACGCGCGCGTGAGGTTCGGCCATGATGATGGCCAGAACCCCTACGTCCTGTACGCCGCGTCCAACCTCGGCAGTTTCCTCGCTTTGCTCGCTTATCCTGCCTTGATCGAGCCGCTGATGACGTTGTACCTGACCA